>CAUJJW010000267.1 GCA_963205105.1 Verrucomicrobiota bacterium | reverse complement strand
CGCCGTGAGGTAGGATTCCGAGGCCCTGAGCAGTTCCAATTCTCGATACTTGTCATCCTTCTCCGCCGAAAAGCCCTCGTCTTCGATCTGTCGGGTGCGCTCGGCGGCGATGAGCTGTATGCCGCTCAAGGGTTGCTTTGCCTGGGTGTTGTTCATAGAGAGGTCACTTTCCTTTCTCCAAAATCCTGGCGCGCGTTTTTCCGCACTGGGTGCACACTTCGATTTTGAATCCCGCAATCCATGTGTGTTCGTGCGGTCCCCTCGATTTACACGGGAATTTGACGGGCTTTTTAGGTGCAGCGATCTCAGCCAAGCTGCCGGTACCGAATGAGCCAGATGCCTTCCTCGACTTTGTGAGAACCCGAAGTTCTTGATGTGTTTTTGATCCGCTGTTTTGCATAACCATTGGGTATGGCCTGCCTCTGGGGAGGTCGGCTGGGTAGGGTTACCAGCCGCCCCAGCGGCCCGGGGATTACCTTTCAACTTTCCTTCTCGATCACCTCATTAGCGTCTTCGACTGCGCTGACAGCGTTGCCGAGCCGTTCGACCGCGGCCTCCGGCTGGCCCTCTTCCAGTTCTCGGCAGGCCAGGACAATATCGTGGATGGCGCCATTGAGGCGGACCTTCAATTCCTCGAACGCTATGTTAGACATTTTCATAGAAACTCTCCTGACCGTCGTAGCACTCACAAGGCACACGGATGCGGTGATCCGGGTCCCCTTCCCTGGTCGGCAATACGGAGCGCGTAACTTCCTCGTCCCAGCGGAGCCTGGCTCCCCCCAGACCCACGGCCGGTGCGGTGTGCTGAGCCTCCCTCTCCAGGGCTAACGCCCGGTCCAGGAGCGAGGGGTGGGACTGCTTCAGGCGCCGGATTCCCGCCCGGCTCGTGGCTGGGCAGAAGAAACAGGAACTCTCGCCGGGGTGGAGTTCACTCGCGGCGCACACCTTGGCGGCCTGCTCCCGATCCCAGTTCCATTCCACGAGCGGGTACCAGGGGATGTAGGTGGCAAGGTCCATGGAGGGGCCACTGGCCCGGCGCGATTCGCCAGCGTCGAAGCTCCAGGCGACGACCACGGGTGGAGTGAGCTTCCTTTCCCGGATCCAGCCCCGCGTGAAGTGGTCCATGGGGTCGGTCTTGTACTTCAGAGCGCAGCTTTTGTGTCCGTAGGCCAAGCCGGGGAGGATCTGCCTGCGAAGGCATTCCTGTTCCAAACCTTCGAAGGCGTTCTGATGGGTTTTGCGCAGCACGGTGAGGGCGGGTTGGCCGTGGTCCACGAGCCACTGCTCGAAGTTGCGCAGGAAGGCCACCGTTTCGGGCCTTTCCCCGCCGGCATCGGCGAAGAGGATCAGGTCCGCGATCAAGCCCAGGCGTGTGCACTCGATCAGGAGTGCCGTCGAATTGACGCCGGCCAGGTAGCGGACGATCAGAGGGCGAATGGGCCCGTTATGCAGCGCAATGGGCAAAGTCGGGGGCCTTTTCCTTGGGGTCGCACGGAGTCCAGACGACCAATTCACCGTTGAAAGGGAAGCCGTGCTCGATCTGGAACCAATCGACCAGGGCCTGGAGGGACTCGAAGCCATCGGCCTGGGCGAACTCCCGGCACTCGTCCGGGGTGAGGGTCCTGCCACCGCATTCAATGCGTCCATCGGCCAGGATCTCCACCGAGGCCACGCGGATGGTGATTCCATCGCGCAACCACACCTGGTTGCTGCGGTAGGGTTGGCCGGTCCATTGGCGAAGGGAGAGTCTCTCCCCGGGAGTGGGTGGGTAGCGTCTGCAGGCGCGGACGGTCTGACACTTCACACCCTCCCGCACGGGTCGGGCGAAGTTCCTCTTGAATAGGTAAACTTTCATATCTGTCCCATTTTTTAGTACACATTGGCGCAAAAAGCTTCCGAACAGGGTTGGGTTCGCGGTTGACCTCACTCACGCGGTAACCCTCCCGCCCGCGAGCCGTCGGGTCTGGCTGAGTTCCTGAAGTTTCTCCAATCCCTGGGTGGCGGATTCGACCTGGTCGACCCACGGGTGAAGGATCACGTCCCCTCGACAACTCCCAACCACGATCACGTTCTTGGCGAGGCCGATGGCGATTCCCAGCTTCAGGTAGTCACTCCCTTTGCCCCCCTCCATGGCTTGGATGAACACGAGGGCATCGGAGTCATCGAGCAGGCGCATTTCCTGGATGGCCCATTCCCGTTTTTCCCCGGCGGTCAGGGCCTTCTCGGAATCCGTGACGTCGTGCCAATGGCTCAGGACCAGATGGCCCTCCGTGCGCACGAGTCGGGCCATGGTGCGGGCGACCAGTCGGTCCGAGCTGGCGATGTAGACCTTCATGGAATTAGGTGACGTCGAGTTCGATCCTGATGTTGGCCTCGGCCGCAGTGCGCTCCGTGCGTTGGGTGGCGTCGAAGATGCTCAACTCCGTGATGAGCGACTTTTCCTTGACGAAGTCGATGATGCGCGCCTTGGCCCAGTTGATCTGGCTCGTGGGATTGGGAAGAGTTTCCGGGTTGGTCTCCGGATCGGTGGGAAGGTCCGGGCGGTAGGCAGGGTTGAAGATGTTGGCCTGCCAGCCGGTGGCTGCGCAGAAGGAATTGAGCAGCCTCGGGGCGATGGCATTGGGGAAGTTGAGGACAAGTTGAGCCATGGTGTGTTGGTTTTGTTGTTTCCGCGGGTTAGAGAAATTCGACGGTGATCATGTCCGCGCGCAGATGGATGCTGTGAACTTCTTCTCTTGGGCGGTAGGGCGGTGCATCGGGGACATTGAGAGCTGGCGAGTTGGGGCTGGCCCAACCTTCGGCGGCCCACTGGGCGTAGAAACGGGCGGCATCCTCCGCAGCCACGGCCGCGACCGCACCCATTTGGTCCAGCCTGCGAATCATACTTTCTCCCCACGTGTACCAGCGGTGGAACGGCACGGGATTGGGCGTGGCCGCTGTGTTGTCCAGGTGCGCTCGGAGGATGGTGACGGGGTCAGTGGGGTTTCCAGCTTCTGTCAGGAAGCTGAAGGTGACCCGTGGCTGGGCGCCGATAAGCGGTCCGGGATTGGGAATGTTGATCTCGTAAACCGTCCAGTCGGTGAGGGGCTCCGGCCTCGTGGAGTTGGCCGTCTCCAGGATGGCCTGGACCGTGAATGGCGGTCCGAAGGACTCCATGGATTCCTGTTCGATCATCGTCGTCGCCCGATTGATGCGGAACTTACGCATGGCCTTGACCAGCCCGGGTTCCGCTCCACTCACCAACACTTTGATGAGCCGGATCTCCCCATCGGGCACGCTGCTCTGGGCAAGGCCCACGATGGGCACGCCACCGGCGACCAGGTGGACGGGAAGCTGCCAATCGCCTTCATCCACCTGGACCGGCCGAGGCTTGCCCACCGACTGGTTCTGTTGCACCGGCCCCTTGACTCGCACGTTGATCATTCCGGTGCTGCGCACGGGAATGAGGCCATTGGGTTGTTCCTCCTCCCGGGTGGTGGCACCGAAGAAGCGGTTCTGGTCGATGCCCGGGCTTGCCGACGGCCGTGACGGGGCCCCGGGGTTGGATTCCCAACCCCAGAGAGGGGTTCCCACGGCCAGGACGGGGGTGTCGTTCGTGACGTCCTCCAGCGCCACGGGCGGTTCGGAGGTGCCGCGAAGGAAGGCTTGCATGCCCTGCACCACGCCGGGGGAGGCGCGCGTCGCCGAGGCCAGCATGCGCAGGGCCCGCGACTCGGCTTTGAGTTCGGCCTGGCCGGGCATGAGTAATTGCTCCCGGCGGATGCGGTCGAACCGGCGCTCGGATTCGTAGGTGGCAGGCAGGCGTTCGGTGGAGAATTCCACTTCCTCATAGGAGCCCTGGGCGGACACCACGCAGGAGACGCGGTCCAGGAGGGCATGCAGGCGCTGGCCACTCATGCCGGGGGTGCGGTAACCACCCCTCACGCTGAAGGGGGGTTGTTCCAAAATGGCCCGGGCGACGCGCCGCGCCTTATACAGTGCTGTCTGCCCGTCGGCGTAGGGTAATTCCTCGGCCTTGGTGGCGCCGGAGGCTGAGAGGATAAATTCCGGTCCGAGACCGGCGACCAGTTCAACGCGGTCGCGGGGACCCACTCCTTCGATGTGTTGGAACACCTCGGCTGCGAAGACCAAAGCCGCCCGGACCCTGGGCACGCGAATGATGGCATCGGCACGGATCACCGGGAGGCCATCGACCATGTCGACCAGGTTCTCGCTCAGGATCATGGGCTCACTGAAGAGGATGCGCAGCCCCTGCTCCGCCGACTGGTCCACGGTAAAGGGTACGGATTGCCAAAGACTCTGAAGGGATCGCCAGGTCGCCAACTGGAAGAACTCCGGTTGCACGGTGAGCAGTCCATCGAGACCAATCTGGTACCCCTGGGCGATGACGTACCCGTTGCCATCGGTGGGTGAGTCCGAGTCGACCTGCATGCGGCCGGAGATGGGGTCATGGGACACGGCGGCCAGGAGGCGTGGCAACACCTCCAAGGATTCCAGGGGCACTAAGGGTGTTCGGGACGGCCGAGGGCCGGAGACGGAGCCACCGACGGGGAAGCCCTTGTCCTTGGGTTTGAAGGACCGGAAGAGGATGCGTGAGAGGTAAAGGGCCACGGGCATGTCGGTGCGCTTCTGCCCCTGCCAGAGACCGGTGTCGCGCCACTCCTTGGCGGGCACGGCGTCGATGTTCATGGGGATTTTCTTCCGCAGGGCCGCGTACTGGCCGACGGTG
The DNA here is from genome assembly GCA_963205105.1 of Verrucomicrobiota bacterium. Taxonomy (GTDB): domain Bacteria; phylum Verrucomicrobiota; class Verrucomicrobiia; order Limisphaerales; family CAIMTB01; genus CAIMTB01. The sequence goes on along the minus strand of CAUJJW010000267.1, from coordinate 20,868 downwards.
ATTTCGCGCGCCATGGCGGCGGCGAGGAACCAGCCCTGGGCGTGGTCCGTGTCATTAGGCAGGTGGGAGAGATGGCGCCCCATGGAGTCCTGGGCCCGGTAAAAGAGGTCCTTTTGGAACTCGTCCAGGTTCATGAAGAGCTCCCAGGTGGGTAACCAGTCGGGCACGAGCTCGATGTCCATGATCTGGTAGACGCTCCGCTCACCGACGACGCGTACCCGGGTCGGGGTGCCGCTGTAGGACCAGCCAACCCGGCGCTCATTGGAGCTGGGTGGGAAGGAGCTCCCGGTCTCCGGGTAGTACGGGATGGCGCCGTACCCCTTGCGTTCCAAGCGGAGGGTCCAGGGATCCTCTGGCACGACGCCCACGACCAGGCCCAGGCGGTCGGCGACCTCCTGGGCGATCTGCTGGAGGGTGGCGCCACGGGTCCAATCGAGGTCCAGCACGGGTTCGCGGGTAAGAATGCGGTGCAGGTTCAAGCGCCAGCGGGTTTCGACGGTGTAGTGGGGGGAGCCGGAGGAGCGGGTGAAGCCAAAGACCGACTGGAGCACCTCCCGACCCGTGAAGGGTTTGCGGGTGAAGGTTCGTTTGCCGGAGACGTAGTCCTTGGGCAGGACGTGCCAGTAACGACGTTCCATGACGCCGTTGACGATCCGGTTGTCGCGTTGGTTGTAGGCGGCGAAGACCGTGTCCCATTCCAGGAATTGCCGGGTGTCGACGATGCGCAGGCTGCGGATGCGGCCACTTGAATCACTAAAATCCATCTGGTCATCCAGGCAGATGCCGGTCCAAGCGTGGTTATCCCACCCCACGTGAACCTGGCACATGATGGGCACCGGGGGCACACCGGGGATGCCGATGTAGCGGGCGCGAGCCTCGCCCGGGCGCGAGCCCCAGGCGCTCGTGGTGGAGAGGTCCAACGCATAAAACGGGGCGGGCAGGAATTTTGAATTCATGCCCCTTCCACCGCGGGGAGTGACTTGGATGGTCATGTGACTGTCTCCGAATCCTGGAGGCCACCGTTCTGCGCGATCCGGGCCACGGCCGCGGACTCGGCAAAGACGAGCTCGCGGAACTGCTCCACCATCAACCGGATTTGCACCGCCTCTTCCACAAGGCCCTCGTCCAAGCACAATTCGATGGCGACGATCCACTCCTCGATGCAGACCTCGTACATGGCGTCGGGGCCGAAATACAGGTAGGCGCGCAACTGGCGCATTGCCCGGCCCTGGAGGGTGATGACCTCCGAGGGGGTGAGATTCATGATTTGGGCCACCTCCACGAGGGTGTGCCAGTTGCGCGGCAGCCGGCCCGCTTGGACCTTCACGCGCTCGGCGTTTTTGTAGCGGAACACACGGACGCGCATCTTCCGGTCTTGGCATGTCTTGCAGACGGACTGGAACGGTCCATACGGACCCCCGCGGATGCGCTGGGCCAGCAGCGCGCGGCACTCGGGGCATTCGGGTTCCTGGGCCTTGGGTGGGGCGGCGGCGGCATGGGTGCCCGGTGAAAGGGTCGTAGCGTTCATGTGCCGGGCAACTCCTTGTTGAGGGCTTCGGCGATGGAATACAGCGGACCCTTGCGGGGGTCGGTGGGGTGAGCCCCGTACACGTCTTGGTCGCTGGTGGGGCGGTAGCCGAACTCTGGTAGAAGGTCCAAATTCAACCCCCAGGCTCGGCTGGTGACACTGACGCCATTCAGGTTGAAGCGGACCTTGGTATCCTTGCTGGCGAACTTGACCCACCAGGGTCTGGCACTCATCTGGGCCTTGAGGTCATCCCGGCGAAGCTTCATGAACTTGTTCTGGCGGCGCAGGTACTCCGCCATGGCGTCCAAGAGGGGATCGGGGTTCAGATAGAGAATGACCTTTTGCCACCGACCCCGCTGGTTGCTGTCCTCGGCCACTCCGAGTGGGTCGCAGTAGTCGGTCAACACCGCATGGAAGTAGGCGCGCCAGTCGCTCTTCTGGTCGCCAAAGCCCTTGCGTTCCCAGCAGGTGGTAATGGCACGCAAAAACTCCTCGATTTCCCCCGTCTCTCGCGTGTCCTGGACGGTGCGGCGGGTCTCCTCGGCCAGGAAGGGCTTCAGGCCGCAGTCGATGAGTTCCTCCCGGTCCACCATCACCCGTGTCCAGTTGTCATCCACTTGGATCCAATGGGGGAGCTGCTGGACACCACAAAGCTCCAGGGCAGCCCAGAATCCCGCCAGGGCGATGGCCCGGACGGTGGCGGTGCGTTTCTCCACCGAGCGGATGGGTTCGCTCTCGATCCATTCGGGGATGATTTCCATGACCCGTTTGGCGAAGGCCTTTCGGTGGAGTAACACGTGGCGGAAGATCAGGTAGAGGTCATCCAGGACATTCTCCTCGACGTGCTTATAGTTGGCTTCGTGAATTTGGCGGGCCTCGCCTTCGTTGAGGACCTGGCCTTCCCAGGAGTCCCCGGGCTTGGGCAGGCGGCGGGAGGCGGCGACGAGAATATGGGGGTAGCGGGTGCGGGTGGCGTGGTCGGCGCTGGTGGCCTGTCCGATGACGATGGGGCTCGTCATAATCTGGCGCATGCCGGTGGAGAGCCGCTTGGCGCCCCCGATCCGGTTGAAGGTGTCCTTGAGAAGGCGCAGCAGGTCGCCCCGGGTGTCGGCCTGGGCTTCCTCGAACCAGACCGGCAGGTTGGAATACTGCTGCATCACGAGGGCGCCACCGGCGGCGGAGGAGGATTCCAGGGAGACGCCCCCATGGCGGCCGATGAAGGGGAACCCAGCCAGGCGCATGAGCCAACGGGCTATGGTGGTCTTGCCCTGGGAGGCCTCGCCATGAATCCAAAGGCCGGGGAAGGCGTGGAAGACGTCGAAGATTTCGGGGGCGGCGGCGTAGGAGAAGACGATTCCGAGGGCGATAAAGGCGTGGGCGTCACCGATGGCCAGGTGCAGGTGCTCGGTGAAATCGGAGAGCAACCCCGCGATGCGCTCCAGGGGCACGGCCCGTTCCGGGTGCCAGACAGGGGCGGTCTGAAACCAATCGGCGCCCTCTCGGTCGACCTTGCCGACCTGCCACTTGCCCGTCTTCAGGTGGAAGAACTCATGACGGTTGGGCTTGTGGATGCCCTGCTCGTCGATGGCGCAGTCGCTGCCGAACCAGGCCTGGGCGTCCTGGCTCCACCCCCAGGCGCAGACCTCTTTGACGGTACGGAAGGCGAGTTCACTGTTCCAGTCCTCCATCTTGGCTTGGAGCTCCCGTTCCCCGGAGCTCCACGAGCCCCCGTCGCTGTGGGTGTTCAGGAATTCCCGCAACTTGGTGGGGCTGGAGTAGTGCTCCCCGGTGAGTTCGAGACGGGTGGTGCGTTCGCCGTAGCGGTTGACCAGGTTGACCACGCGCACGAATTCACCATTGGCTTTCAGCAGTTTGTAGAGGGGTTCGATGAAGAAGTCGGTGAAGCGTTCCGGTCTGCCCTGGAGGGCCATTTCCGCCGCCCACCCGCTGTCGACGTCGCCCCCGGTATCGGCCTCGGTCATGACCTGGACCCAGAATTCACGTTCCGTGGGCTTCGGGGCCCGTTTGACCGCGGGCATGATTTTGAGGGCGTGAAACAGGTAGTAGCCGCCTTCGAGGTCCAGGTAGGCGCAGCCCAGGCTCTTCAGGTACGCCGCGACCTCCTCGCCCGTGATGGAGGTGTGCTGGCCGGCGGCGACCTCGCGTGCGATACCCATGAGGCGCCTGCCTATGCGGCGGGTGTTGATGCGTCCGGGGCCACTCTCCCCACCCGGTCTGGGCAGACGGGTACGGTAGCTGATGCGGCGCAACTTGCCCTCGGCGGCGGCGGGCAATTCGACCTGGCGCCGGCCCTTGTGAAAGCTCACCACCACCTGATCGTCAAAGCGGACCTGGATGGGGGTGTCCTGGCGCATGTCGACGGCGCTCGAAATCCAGCCACGCCACTGCCTCGCGATGGCGGGGGCGATTTCCGGCCAATCCTCGGGGCGTTTGCCGGCGACGGCGCGGGCAAGGACATTGTCCCAATCGGCCTTGCCTTGGGCGTCGCGCATCTCAATGGGGATCTGCGCCCAGCGGCCCCGGACACCCTGACGACACATGTCCTTGGCGAGCCAGACGGCGTAGACGACCGAGTCGAACCGGCTGCCATTGGCGTTCTTCTTCTCCTCGCTGTCGTAGGCGACCACGCAATCGCCCATGCCGAGGGCTTCCACCCAGGAGTCGAGCATGTAGCGCACCTTCCACGTCTCGCCCTCGCGTTTGCAGAAGGTGATGCCGGGCAGGGCGGCCACGGCGAACTTCCCACCGCCGGGTCCCAGGAAGCACCAGGGTTGGGCCCCACGCGCCCAGAGTTTGTGGGGTCGGAGGGCGACCAGGTATTTCGGGTCCGGGGTGAAGGGTTCCGCACCGACCAGGACCTGGTGGAGGGCCATCGCCTTGAATTCGCCCTCGGTCACGATGCCGCACTCGCTCTTGGGGTGGCGTTTATCCAGGCGCCAGTCGAAGTACGGGATGAGGATGGGGTGATTCCATCCGTAGATGGGTTTCTTGCGGCCATCGGGCCCCTTCTCCTCGCCAACCACGCCACGGCCGTGGAAGAACTCATTGGGCACGGCGCCACTCTCACCAGGCCCGGAGGAGTCGTCGCTTCGGGGCTCAGCCCATTCGCCCTCGCTGACACGGGTGACCCAGAGACCGGCTTGGGTGCAGGCTTTGAGCCCGAACCTGGTTTTGGCCTCCACCAGCAGGGCCAGGTTTTCCGGCCGGTTGGAGCGCAGTCCAAAGCTCTGGCAAGTCACCGGCAGGAGACCCCGCCCGATCCAAAGTTTTTCCTGATCCTCGGGTGTGAGGGTGGTGTTCTCCCAAAACCAGCGCAGGGCGGCGGCGGCGTCCTTGGCGGGCATTTCGAGGCCCTCCTCGTCCTGGCGCTCGGGCGGGTCTTCGCCAAAGAGGGGGTTCTCCGGATGGTCCGGGGGTGGGGGAGGTCCTTCCCCTCCATCGAGGGCGACCGTGGGTGGGGCAAAGTCGGCTGGGTCCGGTTCACTTTCCCCGGGGACTTCCGTGGGGGGTTCCGGTAAGGCGGTGTGCGGGGTGGTGGCCTTGGTCTTGGCCTTGGACGGGGCTTTGCGGGGTTCCTCCCACATGCCGGCGGTTTCGAGCAGTTTGCGGTAGGCGGGGCTGGCCTGGCCCTTGGCGGGTGAATCGGTCGAGAGGCCGAAGAAGGCTCCGATGTAGGCGACGGGGCCCAAGGCCAACCCGCCGGTGATGCAGTCGGAGTGGTGGCACTTGAAGAGATCCTCGGAGCCACCCTTGGGCGAGAAGACGCCGGCCGACTTCTTCTGGCAGAATGGACATGCAAAGCTGGTCCACCGCTCACTCTGGGGACCCTGCCCCAATTTGCGCATCATCCCCTTGAGTCCGCCCAGGTGCGCCATGACATCCTGGTAGCGGTTACTCATGAAGAGCTTTCGGATGGGGTTGGCATGGGATGGGGTTGTTTTGAGACAGATACTTTTGGCCTCCCCGAAGACGGGAGAACCTTGCAAGGGCCGGGACGCCGCGGAGGAGGATCAGCCGCCTCGCGGGAGCCAAGGGAAAGCGTAGGAGAGGGAGAGATGAGCTCCTCTTGGGAGCCCCCCTGGTCCTGCGCTTATCCTTGGGTGCGGTGCCGCAGCCATTCCTTGACGGCGCTGCGGTTGAAGTAGACCAGGCCCCCGCCGGAACCGACGCGGGAATTCATCCGGATCCTGCGCAGGTTGGCGGCGAGGAGCCACCGTTTGACGCTTCGCACAGGCGGGGCGTAACCGAAATACTGGGGGCAAAGCTCGTTGGCGATCTGCTCGTAGGTGACCAGGACCGCGTTGTCGTGTTTGTTGGGCCGTGGGACCTCCAGCGTGGCCGTATCGGATTCAGGGCTCATAGGCGTGAGGGGGTTTGACGGCATCATCTATAACATGGCTTTTGGACAAGTTGACCATGAGCGCGCTGGAGCGTGCCAAGTTGAACGAAAGACCCCTCTCTGTGTACCTTTGTGTCCCATTGTGAAGCGTTTTGTCTGTTTTCGCGGCTTCGGATGCCAAACGCGGTGAATTATCGAGGCTTGACGTCGCGAATACCCAGTAAAAGCAAGGCGCCCCATGGGTTTCCATGGGGCGCCAGAGGAGGGGGTGGAGGAGTTATTTTCTCTTGGGCTTACCGGGCCTTCCGCTCGGTCCGGTTGGGCTTGGGCGACGGGGGATTAAAGGCCCGGATGACGTTGGCGGGTTCCGGTTCCTGTGGCGCCAAAGGTGAGAGAGCCGCCATGGCGCGGGCGCGCATGGAGCGGTCCGGGTAGAGGTTCCAGTAGATGTTGCTTTCCTGGGTGCTGACCCGGCCCTGGTAGTGCTTCTTGATGACGTCCTCGCTGTTGCCGGCCCATTCCGCGGAGAGGCCATAGGACCCCAGGGCGCGGAAGTAATAACTGATGGCAGTGTGGCGCAACCCGTCGTGGGGCCACACCTTGATTTTGGCCATGGTTTTGAACTCCAACCACTGGAGGCGGTTGTTCTTCCAATCGAAGGTTTTTCCCTCGGGGCAGACTTTGAGCCAGGCGACGGCGACGTCGGGCAGGAGGATGGTTCGGGAGCTTCCCGTCTTGGTCTGGGCGGCGTCCAATCGGAGTTCGCCCTCGATCAGTCTGGGCTGGTCGGAGCGCACGCGGACAGCCTCTTTGGGGCGGAGTCCGACGAAGAGGGAGAGGACGATGAAGCGCAAGAATTTCCCATCCTTGAAGCGACGCGCGGCGGCGATCATTCGCATCACCTCGCGGAGGGTGAAAATTTCGGGCTCGGCGTCGCTCATGGCGTAGCTGGGTTTGGTCTCAATGAGCTTGGCGGCGGCGGGATTGGAGGTCATCCAGCGGCGGGGGCGGAGCATGCACCAGGAACAGAAGCGCGAAAGGCACCGGCGGGTGTTGTGGCGGCTGGTGGGATTCTCGGGCCACCGCTCCTTGAGCACGGCGTCGATGCGGTCGCTCGTGAGTTCTTCGAGGGCGATGGGACCGCAAGCCGCCTGGAAGCGTTCGATGGTTCGCTCCAGGGTGACCTTGCTGTGTTCGCGCAGGTCGCACTCTTTCGAGTAGAGCCAGTCGCTGAACCCCTTCAGGGCCTCCTCGAAGGACGGCAGTGCGGCCGCCCCCTTGTGGGTCTTTCCAAAGCGCAGGTAGTCGTCGACGGCGCGCTTCAAATCCTCGGGGTCGGAGAGGCGCAGGAAGGCGCCTTCGGCGAGGGAGAGTTCGCGGGGCGAGAGGCGGGTGAGGCGGAGGACGGCGCCGACGTCCCGGCCGATCCATTGGGAGTCCAATTCATTGGAGCGGGCGCGGGCGCGTTCGAGGCTGTCCATCTGCTCACGGATGCGGACGCCGGCGCGGTTGTAGCCCTGGACGACGTAGCGGACCCCGCCGCCCTTTCGCTGGATCTGGGTGACGTTGAAGCGGGAGTCTTCGAGGCGTTTTCGGCCAACCCTTGGAGGCTGGGACAATCGGGGGTCGCGGCGTGATGCTGTCGCGGTTTGTGTCGCAGGCTGTGGGACACTGTCCTTGCCGGGCTGTGTACTGTTTTTTGGCACACAAGATGGTGAAAACGGGCACAGAAATAGTCAATTAGGCATTTGATCAGTCAAAACACCAATGATTCCTGGGGTCACGTCGGCCTTCTAAGCAGCGGGTCGCGTGTTCGATCCACGCCGGGCGCGCCACCCTTCGTTTGCGGATCTCGTTCCGTAGGAGGATCACCCCATGACCGCGCGGCGCGAGCTATCCCTTGATTGACGCGCGACGGACTTGGCCAAGGCCCAGTCGAGAGCGTACTGAGCCACCTCCTCCCAACCCGTTTCCGCGATGATGTAGTGGCTTCGACCGGGAAACTCCTTGTACTCCGTCAACGCGGAACTCGATCGATACTTCCTGAAGTTCATTCGATTGAGCGCCGCGGGCATGATCACATCCCGTTCACCGCCGACCAACAGCAACGGGGCGCGTTCATGGTTCGCAAAGTCGATGGTCGCAAGCGACTTCGGGGTGAGATTGGAAAGTGCCGCTTGATAAATGGAACGGCCCGGGGCGGGAATAGCCTCCCTTTCATACTCCACGCGCGCCTCGTCTTCGGAAAGCGTGTTGGCAAACACCTTCCACCATTTCTTGAACGTGAAGAGGAAGGTTGTTTTGAAGGTCCCGGGCTGCAGGAAAGCGGGGGTCAGGGCGAGATAGGTGGACAAGGGAAGGATGGGGATTCCCTTGGGCGGAACGGAGTCAATCGCCACCCCTGCGGCACCAAGACCGCGATCCAGGAGCAACTGCACGATGAGTCCGCCGTAGGAATGTCCCATGAGGATGGGAGGTTCCGGCAGGCTCTGAATCATTCGGGTGCAATGGGTGAGCACCTCGGCGATGCCGATGCCATTCAACCCGGATGGATCGCGCCTCATGGCGGCGACATCCCCGTTGATGCCCGGCCAGGCCGGGGCCATGACCTCCTGGCCGTGCGCCTCAAAGTGGCGCCTGAATTTCGCCCAACTGGAAGGTGTGACCCACAAGCCGTGAATCAGCAGAATGGTCCGTGTCGATTTCATGATTTCCTCAGGGTTGAAGGCTTCCTCGAGGCCGCTGCGCCTCGTCGGGTTGGTGCCTCAACGAAAGCCGCCGGTGATGAAGAGCGATTCGCCGGTGATCATCGCCGAATCCGCGGATGCCAGAAACACGACGGCCGGCGCGATATCCTCGGGTCGGCAAATGCGACCCAACGGGGTGGCAGCCTCGGTTTGCTTGCGAAAGTCGCTCCCGGTGATTCCGGCGGAGTGAGTCCCTTCCGTCTCCACCATTCCAGGGTTGACGGAATTCACACGGATCCGGCGCGGAGCGAGTTCCTTGGCCAGGCAGCGGGTCACCGCGTCCACAGCTGCCTTGGTCGCGCTGTACACAGCGCCACCCGGAGTGCCCCAAGTGCTGACGACGGAACTGGTGTTGATCACGCTGCCGCCTTCCGGCCCGAACAGTTTGGCGGCTTCCTGTGTCGTGAGAATCAGGCCCAGCACATTGAGATTGAACTGCCGGTGAAACAGTTCCTCGGTGACGTTCTCCAGTGGGGCGAACTCATAGATGCCCGCATTGTTCACCAGGATGTCCAGTCGGCCAAAGGCCTGCCTCGTCTCGGCAAACAAACGTTCGATGTCCGCCTTCTTTGCCACGTCTCCCTGCACCGCGATCGCAGTTCCACCCGAGCCGATGATGTCGGCCACGACCTTGTCGGCGCCGGACTTGCTTGAGGCGAAATTGACGACAACACATGCGCCTTCCGCCGCGAGGTGTTTTGCAATCGATGCTCCAATGCCTTTGGATGCGCCGGTAACCACCGCGATTTTGCCGGATAATTTCATGGTGTTCATAGATGTGAGGTAATGACCGATTGTGGCTGCTGTGCGATTGGCCGGTGATGCCCTTAAGGGTGTCCTGGCCAGGTCCTGGCTGAAGTCTTCAACGGCAACGATCCGCTGAACAAAGCCGCCAATCAGGCAAAGCGAGAAATCACGATCGGGCGGCCAAAGTATTCTCAAAAAAATCCAACCCGACTTCGATGGCACGCCGCACAGCCTCGAAATCCAGGCGATCCCGGCCAGCCTGGCATTGAGTGCCTGTCTGAACGGAAGGCCCGGGGCTAGGACCAAAGTCGGGGGCCCATCCGGCCCCTGAACCATTGCCCTGCAACCAACTCCGGCGTTAGACCTGGGTCGTCGGGCGTCCTGCCAACTCCGCCCGTCCTTCATTTGTTGTGAATCCTTCCACCTGCCTTGCAGCGGCTGCCGCGTTTCCACGTTCCATCCCAGGAAACTTCCCCGAGCCACGGGCCATGAACCGGGGACTCCGGGGGGCGGGACGCCCGCCGCTACGGAGGCATGGTGTATGCGGGGTGCCCTGTTTGAATCCGACCTGCTCACGGCCCATGAACCCGGGGAAGCAAGGGGGGATTACGATGAGGAGTAGGATTACGACGACGAGGGGAGGTTCATGGGGCGGAGCGTTATCCAATAGTTGGGCACGTATGGGGGCTTTGAACCGGGGATTCCAGGGGGCGGGACGCCCCCCTCTACAGCAGGCGGGACGCCCGCCGCTACGGAGCCGCCATGCGCCAGTCGACAAGTGCGGTGGGTGGAGCGTGCGGGTGCTTGTTCTCGGCCTTCTCAGCCTGGTGCTGGGCGCCACGGCCCAGGGGGCTACGGTGACCTGGGACGGCGGCGGCAGTGACTCCCAGTGGCACACGCCCGCCAACTGGAGCGGCGACCGACTGCCTGACGACGAGGACGACGTCGTCATCAACCTGCCCGGGGTGCTGACAGTCGAGCATGCGGATGGCGACACCCGGATTCGCAGTTTGATCTGCACCCGGGGACTTCGTCTGACCGGAGGTTCGCTTACGGTCACCGACGGCGAATCCCGCGTCGATGGGGCCCTGGAACTGGTGAAGGGCGAACTCGAAGCCACGGGTGAGACCACGGTGTTCCGATCGACGGGTCCGGTGACGCATGGAGGCACGGAACTCACCGTTCGGGACGGAGCGCGCCTTGCCTTGCCGTCGCTCACCCGGCTGCAACGGGCCGAGAGTGGCGACCTTCGTCTGTTGAGTGCGGATCCGGGGTCGGTGTTGGAACTGTCCGGCGTGGTGTCGGGAGCGGTGACGGAGTTTTACGATCTGGATCTGACCGCGACAGGCGGCGGCGAACTGCGACTGCCGGCGCTCCGTTCGATGGAGGGAACGCTGAGTGTGTATGCGGCGGACGAGGCCAGCGTGGTGGACCTCTCGGGATGGGGCGACACGCTGATCAACTCGACCCGTGGGAATGGGTCCCTGGAAATCCGGGAAGGCGCCACCCTTCGCATGCCGGCGTTGCGACACACCTGGGGCATGGGTTTCACCCTGCGCGGAACGGTCGCCGCTCCCCTTCAACAACTGCGCAGCATGCAAGCCGGACTCCTGAGGTTGGACGACGTTGCGTTGACACTGACGGCGCTCACCAACGTGCTGGGCACAGGTCTTGAAGCGTACAACGGAGCCCAACTGCTGCTTCCCGGAGTGATCGCCTTGGGGCGAACCAATGCGACCGATCTCCGGATCCTGGCTCAAGATCCGGGCAGCCTGATCGAAATTCCCAACGCGACGACCTCAGCCGTCGAAGACTACTACCACTTGGAACTGAGCGTCTGGGATGGCGGCCGCATCCGACTGGCAGGACTGGCGTCGTTTGCGGGTGGACTGGACGTGGAGGTGAACGGAGCCGGTTCCCGCGTGGAACTTCCGGCGCTGGCAGGCGTGGTGCGACACATCGGCCCGGGCGCTTCCAGTTTGGAGGCACGCGATGGCGGAACCCTGGACCTTCCCGAGATCACGGGCTTGGAGGGGGTGGATGTCACCGTGCGACAGAACGCGTCGCTTCCCTTGCAACAGCTGCGCTCGTTCACCCAGGCCCACCTTCGGCTGGCCGAGACGCAACGGGAATTGCCCGCGTTGACGAACATCCATGACGCCAATCTGACCCTCGAAGGGGGCGCCCAACTGGTGCTGCCGAACGTCGTCCGGCTGGCGCGCACGAATTCGACGGGGCTGACCCTGCGTGTGAACGGTGCGGGCAGCCTGCTTCGCCTGCCGTCAGTCACGTCCAGTTCGGTGCTCGACTACTACCAGCTCGAACTCTTCGCCGAGGACGGCGGGCGCATCGAAATCCCCCGGCTGGCGGCGTTCACCGGATCGTTCGATCTCTATGCCGACGGAGCGGACAGCGTGGTCGACCTCCCTGGATTTGTGGGTGAGATCGCCGACACCTCGTTCGGTCGATCCTCCCTGGAGGCGCGAGACCAGGGACGCATTTGGATCCCGAACGCCACCCGGCTTCGGCGCTTCGATGTCACCCTGCGCGGCACCGGCCAGATTTCGCTGAGCCAGATGACCGCGGTCCAGCAAGGATCGTTGAGGTTTGTCGGAGGAACAGTCTCGTTGCCGGGCCTCGTCGACCTCGAGGGATCGGGCATTCAACTCTCCGATGGCGCGCAAGTGACGCTGGCCGGAGTGACCCACCTCCAGCAGACCCAGTCGCAGTCCCTCACGCTGCGGGTTCAGGACGCGGGGACCGTGCTCCGGCTGCCCCAGGTCCGCTCCGCCTCCACGGTTTCACCCCACCAGCTGGAGTTGATCGCCTACTCCGGCGGACGGATCGAATTGCCGCGTCTGGCAAGTCTGACGGGTTCCCTCGAAGTTTGCGCCGACGACACCGGGAGCGTCATCGACCTCTCGGGTTGGAGCGGTCCGTTGGTCGCCCCGCCGGGCAGCAGCATCGAACTCGAGGCCCGGGATGGCGGCGCCATTGCGATTCCAGGGGTGACCGGGCTCGAACGGGCCAGCCTGATTCTCCGTAACGGCGGTCGGATCACCACCGCGCAACTTGTTTCGATCACCCAATCCCGCGTGGTGGTGGATGCAACCGACGCCCAGTTCGGCGCCCTGTCCGACACCACGGGAACCACCTTCGAGTATTTGAACGGCGGCACGGCGTCCTTCCCGACGCCGGCGGACCTCCAGGTCACCTCGATCCTGGCACCCGCCACCGTGGTGGCGCCGCGGGCGGTAGACATCGTCTGGCAGATCACCAATCGCGGAACCCCGGTGGAGAATCGGAGTTGGTCGGACGCGGTGTACCTCTCCTCCGACGCCGCCCCGGGGAACGATCGGTTGCTGGGCACCTTTGTCTCGCAAGGAAGCATGCCGGCTGGTGGGTCCCTGCGCTTCACCAACCAGGTTCTCATCCCCGCGGAACTCGCCGGGACCTGGCGGGTGGTGGTCGAGGCCAACCACGATCGTCTGGTGTTTGAAGGAACCAACACCGCCAACAACGCCTCCATCGCCGCCTCCCCCATCGAAATTCAAGCACCCGACCTGCTTGTCGAAGCGGTCAGCCTCGAACCCAGTCCCATCACACTCGGCCGGCCCGCCACCCTGCGCTGGACCGTGCGCAACGCTGGAACTTCGGTCGCGTCCGGTTCCTGGCTCGAGCGCCTGACCCTGCGCGGCCCGACCGGTTCCGGGCTCCAGGACATCCCGCTCCATTCGGAATCCCCGACCGGCCCCCTTGCACTCGGTGCCAGCGTGTCGCGGTCCACGGTTCTCACCCTTCCGTTGCCGCAGGGTTTCCCGGCCGGAAACCACTCGTTGACCGCCCAAGTCGACGTTCACGATGCCATCGCCGAGAGCCGTGAAACCAACAACCTAACCACCCGCGCGGTCAGCGTGCAGCTCCCGCCCCTGCCCGATCTCCGCATCACCAACATTGAAGGACCCTCGGAGGCGGTCGGTGGCAGCACGATCCCCATCGGCTGGATCACCACCAACCAAGGTCCTGCCGTGGCGCTCAGTCCGTGGGTCGAACAGGTCCGATTGCTCCCGGCTTCAGGAAACCCGCTTCCCCGACTCCTGCTCGTTCAGTCCATCACCAACGATCTTCCCGCCACCGCCTCCATCCCTCGGAGCCGCCTGATCACGCTCCCGGCCCGACTCGAGGCCGGTGCCTACACGCTGGAGGTCCTCGCCGACCCCGATCGCGCCGTGTACGAAAGCCAGGAAAACAACAACGCTGCCACCGCGACCCGCGCGCTCAACATCCCCGCAGTTCTGGAGTGGCAGATCCCGATCAGGGAAGTCGCTGAGAACACGTCGCAGCCCGCCATCCCCGCCTTGCTCAACCGGAACGGGGACCCCAGCCTGCCCCTGACCGTCACGCTTTCCACGGAACCGCCCGGCGAACTCGGCACCCCGCCTTCCATCACGTTCCCCGCCGGCCAAACCACCGTTCCGGTGACCATCACCGTCCTTCGGGATGGCATTCCCGACGGCGACACCCCGACAACCGTCCGCGCATCGGCCCCCAACTATCGTGCGGGCTCGGTTGTGGTGAACGTTCTGAACACCGACCTTCCCCGCCTGTCGCTCCAACCGACATCGGCGAACGTGAACGAAGGACAAACCGTGGCGGTGACTGTCACCCGCGACGGCCCGAATTCCGCTCCGCTAACCGTCAAGGTCGCTTCGCCCAACGGCACACAGCTCGTCGTTCCCGAAACCGTGGTGATTCCTGCGGGCCAGAACAGCATTGGCTTCGCCGTGGCCGCGGTGGACGACTCGCGCTTGGAACCGTCCCGAACGGCGCGCCTCGAAGTTTCCTCCACCGGAACCCTTCCCGCTGCCGCCACGTTCACCATCCTCGATAACGACCTTCCGGCCTTCACTCTCACGTTGGCCGACTCCCGCGTGTCCGAATCCGGTGGTATCGCCGCGACGACGGCCACCCTGTCGCGTGGCGCGCCCAGTCCTCGGTCGTTGGCCGTGACCGTCGAAAGCTCGAATCCAGCCCTGGTGCGGGTTCCCACCAGCACGACCATCCCGGCGGGTCAGGCAACGGTCAGTTTTCCGGTCGAAGTCATCGACAACCTCGCCGTCGATGGCGACCGAACGGCGTTGCTCCAGGCCTCGGCCCTGACGACCGACGCATCCACTGTCGTGGCGACCACGACGCCCGTGACGCTGACGGTGACCGACGACGACGGCCCGGCCCTGGCGATCACTTCCGAACGCGAGGTGGTGGCGGAAGGAGTGGTCGGAGCCACGGTGCTGGTGGTTTCGCGGAACACGCTGACGGCGACGCCGCTCACGGTGACGTTCCGCTCCAGTTTGCCGGGTGAAGCCACCGTTCCGGCAACCGCCATCATTCCGGGTGGCGACAACACCGTCCGGGTGCCGGTGAACACGTGGGACGACGAACAGATTGACGGCAACCAGACCGTGCGGATCACCGCCTCGGCGCCGGGACATACTGCTGCGGAGGTGTCGTTGACGGTGACGGATCTGCCGTACCCCGACCTCATCATCCCCATGGTGACGGGGCCTGAGACTGGCGAGACGGAAGCGCCGATCAACGTGGCGTACCGGGTTCAGAACCAGGGGCTGGCTTCGGCTGGCACCAATTGGGTCACCCGCGTCTTCCTGTCGACGGATGCAACCGCGGGCGATGACACCCTGGTGGTCGAGTACAGCTTTGGCGGCACACTTCCGGTCGGGCAGTACTTCGCCCAATCCCGCCAGATTCGACTGCCCTCGGTGCCGGGCGATTACTGGTTGGTGGCGGTGACCGACGTCGCGAGTCAGGTCTCGGAGGTGCTCGAGAACAACAACACAACCCTCTCCACGCGACCGATCCGGGTCGAAGCCGCCTACCGGGCGGCGGTGGAAGCGGAACCCGCCGCGGCCGCGGCCGGCACGCCGATCACCCTGCGAGGGACCGCGCTCAAGTCCAGCACCGGCGGTCCGGCGCCGTTTGTCCTGGTCAACCTGCACATCGGCGTCCGGGGCACGCACCGGGTGATCTCGGCGTTGTCCGACGAGCAAGGACGTTTCTCGGCGGTATTCCAACCCCTGCCGGGCGAGGCAGGCATTTATGAAGTGGGTGCCGCCCATCCGGGCGCGGCGAGTGCCACGGCTCAGGACAGCTTCATCCTGTACGGCATGGCGTCGGACCCACCGGAAGAATGGACCGTCCAGGAACGCAACAGCCTCACCGGGCAGTTCCCGCTCCGCAATCTGGGCGATGCTCCTCTGAAAGGCCTGCAAGTGACCGTGGTCAGCAACCTCCCCGGCGTGCAGGTGACCGCCAGTGTTCCGGCGTCAGGCACGTTGGGAAGTCTGGCCGAAGTCCCGCTGGGTTTCGTTCTCACCGCCGGCGACGGATCGGCCGGAAAAGGCATCGTGGTGCTGCGTGTCACCACCACGGAAGGCGCGCGGCTCGACATCCCTTTGTCCGTGACCATCACGCCGGACGAACCCCTGCTGGAAACGCGACCCTCGGAACTGATCGCCGGCGCCCGTCCCACCGGACAAGCGCTGGTCGGCTTCGATCTCATCAACACGGGCGGAAGCGCCAGCGAACCGGTGCACGTGGCTCTGCCACCCGACCTGCCCTGGGTGCGGGTGGCCTCCCCCAACCCGCTGCCATCCGTCGCGGCGGGCGGCACCAACCACATCACGCTCCAACTCCGTCCAGGAGCCGAGGTGCCCCTCGGACAGTACGAGGGGACTCTGGTCCTCCGGGCAGGCAACCGTTCGGTAAACCTGCCGTTCCGGTTCCGCGTGCTCTCCGAAGCCCGGGGCGACCTCCGCCTGACCGCGGTCGATGAGTACACCTATTACGCCGAAGGTTCACCCAAGGTGGCCGGCGCGGAGGTGACCATTTTGGACGCCATTTCGGAACAGATCGTCACCAACGGCGTCACTGACGCGACCGGCGAACTGCTCCTGCGGCAGTTGCCCGAGGGTTGGTACGACGTTCGGGTTCGTGCCGATCAACATGGGGCGTTCCGCAACACTGCCCTGGTGGTGGCGGGTTTCGAAACAAACATCACCGCCCTGCTGCCGCGCGAAGCCGTGCGGTACGTCTGGACGGTCACGCCCACCGAGATCGAAGACCGCACCCGGATCACCATTGAGACGGTGTTCGAAGCTTTTGTGCCCATGCCGGTGGTCACCATTGAACCCAACGTCATCGATCTCGCCGACTTCACCGCCGACGTCACCCAGATCGAGCTGCGCATCACCAACCACGGTCTGGTCGCGGCCCAGAAAGCCCGGATCGGGTTTGGCGATCACCCGGATTGGAGCCTCGAACCGCTGATTGAAGAACTGGGAGACCTCCCCGCCCGCAGCACCCTGACCGTGCCCTTGCTGATCCGCCGCCAAGGCGGCGGTGGCAACGTCGTCGCGCGCCAATCCAAGCTCCGCCTGGCATCTCTGCTGGGTTCCCGCGTGGATCTGCATGCGGGCGGCGGCGGCTGTGGCATGGCCGGCGGGCTCACCTTCGAGATTCCCTGCGGCGGCGGCAGCGTCGGTGGCGGAGCCGGCGTCGCGGTGGTCAATGCCGGCGGTAACTGCGGCGGCGGCGGCGGTGGCGGCTTCCCCGGAGGTTCCGGCTCAACGTCTGGCGGCCGGAGCGGCACCAGCGGTGGCGGCCAGGGCAGCAGCACTTCGATCCGATCCTGCGATCCCTGCCTGCTCGCCATCATGAGCTGCCTGCTCGAGATCGTCCTGCCGGACTTCCTGGATTGCGCCAAGGACCTGTTCGGCTGCGCCAAACACAGCAAGGAATCGCTCTCAGCCGAGTCAGCCTGGGACTGCACCAAGGCCGGACTCACCTGCGCGGAAGCCATTGGCGCCGAACTCACCAAGCTCAACACCGCCATCGACATCGTCGAATGCATCATGGACCTGGCCAAGAACTGCGGATCCCCTCCTGGCGGCGGCGGCGGCGGAGGTGGCGGTGGCGGTGGCGGTGGCGGTGAGGACGGCGGCAGCCAGCGGGCTCTTGCCGGTCGTTCGCGATCCGCTTCTCTGCTCTCGACCCTCTCCAGCCGTGTCGAACGCGCCGAACTGACCATCCTGCGTCAGCGCGCCGAATGGCTGACCCGCGAGATGGCTCCCATCCGATACCTGCTGGGTAGCGATGCCTGGCTGGGTGAACCCGCGCCAGTGGGGGCGCAAGTCTTCCTCTCGGCCTTCCTGGCTCGAATCGAGAAACCCACCGCCGGCGGCATCCGCATTGATGCCACCGAAACCGCCCAACTGCTGGCCACCCCCGTGCCGGCTTCGGTCGCACCGTCCGTCGTCCGCGCGTTCATCGAGCGCTGGAATCGTTCGGTGGACTACTGGAACGCGGGAATCTTCGAGGCGGCGGACCTCGCCCCCGGCCAAAACCCGGACTTCATCGACATGGACGCGCTCAGCAACCTCGCCCGCGGCCAGATCGAGGCGGACGCCGAAAGCGTCGCGGCGGGTTTCCGGTCGCCTTCGGACGCCTTCAACCGCGCCGGAGCGGACATCCTCCGGTTCCTGGGCGAAGGCGACAGCGGTGGCGTCTGCGCACATGTCCGACTCCGGTTGGACCAGGACCTGATCGCCACCCGTGATGCCTTTGACGCCACGCTTGAGATCGAAAACGCGCTGGGCGATCCCCTGGAACAAGTCTCGGTCGAAGTGCTGATCCGGCGTCGCACCGGCGAGGGCGCGACCAGCGTCTTTGTGGTTCAAGCGCCTGTGCTGACCGGCCTCAACGCCGTGGATGGCACCGGCACCCTGGCGGGCGGCGCCACTGGCAAGGTTCGCTGGCTCTTGATTCCAACGCCGGACGCGGCGCCTGACGGAGCCGTTGAATACCTGGTCGGCGGTCTGCTCCGCTACCGGCAGGGCGGCTTGAACGTCACCGTGCCGCTCGCGCCCGCCACCATCACCGTGCATCCCAGTCCGAGCCTTGCGGTGAAATATTTCCATCAGCGCGACGTGTTCGCCGACGATCCCTTCACGGTGGCCATCGAACCCAGCGTCCCCTACTCGCTCGCGGTTCTCGTGCAAAACAACGGCCGCGGCACCGCGAACCAGGTGCGTATCGCCTCCGCCCAACCTCGCATTGTTGAAAACGAGAAGGGGCTGCTCGCCGACTTCAAGATCATCGCCACGGAAGTCGCCGGCCAAAACCTCCAGCCCTCGCTGACCGTCGATTTCGGCGCCATTCCGCCCGGCACCAACGCCATCGGTCGGTGGCTTTTCACGTCATCCCTACTGGGCGGCTTTCTTGAATACAGCGCCACCATCGAACACCAGAATGACCTGGGCGACAAACGCCTTGCCCTGGTGGAAGGCGTCGAAATTCACGAACTGATTCACAGCGTCCGAGCCCTGGGCACGCGCGACGATGGCCGTCCCGACTTCCTGGCCAACGACGTCGCCGACCTACTCGATTACCCCGACACGCTGCATTTGAGCGACGGTTCCAAGGAACCGGTGGCCGTCGTGTTGGACGGGACCTGGGACGCCACGCCGGAGGCGGGCCGACTCGAGGTCAACCTGACGGCTTCGGTGCCACCAGGCTGGGTGTATCTCCGCCTGCCGGATCCAGGCGAAGGCCGATTCCAACTCACCCGCGTCGTCCGCTCCGATGGCGTCGAAGTGCCCTGGGGTGAGAACGCCTGGACTACCGACCGCACGTTCCTCGGCAACGCCCGTCGGCCCCTGGTGGAAAACACCATCCACTTGTTCGATGGGAACAGCACGGGCCGGTACCGGTTGATCTACACGGTGCTCCCTGCCGGGGATGAGATCGCCCCAGCCAGTCAGGTGACCTCCCTACCCGCCGACAACACCGCCGTGTTCGTCGTGACCTGGGATGGCACCGACAACACCGGAGGCAGCGGCGTGTCGTTCTTCGATGTTTACGCCGCGGTGGATGACCAGCCGTTCAGTCTCTGGCAACAGGAGACTCTGGACCGGAGCGCGACCTACCAGGGTGCGCTGGGCCACACCTACCGCTTCTACAGCGTCGCCACCGACATCGCTGGCAATCGTGAAACCGCGCCCAACACGCCGGACGCCATCACCCGGGTCACCCGCGTGAACCGCGCCCCGTCCCTGGGAGCCATCGCCGACCAGGTGGTCCGCGAAGGCGCGACGCTCACCATCCAACCCACCGCCCAAGATCCGGATGGCGATGCGATGGTGTTCAGTCTGGCCGCGACGGAAGGCCAACCGCCCGGCATCACCCTGCATCCCTACACCGGCGTGATCACCTGGGTCACCGGCGAAGGCAGCGGTCCCGCGTCGCACCGACTCACCCTCCAGGTGCTGGACAATGGCTTGCCACGACTCGGAGCCACCCGGTCATTCCTGGTGGCGGTCAGCGACGAAAACTCGCCGCCCTTGCTCGACGTCATCGCGTCCCGGTCCATCCGGGAGGGCGAGACCCTGATGGTCACCAACCGGGTCACGGACCCCGACCTTCCGGCGCAGACACTCACCTTCTCGCTCGGGGCTGGAGCACCGGCCGGCGCCACCATCGATCCGGTCCGCGGCGTATTCCGGTGGACGCCACTCAATTCCCAGGGCGGCACGACCTACCCGGTGGAAATCATCGTGCGCGACTCGGGTTCGCCACCGCTCACGGCGCGTCGGACATTCCAGATCGCCGTGGACGATACCCGTGCCGACTTCGCCCTGGCTCTTGGCGACACGCACCACTTCGCCAGCGAGGACGGTTCGGTTCCCATTCAACTCACCTCCGGACCCGACTTGTCCCAGGTGACTGTTGACCTTCAACTGCTCGGCGATCACCTCGTCGCGCCGGAACTGGTGTCGGTCGACGACGAAGTTCTGGTGGCGGCTTGGGAAGCGCTGGGGCCGGGTCGGTTCCGGCTGCAACTGGATCTGGCGTCGATCGGGTTGGTGGAACGAACCCGCACCGTGGCTCACCTGGAATTTGGCACACGGATCGCCGGGCGATCCGGCATCGACTGGTTCTGGATCGATGCCGTGTCCGGTGTTCGACGCGGGGGTGAACTGTCGCACAACGCCCTGAGCCGCTCGGGCCGGGTCTTCGTGGTGGAAGGTGAACCTTTGCTGGATGCGGTGCCGGCGGCCAACGGCCGTTTGGCGATCACCGTGTTCGGCCGGGAAGGCCGCACCTACCAACTTCAAAACTCACCATCCCTGGGAAGCGATGCGGTCTGGACCGTCGACCGCACCCTGCAGCTCCAGGGGCGGACCCAGATGCTGGAGATCCCCGCAGGCACCACGCGCTCCGGCTACTACCGGTTGGTGGAGCCCTGACGGGATGTGAAATGCCGGAGGAGCGGATGCTCCATGGGCGCCTCTCGGTGTTGTCGGAGGACACGGCCCTCCTTTTGACAGGATGAACACGATGAACAGGATGAAATGCCGCTCCGCTTGGGCTCCTGAGCATCCTGTTCATCCTGTTCATCGTGTTCATCCTGT
>CAUJJW010000266.1 GCA_963205105.1 Verrucomicrobiota bacterium | reverse complement strand
CTCGGCGGGTTCCGCGGCGACGAGCACGGCGCTGAAGCCGGCCGGTACGTGCATGGAGGCAACGGTCTTTTCCGGGTCGGTTTGCGGTGGGGACGGGACGGGATTGGGCTGGAGGTGTCGGAGAACCGGGCTGGTCTTGAGGCGTTCGATCTGGGGCAAAGGAACCTCGGCGAACGACGGGAGGGCGGAGGCGACAACGCCGAGGCAGAGCGCGTGGGCGAGACGGAGATGCACGGCCCGGGCTTACCTGAGACGGGCGAGCCTGCAAAGCCCTGGGTTTTGGATCGGGAAGGGTGGGTTCTCGGAGGTTGTCTCGGCCAAAACCTTCGCCATACTCACGAGCGTCAATCCGATGAAGCGACGAATCTGGATGCTGGTGTGGGTGTGGTGTGCGGCTGCTGCGTGTTCGGCGGCGGAGAGCCTGGCCCATCCGACCGTGGTGCCCGTGAACGAACGGGGTGCCCGCCTTTATCGGGAACAGTGCCTGTCCTGCCACGGGGCCAAGGGTGAAGGCGTGGCCGACAAGCACGACGAACCGCTCTACGGGGAGCGTTCCGTGGAGTCCCTGGCGCGGCTGATCGCCAAGACCATGCCGGAGGACAAGCCCGGCACCTGCGTGGGCGAGGATGCCGATGCGGTGGCGGCGTATATTTTCGAGGCGTTTTACTCACCCCAGGCCCGGGCGCGTAACAACCCGCCGCGCGTTGAACTCGCCCGGCTCACCAACCGCCAGTACCGCGAGTCAGTCGCGGATCTGGTGGGGAGCTTTCACAAGATTCGGCAGACGACGGTGAAGGGCGGCTTGCGGGCCGAGTACTTCCAGTCGAATGGCATGAACAAGAAGGACAAAAAGATCCTGAGTCGTGTCGATGAATCCGTGGATTTCAACTTCGGCGGCGACGCGCCCGTCGACGGGGTGGCCCAGGACCAATTCTCCATCGCTTGGGCGGGTTCGTTGCTGGCGCCGGACACCGGTTTCTATGAGTTCCGCCTGACCACGCCTAACGGGGCCCGGTTGTATCTGAACGCGGACCTGCTGGCGGGCGATTCGAACCGTCGTGATGACAGCGACGCACGTCGACAACCGGCGACGGTGGATCTGTGGGTGAGCGCCGGCAGCGAACCCCGGGTGGGCACGGCGCGGATGTTTCTGCTGGGAGGGCGCAGTTACCCGATGCGGGTGGATTTCTTCAAATTCAAGGACGCGGTGGCCTCGGTGCGGGTGGAATGGAAGCCGCCGCATGGGGTGTGGTCGGTGCTGGGGGCGGAACACCTTTCGCCGGAGCCATCCTCGAGTGTGTTCGTGGTGGGAACGGCCTTTCCACCGGATGACGGCAGCGCGGGTTATGAGCGGGGAACGGCGGTTTCAAAGGCATGGCATGAAGCGACAACGCGGGCGGCGGTTGAAACTGCGAACGGTGTGGCGGCGCGGTTGGAGGGTTTGAGCGGGGCGAGGGAGGGGGCGACGAACTGGACGGAATCGGTGAAGGCCTTTGCGTCCAAATGGACCGAGCGCGCCTTTCGTCAACCGCTGACGCCCGAACTGAAGGCCAGCTATGTCGATGCCCAGTTTGAGGCGGAGTCCAATCCCGAGAAGGCGGTGAAGCGGGTGGTGATGCTGGTGCTGAAATCGCCGCGTTTCCTGTATCCGGAATTGGGTGAGGATGCCGGGGACTATCGGGTGGCGACGCGATTGGCGCTGAATCTGTGGGACTCGATTCCTGACGCCGGCCTGCTGGAGGCGGCTGGACGCGGGGAATTGCGCAGTCCGGAGGCGGTTCGAAGCCAGGCGGAGCGGATGATGGCGGATGGCAGGACCCGGGCGAAACTCCGGGATTTCTTTCATCACTGGCTTCACATGGAAGAAGCCGCCGACGTGAGCAAGGACGCCAAGGCGTTTCCGGGCTTTGATGAGGCGCTGGTGGCCGACCTGCGGGCGTCGATGGAGACTTTCGTGGACCGGGTGGTGTGGAGTGAGACGTCGGATTACCGGGAACTGCTGCTGGCGGACTATCTGTTCGTGAACCGTCGGCTGGCGGATTTCTATGGCATGAAATTCGAGGCGGCGGGTGCGGCGGATCCGTGGGTACGGGTGGCGTGCGACCCTACGGAGCGCGCGGGCATTTTCACCCATCCCTTCCTGTTGTCGGTGCTTTCGTATCATCGGTCGACCTCGCCGATTCACCGCGGGGTGTTTCTGACGCGGAACGTGCTGGGGCGCTTTTTGAAGCCGCCGCCGATGGCGATTGTGTTCATGGACGACCGGTTTGATCCCTCGCTGACGATGCGCGAAAAGGTGACGGAGTTGACGAAGAGCGACACCTGCATGGGCTGCCACGCGACAATCAATCCGTTGGGATTCAGCCTGGAACATTTCGATGCGGTGGGAAGATTTCGGACCGAGGACAACGCGAAGCCGGTGAATGCGGCGGCGGACTACACGACGGTGGACGGGGATGTGGTTTCCCTGCGAAGTGCGCGGGATCTGGCGGGCCATGCGGCCAAGAGCGCGGATGCGCGCCGTGGATTTGTCCGTCAGCTGTTTCAGCACACCATCAAACAACCGCCGGCGGCGTACGGTGCGGACACCCTGGAACGGCTGGATGCGGGATTCGCCGAGGGCGGGCATCACATCCGGCGGCTGTTGGTGGATTTGGCGGTTTTGACTGCCGGACAAGGATTTGGAACTCAACTGAGCTCGACCCCATGAACCTGACCCCACGCCGACAATTCCTCCGTGACCTCGGGATTTCTGCCGCGGCACTTCCGTTCTTCGCCGGGTTGCCCAGCCTGAGGGCGACCACGGCCCGGGCTGGAAAGCAGCGGATGATCTTCGTGTTTTCGCCGAACGGCACGGTGCCGAAGGAATTCTGGCCGGACGAAGAAGGGGAGTCCTTCCAGTTCAAGCGCATCCTGGCGCCGCTGGAGCCGTTCAAGAGCCGGACACTCATTCTGAAGGGGCTTTCCAACAAGATCCGCGGGGATGGCGACGGGCACATGCGCGGCATGAGCTGTCTGCTCACGGCGATCGAGCTGTTCCCGGGCAATATTCAGGGCGGTTCCGACACACCGGCAGGTTGGGCGAGCGGTCCGTCGATCGACCAGGAAGTGAGGCAGTTTCTCCAGGGTCGGCCCGAGACACGAACCCGGTTCGGGTCGCTGGAATTGGGTGTCGCGGTTCCGCACCGGGCGGATCCCTGGACGCGCTGGACGTATGCCGGGCCAAATCAGCCGGTGGCGCCTCTCTCGGATCCGTACGAGGTCTTCGAAAAGCTGTATGGGCAGGTGCAGGACCGCGAAGTGCTGGGCAGCATTCTGGATGATGTTCGGGACGATCTGAAGCGGCTGGGGCGGAAGGTGGCCAAGGAAGACCAGGCCTTGCTGGAGAAGCACACGACGTTCGTGCGGGAGATGGAGGAGGAACTGAAGGAATCGGCTCAGCACCAGCTGGACCACGCGGCGCCGGCGCTGGAACCCGGGGTTTCGACGGAGAACGACGACATGCCGCGGGTGACCGCGATGCAATCGGATCTGCTGATCAACGCGTTCGCGAATGACATGGCGCGCGTGGCCTCTCTCCAATTCACCAACTCGGTCGGCAGTGCGCGCATGCGCTGGCTGGGCATTGAGGAGGGGCATCATTCGTTGTCCCACGACCCCGACCTGAACGAGGGTTCGCAGGAGAAATTGACCAAGATCAACATCTGGGTCTGCGAACAATTGGCCGCGCTCGCCCGGAAACTCGACGCCATGCCCGAACCAGGCGGCGAGGGAACGATGCTGGATCACACGACGATTCTTTGGACGAACGAGTTGGGGAAGGGCAACAGCCACACCCTCGACAACATCCCCTTCGTGCTGGTGGGCGGCGGGCTTGGGTTCAAGACGGGTCGGTCCCTGCGCTTCGAAAATGTTCCCCACAACCGCCTCTGGCTTTCGGTGGCTCAAGCCTTCGGCCATGAGTTGAAGACGTTCGGGAATCCCAAGCACTGCGAGGCCGGACCGTTGGCGCTCGGCTGACCTAGGGTCATGAGATCCATCTGAAGCGGTCCGGCCGAGTCGCGGGCTGGCCATTTTCAGGGCGGACAGGCCAAGGTTGGACATGTTCCCGCTGTTGAGGCTCGTCTCGTTGGCGATGCTGGTGGTTCTGCTGGAGGTGGGTGGCAAGGAGGCCGTGGGTGTCGAGATCCAGGCGCCGAATGTGCTCCTGATTGTGGCGGATGATCAGGCCTGGACCGACTACGGCTTCATGGGCCATCCGCATGTTCGAACCCCCCGCTTGGATCGGTTGGCGGCGGAGTCGCTGCTGTTCCCGCGTGGGTATGTTCCGGCGAGTCTGTGCTGCCCGAGTCTGGCGTCGATTTTGACGGGGCGGTACCCGCACCAGCACCGGGTGGTGTGCAATGATCCGCCCCGACCGAAGGGTCTGTCGGCGCAGACGTTTTACCAGAGTGCGGCGTACCGGGACGGTCGGGAACGGATGGCCCGATTCATGGAGGAAACGCCGACCTTGCCGCGGTGGCTGGGCCGGGAAGGGTATCTGAGTTTCCAGAGTGGCAAGTGGTGGCAGGGACACTTCGCCCGGGGTGGGTTCACGCACGGCATGACCCAGGGGGATGAGGATCGGGGTGGTCGGCATGGCGATGCCGGTCTCGACATCGGCCGGAAAACGCTCCAACCGATCACGGATTTCTGGGACGAGGCCGGGCGCCAGGGGAAGCCCTGGTTGGTGTGGTACGCCCCGATGATGCCTCACGATCCACACACGCCGCCGGAGCGATTGCTGGCGCGTTATCGCGATCGAACCAACGCGCTGCCGGTGGCGCGCTACTGGGCGATGGTGGAGTGGTTCGACGAGACCTGCGGAGAATTGCTGGACGCGGTCGAACGCCGTGGCTGGAGTGATCGGACCCTGGTGGTGTTTGTCGCGGACAACGGTTGGATCACGGATCCGCAGACCGGCCGATACGCACCCAAGTCCAAACAATCTCCGTACGATGGCGGGTTGAGGACCCCGATTCTTCTGCGCTGGCCTGGAAAGATCCGTCCCGGTCGGGTGGAGGTGCCGGTGAGCAGCGTGGACCTGATGCCAACGATCCTGGCGGCTGCGGGTGTGGCTCCACCCGAAGGGTTGCCAGGGGTGGATTTGAGGGATGCGCAAGCGGTTCGACGACGGGGCGCAGTGACGGGTGCCTGCTTCACCCATGACGCGGTGGATTTGGACCGGCCGTCGAGTGGTTTGCGGTGGCGATGGCGGGTGGAAGGGAACTGGAAACTCATCACTCCGGCGTCGTGGAACGAACCGTTGGGAACCGTTGAACTGTACGATCTGGCTGCCGACCCGTTCGAGTCGGTGAACCTGGCCACGCAACAGCCGCGGCGGGTGCGACGTCTGCAGCGGGCATTGGACGCCTGGTGGAACCCGGAGGTCTCCCGCGCAGAATGAATGGGGTGACAGCCGGGCGCTGGAGCGGGAAGATTTGCGTTACCAACATGGCGATCCTGAAGCCCACGTCATCGCGTCGATTCCCCATCCTGCATGAAGTCCACCTCCGGGTTGCGGGACCGCTCCTGGCCTTGGTTCTCGCCGGATGTGGCGACACCGGTCCTCAGGCTCCGGCGAGCGCCGGACCACCAGCGGGCACGAGCCCGCTGGTCCCGACGGGGAGTGTGTCAGCAGCAGCAGCACCCGCACCAGCTCCCGCGGCAGTGAAGGGGGCGAAGCTGATCGGGCGCTGGTTGAGGCCGGACGGCGGCTATGTGCTGGAAGTGCGCGCGGTGGATGGCGCCTCGGGCCGCATGGATGCTGCCTACCTCAATCCGCGTCCGATTCACGTGGGCAAGGCGGAGGCGAAAGAAGAGGGCGGCAAGCTGACGGTGTTTGTGGAACTTCAGGACGTGGGGTACCCCGGGAGCATTTATCGGCTGACGTACCTGCCCCAGGTCGATCAGCTGATCGGGACCTACTACCAGCCCGCGGTGGAGCAGAGTTTCGATGTCGAATTCGTGCGGCTGCCGTGAGCTGGCGTCCGAGCCAGCGCGCCAAGCCAACCATGGACTCGTGTTGGCGCCATGAACCGGGAGGCCCGCCGGGGTGGACGGCGGGCGCGGTGCATGCCGAGGTCAGTCCTTCAGGTCGGTGTTGAACGCGGCGATTTCGAGCGGCTTGATCCAGGTGTTGCGGTAGCGCACGTCGTGGCCCTCGGCCTGGAGCTTGAGGCCGCCGGGGACATCGGTGATGCCCTTGCCTCCGTCGTTGCCGCCATCGATACCGGAGTTGGGGCCGCCCCAGACCTGGTTGATGGACTGGTTGGTGTGAACTTTCTTGCCGTTGAAATAAACGGTGACCAGCGCCTTCTCGATGCGCTTGCCATCCTTGAAGCGGGCGGCGCGGAAGAACACATCGTACGAGTTCCATTTGCCAACCCCGTTGTAGGCTTCGTACGGCGACGGGGTTTCATTGATGATCGCTCCCATGCCGTGGCTGGTTTTGTCGCCGTCCAGCACCTGGATTTCGTATCGATTCTGAAGGTAGACCCCGCTGTTGCCACCGGGCTTCATGATCAGGAATTCAATGTGCAACCGGAAATCGCGGTAGGCCTCCTTGGTCACGATGTCGGCCGCCCCATAGACACCGCCGGCAGCTGCGGGGTCGTCGGTCATGACCACGGTGCCGGGGTCGACAGGGTCCGGGACGATCTTCCACTGGATGGGAAGGGAGGATTTGAAGCGGGGTCCCTCCCAGTAGGTCCACTTGGAATCGAGGGTTTCACGGGAACCATCGATGAGAACGGTGGCGCCAGGGAGGGGAGGCGCTCCCACGCCCACGGCGGCCGAGGCGAGCAGTGGTGCGCCGAACAGCGCGGTCAGGACGGCGAGGGTGAAACGAGTGGGTGACATGGAGCGAAGATGCCCCGGTTCTTGGGCCGATTGCAGCCGCAAAGACGATGAATGCACGATGTTGCAGGTTCCGTGCGCGAACCGAAAAAGTGTCCGCGCTCAACCCTGCTTCCGGCCCATGGCGAGCACCGTCTGGAAGTGTGGCGGTTGCTCCTCACGGGCCACGACGGAGGCTTCCACATTCTGAAAGCCGGCGTCCTCGAGCCAGCGGGTGAGTTCAATCTCGGTGAACCCAAGCCAGCGATCGCCGTAAAGCTGCCGCGCCTGCTCGAAGGAATGCCGGAGCAGATCCAGCGCCAACAGGCTGCCACCGGGTTTGAGAATCAGGTGGGCCGAGCGGATCGCGCGTTCAGGGTTCTGGGCGTGATGCAGCGCCTGGCTCAGGACGACGACATCGACGGAGGCGGGATCAATCGGCGGCGATTCCAGGTCGCCGAGACGGAACTCCAGGTTGGTGAGGCCTGCTTTTCGCGCCTTGGCCGCACCGAACGCGATGATCTTCTCGGAGTTGTCGACGGCAATGACCGATCGGCAGCGAAGGGCCAGCAGTTCGCTCAACAGCCCTTCGCCGGAACCCAGATCGGCAACCGTCAGGGGCGGGAGCAGCCGGAGCAGCAATTGACCAAACGCCTGCCACGAGCGGCCGGGACCGTAGGAACGGTCGAAACGGCCGGCGATCTGGTTGAAGAGGAGCTGCGCCTGATTCTCACGCTGCGCCAGCACCCGCCGCAGATTGGCGGCGTCGGTGTCGTGTTCGGGAAGCTCCGCCGCCGCCCGTCTCGCGAGTTGAATGTTCTCGACCCGATGCGGGTCCTCCGACATGGCGATCCGGTAAAACGCGCGCTTCCCGTCACGGCGGGACTGGACCAGGCCGGCGTCCTGGAGCAGGGCGAGATGGGTGGAAATGCGGGACTGAACCAGAGTGGTGATCTGCTGGAGTTCGTGAACGGACAACTCGGCGCGGTCGAGGAGAGCGAGAATGCGCAGCCGGGTTGGATCGGCCAAAGCGCGGAGGCTTTTGAGGGTTTGGGCCATGTTCAACGTGGAAAATGAAGTTTGACGCCCTGCTTTCAGAACGTATCGTCAAATCCGGATACGTTAATACGACCCTGAAAAACGAGGGTCAACGACAACCCTGATCGAATGAGCAAGCGATTCATCTTTTCGTCCGAGTCCGTTGGCGAAGGCCATCCTGACAAGGTTTGTGACACCATTTCCGACGCCGTCCTTGACGCGTGTCTGGCCGAGGACAAGCGCAGCCGGGTGGCGTGCGAGACCTATGCCAAGTCCAACGTGGTGGTGGTGGGTGGCGAGATCACGACCCGGGCCAAACTGGACTACGCCGCGATCGCGCGGGAGGCCATCCGGGACATCGGCTACGTGAACGACGACGACGTCTTCCATGCCGACAAAGTGTTCGTGAACCTCTACGTCACGACCCAATCGCCGGACATTTCCCAGGGCGTCGACGCGAAGGCGGCGGTGGGCAAGAAGAAGGCGGAACAGGGCGCGGGCGACCAGGGCCTGATGTTCGGCTATGCCTGCGATGAAACTCCCGAGCTGATGCCGTCGCCTATCATGTTCGCGCACCGGCTGGGTCGCGAGCTCACGCGAATTCGCAAGGCGGGCAAGCTGGCGCCGTGGCTGCGGCCGGACGCGAAGTCGCAGGTGTCGGTGGAGTATGTGGACGACGAGCCGGTGCGGATCACGAACGTGGTGATTTCGACGCAGCACGCGGCGGACGTGAAGCACAAGACCATCGAGGAATTCTGCATTGAGCAGGTGGTGAAGAAGCAGTTGCCGAAGGAACTGCTGACCAAGGACACCCTGTACCTGATCAATCCGACCGGTCGCTTCGTGGTGGGCGGGCCCCAGGGCGACACCGGGTTGACCGGCCGCAAGATCATCGTCGACACCTACGGTGGGTGGGGACGTCACGGGGGTGGTGCGTTCTCGGGCAAGGACCCTTCCAAGGTCGACCGCAGTGCCGCCTACATGGGTCGGTACGTGGCGAAGAACGTGGTGGCGGCGGGATTGGCGAAGCGTTGCGAAGTTCAGTTTGCCTACGCCATCGGCTATCCGGACCCGGTCAGCGTCTACGTCAACACCTTCGGCACGGCGCAGGGCGGCCTGTCGGACGAGGCGATCACGGACGCGGTCCAGAAGGTGTTCAGCTTCAAGCCGGCGGACATCGTGAAGCAGCTCGACTTGCTGCGGCCGATCTACGGGAAGACGACGAACTACGGGCACTTCGGAAAGACCGATGCCGACCTGACGTGGGAAGCCACGGACAAGGTGAAAGCGCTTCAAAAGGCTGCGAAGTGATCCCTGTGGATCCAAAGCCACGATTTCGAACCCGAGACTGAGACATTCCCATCCACATTCCTTCAACCATGGCCAAAGCCAAAAAATCCGCCGCAACCGCCGCGGTGCTTGCCGAAGTGACGGCAGCGACGGCGAACCTCGCCAAATACTCGGCCCAGACACCGGCCGGCTCCGACTACATCGTCCGCGACATCGCGCTCGCGGAGTGGGGTCGCAAGCAGATCGCAGTGGCCGAGCACGAGATGCCGGGCCTGATGTCGGTGCGCAAGAAGTACGCCAAGCAAAAGCCGCTGCGCGGGGTGCGGGTGACCGGTTCCCTGCACATGACCATCGAGACGGCGGTGTTGATTGAGACGCTGGCGGATCTTGGCGCCTCGGTCCGCTGGGCGAGCTGCAACATTTTCTCGACCCAGGACCACGCGGCGTCGGCCATCGCGGCCACCGGCGTGCCGGTCTTCGCCTGGAAGGGTGAGACGCTGGAGGAGTACTGGGAACTGACGCTCAAGGCCATTCTGCATCCGGGCAACACCGGTCCGGAGTTGGTGGTGGATGATGGCGGCGACGTGACGATGCTGATCCACAAAGGCTATGAGATGGAGAAGGGGAGCAAGTGGGTGAACCAACCCAGCGACAACCATGAAGTCGCGGTGGTGAAGGCCCTGCTGAAACGCACCGCGAAGGAATACCCCGGTCTCTGGACCAAGATCGTCAAGTCCTGGAAGGGTGTCTCGGAGGAGACGACGACCGGCGTGCACCGCCTCTACCAGCTGGCCGAACAGGGCAAACTGCTGGTGCCGGCGATCAACGTGAACGATTCGGTGACCAAGTCGAAGTTCGACAACCTCTACGGCTGCCGCGAATCGCTGGCGGACGGGATCAAGCGCGCGACCGACGTCATGATCGCGGGCAAGGTCGCCGTGGTGTGCGGCTACGGCGACGTCGGCAAGGGCAGCGCCCACTCGTTGCGTGCGTATGGAGCGCGGGTGGTGGTGACCGAAGTGGATCCGATCAATGCCTTGCAGGCGGCGATGGAAGGCTTCGAGGTCAACACGATCGAGAGCACGCTTGGCACGGGCGACATCTACGTCACGACGACGGGCAACTGCGACATCATCACGGTGGAGCACGTCCTCCAGATGAAGGACCAGGCCATCGTCTGCAACATCGGCCACTTCGATAACGAGATTCAGGTGGACGCGCTGAAGAAGACCAAGGGCGTGCGGGTCGACACGATCAAGCCCCAGTACGATCGGTACTACCTGCCCAACGGCCGCAGCATCTATCTGCTCGCCGAAGGTCGTCTGGTGAACCTCGGCTGTGCCACCGGCCATCCGAGCTTTGTGATGTCGAACTCGTTCACCAACCAGACGCTGGCTCAGATCGACCTCTGGCAGAACAAGGACAAGTACGAAAAGACGGTCTACCGCCTGCCGAAGAAGCTCGACGAGGAAGTGGCCCGTCTGCACCTCGAGAAGATCGGCGTGAAGCTGACCAAGCTGACCAAGCAGCAGGCGGACTACCTCGGCGTTCCCGTCGAAGGCCCCTACAAGCCGGAACATTACCGGTACTGAGTCTGCCGGGTGCCGGGTGCCAGGTTTCGACGAACGACCGGCACCAGGACCAGGAACATCGACAGGCCCCATGGGACCTCCCGTCCCATGGGGCCTGAACTTTTCCGGTTCCCTTCCGGACTCGGATTATCGGCGGGGTCCGCGTCCGCCTTCGGGGCGGGCCGGGCGGATTTCGTCCCCCGATAGTTTCCCGTCGCCGTTCGTGTCGAGGGTTTTGAGGGCGGCGGTGGCGTTGGCGATCTCGGTGGCATCGATCTCACCGTCCTGATTGGCATCGAGCGCGGCGATGATCGGCGGAACCGGGCGGGCTGGGCGCTCGGCTCGTTCGTTCGTGGTTTCGCTGGTTGCCGTTGTTCCGCTGGGCAGGAAGCGGTTGGGGCGGCCGTTGCTTTGAGCCATGGCCGTGATGGAGGCGAGGGCGGCGATGGCGAGGGCGGCGACGAGGGTGGGTTGGGTGATGCGTTTCATGGTTGTTTCGAGGGCTGATGTTTTTTTGGTTTGGACCGATGGCTTCCCGCCGTCGGTGTGGCCCTAGAAGACTCCCGGTGTGTTAAGCGCGTATGTCGGCAAGCCGGGGGAATTGTAAAGGAGGTGAAAAAACGGTTCCGGGCGGGAAGTCCATGGCCAGGGAAGGAAACCCCCGCTAGTTTGCCAACGCCGTTGAACCGGCATTGCTTTGGACCACGATCGACGCATGAAGAATACCCTTTCGGGCCATCCGGAAACCCTGGGCCCGGTGACCGCCGGAGTTCCCGACCGGATCAAGACGCCACCCGCACGACGCGCTGAGGCGGCGCCCAAGCCGGGAGTGGCGGAGACGGCCGCGCCTTCGAAGGTCTTCCATTTCGACCTGCGTCCCCAGGCCATCGCGCGGCATCTCGACCGGTTCGTGATTGGTCAGCGCGAAGCCAAGAAGGTGCTGAGCGTCGCGCTCTGCGACCACTTCCAGCACGTGCGGATGGCGCAGGAAGGGAAGTCGACGCCGCACTACCAGAAGCAGAACGTTCTCTTGCTGGGGCCGACCGGCGTGGGGAAGACGCACTTGATCCGGTCGGCGGCCGAACTGATCGGCGTGCCGTTCGTGAAGGCCGACGCGACGAAGTTCAGCGAGACCGGTTACGTGGGTGGGGACGTCGACGACCTGGTCCGCGATCTGTATCGACGATCGGGCAACGATCCGAAGAAGGCGGAGCACGGGATCATTTACCTGGACGAAGTGGACAAGTTGGCGACCCGCATGCCTGGGGCGGGGCGGGACGTGTCCGGGCGGGGCGTGCAGACCAACCTGCTGAAGCTGATGGAGGATGGCGACATCCCTCTCGTGTCTCCGAACGACATGACGGGGCAGTTGCAGACGGCGATGGCGGCGATGCGGGGAGGGGCGCCTGCCGTGGACACCCTCAACACCCGTCACATCCTGTTTATCGTGAGCGGAGCGTTCTCCGGGATAGCGGACCTGATTCGGAAGCGTCTGCTGTTGTCGCGGGAGGTGGGTACCAAGAAAGGGGGGCGCAAGCTGGCCGAGGCTCAGGTCAAACGGGATCCCACTCAGCGGCTCGACGATGTCGACTGGTTGTTGGCGCGCATGACCACGCCGGACCTCATCGAGTACGGGTTGGAACCGGAATTCATCGGCCGGCTGCCGGTGCGGGTGGCCTGCCACGGACTGGATGAGGAGGATTTGTTCGATGTTCTCCGGAAGAGTGAGAGCAGCCTGATCCGCCAATACGAACAGGCGTTTGCCGCGTACGACATCCAGGTGGAATTCCGCGACGACGGCTTGCGGCGACTCGCCCAGCTGGCGGGTGCAGAAGCGACCGGGGCGCGGGGCTTGATGACGATCTGTGAGCGGGTCTTCCGGGACCTGAAATTCCGGCTGCCGACGAGCCGGGTGAAGCAGTTCACCGTGACAGCCAGCATGGTCGACAACCCGGTGGCTGAACTGCGCAAGCTGCTTGCGGCCAAGCGCTAATTCCAGTCGCTGAGCGGCTTCAGATGGATGGAGGCGGGATCCGGCGCCCGGGTCTCGGCGGGCAGGGGCACGAAGACGACGGCGAGGCGCGTTTTCGGGGCGGCCGGCAGGCGCACGACGAGTTTACGTCCGCCGACCAGCGAGCGGTTGTCCGCCTGGGGCGAGGTGGGCAGCGGTTGGGTGGGCATCATGTCGAACACAGCGCCGGCTGGGGACAGGATGGCGGCCCAGAGCTTCGACTTGCCGAAGGTGAGCGTGGCCTGGCTGCCTTGAAGTTCGGTGTTGGCGAAGGTGTGGAGGAACCAAAGAACCTCGGTGGGATCTTTGGCTTCGATTTCATCCTGAACCAGCACGCGGCTGCGATTCGCCTGAAGGGCGACGCCTCGGTGGACCCGCCGGGCATGGCGGGCATAGGCGGCGGAGAGATCGGCGATGGCGAAGGCGTCCTCGGGTCGCGAAACGAAGCGCAGGATGGGCGCGGCGGCTTTGGGGTCCTGGTCCGGTTCCGCATCGGGACCCAGCACGAGGGTGTTGTGGCTTTCCGCGCGGGTCTTGTAGTAGTTCCAGCGTTGGGCTCCGAAATACCCGGGCACGTTGTAGTCCTCGGCGCCGGCGTCCGACGCCCAGCGAACCCCGAGGGCATCCAGCACGAAGGAACCGAGATCCAGGTGGCCGTGATTCGCCTGGTTGTCGCCGCCCTTGAAGCCGACAAAAATCGCCGAATCCACCGCACCGGGGCGGGCGGTGTTGGTCGGCCACGCGCTGCGCAGGGTGACGAGTTCCGCGCCTCGAAAATGTCGATCCAGCGGCTCCGCCGGGATGGGGCGTTGGGCGAGTTCCGCGTTGTACCAGAGAATGTCGAGCGGATGAGGCGACGCGGCATCGCGTTGGTACCGGGCAAATTGTGGCCGCTGAAACCGGTTGGCCAGCCAGTGCATATGGGGTGCGCGGAGGAGGCTGTCTCGACCGTCGGCGAAGTTGAACGTGCGCCCCAGCGGTCCTGTGATGTGCAACGGAAAGAACCCGGTTTCGGCAAACCCCGGCAACCCCGAGAGGCCGAAGTCGGTGCCCAGCGCCGTGGTCAGACCGGCCAGCATGGCCACGTTGTAGATGGCCGCGTAATTCCAGTAGGCAGGTCCCTCGGACCAGGCGCCGTCCGGGGCGAACTCGGCCATGGGGATCTGAACGGACACGCCGGCCGCGGCGATGAGTTCCGCGGCGAGTTCGGGGGTGTGCTCGGCCACGGCGAGCGCGCCCAGGGTGATGCCCCCGTTGCAGACTTGGTTCCAGTTGTGACGGGCTTTGGGCCAGCCGCCTTTGGATGCCGAGTCTCGATGGATCTGAAGGGCCGGTTCCAAGGCCAGGGAGATCATTGCCTTTCGCATGGCCTCGCGTTGGTCCGGCGCGAAGGCCTCCCAACACCAGTCATAGGCAATGCCGACGGCGTGGGCCATTTCCGAGGTGTCGAGAAAATGCCGGGGGTTCCAGTCCTTGAACGCGATCACCGCACTCATTTCCCGGGCCAATCGATCGGCGTACTTACGGTCCTGGGTGATCTGCCAGGCGAGGCCGAG
This sequence comes from Verrucomicrobiota bacterium, assembly GCA_963205105.1. Classification (GTDB taxonomy): domain Bacteria; phylum Verrucomicrobiota; class Verrucomicrobiia; order Limisphaerales; family CAIMTB01; genus CAIMTB01. The sequence continues at coordinate 15,866 of CAUJJW010000266.1, read as the reverse complement.
GATATAACTTCGATGCAATGCATTGCGGCTGACGCTGAGCAGGCGGAGCCCGTCCGGGATGTCATATTTCACCGGCTCCTGACGCAGGATACGGTCGGCTTCGCCACGGATCTTGGTCCACCAGGCGGAGAGGTGAGGGTCGGTAATGACCTCCTTCCGGACCCGGTCGAAATCCGTCCGAGTGGCGAGCAGGCGGGGATGCTCGGGGCGGAGCGTTTTGAGGATCTCGGCTGGGGCGGGGATGGAAGGCGTCGCGGGTGGAGCGTCGGCCGCGACGGTGTGGACGGCAGCGGCGAGGCTCAGGAGGCAGGCCAGGATGAAGCGCCGTAGGCAAGTGGCATGGGGGAGGACCAAGGGATGGGCGTTCATGGGGACGTGGGCGGTGCCCCAGGATTTGGCGGGACCGGCGGTCCGGGTTTCAAGGTGTTTTGGCGCGCTCCTGAATCGCGTTGAGCACGGTGGTTTTGCTGCTTTCAAACGCGAGCAGGTCGATTTGGCGGAGGATGGCTTCCTTGGCGGCGGGGGAGAAGGTGGGATTCTGGGTGAGTTGAACCAGCACCTCGACTTTGGCGGCATCGAAGCTGAGGGAGCGAAGGGCGGTGTTGACGAGGTGCACCTGGACTCCGGGGGAGATGCCGCCGCGGGAGGCCACGGCCATGAAGCCGTCGCGCCTACCATTGTCGAAGGCCAGCTTGGTGATGGCGTCGATCTCCGCGAGGGTTGCGGAGTCCTCGGTATTGGCGGCGACGACGACCACGGGGCTGGGTTTGGGAACCTCCTGACGCTGGTGGGTTTTTTCATTGCCACCGATGCTGACGACACAACCGGAGGCGAGAATCCAGGACGCGGTGAGAAACAGGGGGGTGGTGAGGTTTTTCATGGAACGGTCTGTGGGATGAGACTGAAGAAAGGGTTGGAGCATTCAAGGGGCGGATTCCTGGCTCGCCTGGTGGCGGGTGGCTGGATCAGGCTGAGGGCCGTCAACTCCTTGAAAACCATGAACGTTCCATGTCTTCGCTGGGTGAGTGGCGGCTTTCAACGCATCGGGTGTTCCCTCCTGGTGTCCCTGGCTTCGGTGGTTTCGGCGGCCGGGGCGGACCCGGTCCCGGACGCCGGCGGGTGGCGGACGCTGTTCGATGGGAAGACGCTGCAAGGTTGGCATGTGAGTGCACAGACGGGGCATAGCCGGGCCAGCGGGAACACCACGGGCGGGCGTTGGGTGGTGGAGAACGGCGCGATCGTGGGGAGCCAGGACATCGTGGGGAACGGGGGAATCATCCTGACCGACGAGGTTTTCGGCGACTTTGAAGTGGTGGTGGAGATGAACAACGACTTCGGGCCGGACAGCGGTTTGTTCCTGCGGAGCACGGAGGACGGAACGGCGTTTCAGGCGATGATCGACTACCATGGGCGAGGCAACCTGATGGGCGTTTACGGCGAGGGGAAACTGGGCGGGAAGCCGGCGGTGATGAACTTCCGCTTCGACGGGAAGGTGACGGATATCGTGGCGGTGACCAACGGGCCGACACCGTTGCTGGTGAAGCCGGAGTCCTGGGCGTTCTTCTGGCGCCACGGGCAATGGAACGAGCTGCGGGCACGGATTGTTTCAAATCCGCCAACGATCACGACCTGGATCAACGGGGTGAAGATGATGGAGTGGACGGAGACGGTGAAGCGGCACCCGGACACGGGGCGGATTGCCTTGCAGGTGCACGGCGGCGGGGATTTGACCCGGCAGTTTGTGCGCTACCGCAATGTCCGGGTGAAGGTGTTGTCGCCGGAGGGTGGCGGCTGAGCGGCAGGTTTCACCTTTGATTTTGCCGGGTGCGCGTTAGCTTCCGGCCGCGCGCATGGTGTTGGTCATCGATAACTACGACTCGTTCACGTACAACCTCGTCCAATACTTTGGCGAGTTGCAGGTGGAACTGCGGGTGCATCGCAACGACGAACTGAGCCTGGAGCAGATCCGGGCGTTGAAGCCGGAACGGATCGTGGTGTCGCCCGGACCCTGTTCGCCCAAGGAGGCGGGGCTTTCGAACGAGATCATCCGGGAATTTGGGAAGACCCTGCCGGTGCTGGGGGTTTGCCTCGGGCATCAATGCATTGGCCACACCTTCGGTGGGGATGTGGTGGTGAACTACCGGATGATGCACGGCAAGACTTCGAAGATCGTGCATGACGGAAAGGACCTGTTTGAGGGCATGCCGAACCCGTTCACCGCGACGCGTTACCATTCGTTGGTGGTGAAGAAGGACACCCTGCCCGACTGCCTGGAGGTCACCGCCTGGTGCGAGGAGGACCCCAATGAAATCATGGGGCTCCGGCACAAGACCCTTCCGATCTGGGGTGTTCAGTTTCATCCCGAGAGCATTCTCACCCAGGAAGGCCGGCGGATGATCGCCAACTTCCTGCGGCTCGGTTAGGGAAGGACCCGTGGAGATCCGCTTTCTTCTGGGACCGGCGGGGAGCGGCAAAACCCACCGATGCCTCGCGGAGGTCCGGGAAGAACTGCACCGCGATCCTGACGGCGCCCCGCTCCTGCTTCTGGCGCCCAAGCAGTCCACGTTCCAACTCGAACGACAACTGCTCGGCGAGGGCTCTATCCCCGGCTGGACCCGGCTTCAGATTCTGTCCTTCGACCGTCTGGCCCGCATGGTCCTGTCAGAGGACGGGCCGATGGAACTTCTGGATGAGGAAGGTCGGGTGATGGTCCTGCGCGCCCTGCTGCGCTGGAATCAGCCGCGGTTGCGGTTGTTCCGGTCATCGGCGCGCATGATGGGTTTCGCCCATGAACTGAGCGGGACGCTGCGGGAGTTGCAACGGCATCGCCTGGGTCCGGAGCGGTTGGAGCAGATTGCGGCGGAGGTGGGGGCGGAGGATCCCTCGCTGTCGGACAAGCTTCGGGATCTGGCGCTGCTGGCGCGGGCGTATCGGGAGTGGCTGGAACAGCACCGTTTGCTGGACGCCGACTTGTTGCCCGAACTGGCGGCGGAACGGCTTCGGGAATCCGAGGAAGGCTCGGCGTTTGGCGCGGTGTGGCTCGACGGCTTCGCGGAAATGACCCCGCAGGAGATTGAGTTGCTTGCGGCGGTGGTGCGGGTGTCGAGGTCGACGACCCTGGCTTTTTGTCTGGATCAGGAAATCCGGGAAGATCCGCCCTGGCTGTCCACCTGGGCGGTAGTGGGTCAGACCGCGCGCCGGGTGCATGTGCGTCTCGCGGCGTTGCAGGGGGCGACGCTTTCCACCGAGGTGCTTCAACGTCGGGAAGGTGCTGGCCGCTTCGTGGTACAACCCGCGTTGGCGCACCTGGAGGCCACCTGGACGCGGCCGGTGGAAGCCGAGGGGGAGGCGCGGGATCGGGCCGGGAATGTGTTGAGATTGGTGGCGTGCGCGGATTTCGAACGGGAAGTGGAAATGGCGGCGCGTGAAGTCTGGCGTCACGTGCGGGCGGGGGGACGGTTTCGGGACGTGGCGGTGATCGTCCGGGCTCTCGACGACCGCGATGCCGCGTTGCGTCGGGTGTTTCTCCGGTACGAGATTCCCTTCTTCATCGATCGACGCGAACCGCTGGCCCATCACCCGTTGGCGGAACTGACCCGCTGTGCGTTGCGTCTGGCGGCCCTCGCTCCCCGCCATGAGGACTGGTTTGGAGCGCTCAAGACCGGCTTGGTGGGGGTGGATCAGGATGTGGTCGATGCCTGGGAAAACGACGCACTGGCCGCAGGGTTGGGGGTGGATGGATGGCTTCGACCTGCCGAGACCGAGACCAGGACCGAGTCCGGTGGGGCGACCACATCCAAGGGAACAGGCTGGCAGGGTGAGGTCGACCGGTGCGCGGCACCCTTCCGGACCTTGCGCGCAGAACTTGCCGGTGAACCGGACGGGTTTGGATTAGCGGATGCCTTGCGACGGTTTTGGTCGGAACTGGGGGTCCAGGCGACGCTGGATGCCTGGGCGGCCGCAGACGCCCGGCTTGGGGGACAATTGGAGTTGCAGTCCCGGATGCACGGGACGGCCTGGGAGCAGTTGGAAGCCTGGCTGTCGGCGTTGGAACGGGGGTTCGAGTCGACCCGCATGCCGACGGGCGAATGGCTGGCGATCGTGGAGGCGGGACTGGCTTCATTGACGGCGGGCGTGATTCCGCCCTCGCAGGATCAGGTGATGATCGGTGCCATTGACCGTTCCCGGCAACCGGAGCTGAGGTTGGCGATTGTGCTTGGTCTGAATGAAGGGGTCTTTCCAGCGCCTGCCCGCGGGGGTGGCATTCTGGGGGAACGCGAGCGGGACCGTCTGGCCGCGATGGGGATCGGACTGGAACTGGATCGGCGTCGACGGGTCGGACAGGAGCGGTATCTGGGTTATGTGGCCTGCACGCGGTCGGGAGGTCGCCTGGTGCTGGGTTGGTCGGAACGGGACGAGGCAGGAAGACCGCGCAACCCGTCGCCGTTTGTGGCGCACGTTCGCGCGGTGTTTCCCGGGTTGTCGGTGGATGGGGAAGCGGCGGATGGCGTTCGGGCGACGATGACGGCGGCTGAAGTGGCGGGGCGCGTGGAACACCGCTCGGAACTGCTGCCGTGGGTGTTGGGTCGGCGGTCGGCGACCGAATTGGATGTTCTGGTGGGGGATGCCTTGGGGCGGGAGCGGGTTCGGGCGTTGCGCCGGGGGACCAAGGTGGAGCCGCTGGGGGATGGGGTGGTGGACCTTTTGTACGGCGAGTCCCCGGATATTTCCGTGAGCGCGTTGGAGAGCCTGGCGTCGTGCCCCTTTCAGTTCTTTGTCCGTCGCGGATTGCGGGGAAGGGAACGAGCGGCTTTCGAGGTGGATCGACGGCACACGGGTTCGTTGGCCCATGAATTGCTGGCGCGCTTTCATGTGGCGGTCCTGGCTTCGGGCAGGCAGTGGCGGCAACTCACACCCGGCGAGGCGCGGCAGGTTCTGAGCGAGGTTGCTTCCCGGCATTTGGGCGGCTACGGCGGCGGTGTGTTCACCGCGACGCCGGAGGCGCGGTGGGAGGCGGAGGCGGTGGTGGAGCGCGTGCGGGATTTGGTTGGGGTGCTGGTGGGCTGGATGGCGGACTACCAGTTCGATCCGCTGCTCGCGGAAGTGGAGTTCGGCGGGGGCAGTCGCTGGCGGCCCTGGCGGATGGAAGTGGATGAAGGGAAGGCTCTGCGAATTCGGGGGAAGGTGGACCGGGTGGACGTCTGTCGGACGGCGGCGGGGCAGGTGTGGTACGTGGTTTTGGACTACAAGCTGCGCCGGCGGTTGTTGGACGAGCGTCTGGTGCGGGCGGGAATCGATTTGCAGTTGGCGGCGTACGCGCTGGCCTTGGACGACGTGGTGGATTGGGAGTCGGTGGCTGGATCTGCGCGGCCTGAGTTGGCGGGTTACTGCTATGTCGGCATTGGGGGTGGCGCGGAGCGGGCGTCGTCCAGGGGCGAAGGATTGGCCGACCCGGAGGCGACGGATTCGCCGTATCGTCACCGCGGACGATTGCAGGTGGACGCGGCGGCGTGGTTGGACGTCCGCACACCGGGGGACACAAGCGGACAGTTTGCCTTGAAGTTCAAGAAGGACGGCACGCCGTCGAAAGTGGGGGATGGGCGTGGTGCGGCGGAATTCGAGGCGTTGCTGAAGGATGTCCGCGCCGTGATCCATGATCTGGGCGTGCGCCTTTTTTCAGGCGATGTGGCGGTGGCTCCCTATCGGCAAGGAGGCCGGACAGCCTGCGATCAGTGTGATCTGCGGGCGGTGTGCCGGTTTGATGCCTGGACGCAGTCGTTTCGGTCGATCCGATGAGACGGACCCGAGTTATGGTGAGAGGAGCCGTGGCTGGTTGGGAACTACTCGAGAAGCAGGAGTATCGCGGGCGGCTGGCGCCGTCGCCGACGGGTTTCCTTCATCTGGGGCATGCGCGGACGTTCTGGGCCGCCCAGGAACGGGCTCAGGCGGCGGGGGGGACGCTGATCCTGCGGGTGGAAGATCTCGACGGCCCGCGGTGTCGACCGGAGTTCGTGGAGGCGATCCGGGAGGATTTGAGTTGGTTGGGTTTCCGCTGGCAGGAAGGCCCGGACGTGGGCGGTCCGTGCGGGCCCTATGTTCAGAGCCAGCGTGTGGCGTTGTATCGGGAAGCCTTCGAACGATTGCGCCGGACGGGGCATCTTTTTCCCTGCACCTGTTCGCGCCGGGAGATTCAGAGCGCGTTGTCGGCACCGCACGCCGGCGATGAGGAGCCGCTGTACCCGGGAACCTGCCGGACCCGTACCGGCATGGGCGATGTGCCCCCGTATCGCACCTCCAAAGTGGCCTGGCGGTTTCGCGTGCCGGAGGGGGAGGAAGTGAATTTTGTCGATGGTGTTTTTGGCCTCCAGCGCTTCGTGGCCGGTCGTGACTTCGGCGACTTCGCGGTTTGGCGAGGGGACGGCTTTCCCAGCTACCAACTGGCCTGTGTGGTCGACGATGCCGCGATGCGCGTGACGGAGGTGGTTCGCGGCGCGGACCTTTTGCTGTCGACGGCGCGTCAGATCCTGCTGCATCGGGCGCTGGGTCAGGTCGCGCCACGCTTCCACCATTGCCCGCTGGTGACGGATGAGGCCGGGGTCCGGCTGGCGAAGCGGCATGAGGCGATGAGCCTCCGGCGACTGCGGGAGCAGGGGAGAACACCGGAGGAGGTGCGTGAGGCGTGGAAGGCGCCAGCCAGGGCGCCGAGCGATTAGCGGACGCTGGCAGCCGCCACCTGATCGGCCGCGGCCTGCCAGGCGCGGAGGGCGTCGGCGCGCCGTGGCGGATGGTGGGCGGCCGTCCCGGAGGTGGGGTTGGATGGGCGAGGCTGAAGGCGGCTGAGAGCGCGCGCGGACACGGGGTTGTTGGTGTCGGGCGGCGGCGGGTTGGAAGTGACCACGTGATTCGCCTCGACGATCAGGTTGGTGGTTCCCTCGAAGTCCATCGTGGAGGCATTGCCGATGAGGAAATTCCCGTACACGCGACTGTCGGAGGTTGGCCGGCCGGTCTCGGATTCCATCACCCGGATGCCGTACGGATAATTGGCGGTGATGTCGTTGAAGGAGAGATCCAGGAACTGGCCCTGGGCGAGAAGGCCGCCGCCGCTGTTGCCCCAGATCCGGTTGTTGGTGACCCGGACGTGTTGAACTCCCGGACCGTAGTCCGTGACTTGGACGCCGCGACCAGCGACATCCGAGACGGCGTTGGCGGTGATGTCGACGTGTTCGAGCGGGCCGGTGAGAGCGCTGACCTTGATGCCGTAAAGTTTGCCGCGGTTCACCAGATTGCCGCGGATGGTGATGCGCCGGCCGGAATTGATCAGAATGGCGGCGCTGCCGGAAACCTCACCGCCGGCCAATTCGTTGGGTGCGTCTTCGAACAGATTATCGGCGATGACGACGCTATCCAGGGTGGCGGCGTTGTCGTCGCCGTCGTCGAAGCTGCAGATGGCGCAGTCCCAGTAATTCAGAAAGATATTGCCGGAGATGAGGGCATTGGTGTGGCCGGGGTCGCCTGGGAAGCGATAGAACTCCACGCCGCGGATGGCGCCGTCGAGGGTGTTGTTGACGAAGCGAAGGTGGTTGCCGAAGCCGGTCAGGGCGCCGCCGTCCTGGCCCAGCGTGGGGACGCCGGTCGTCCAGCCACAATCGACGAACGTGCAATCCCGGACGGTGAGGTGGTCGGTGATGACGGCGGGAGCGGCGAAGGTGGTGATGGCGTGCGGGACTCCGGTGAAGCGGCAGCTGTCGATCAGAATGCGGGCGTTGGCCGGGGCGTCCGGTCGGAAACAGATGCCGGCACTTTGACCGTGGGGTGGTTCGGCCAGGCGGGAGGCTTCGGATCGGAAATGAAGATTGCGGAAGGTGAGGTTGTAACAGCTCGCCACCTGGATGATGTCGCCAAAATCCGGGGCGTAGATTTCCGGAGTGCCACCGAACCCGGCGATGGTGACGTTGGTGAGGCCGACGATGCGGATGGGGGCGGCCACGCGTAGCGAGCCGAGTTCGGGCGCGGTGGCGACGGGGTATGTTCCGGGGAGCACGAAGACGGCATCTCCGGAGAGGGCGTTGGACATGGCGATTCCTAGCGTTTTGTAGGGAAGCAACGGGTTGCCACGTCGGGCGGTGGAATCGTCGCCGGCGGTGGACACCCACAGAACATTGGGTTGTTGCAGGGAGGTGGAGGAGACGAGCCGGCTGCCATCGGGGAAGGCGATTCCACCCAAGGCCTGGAGCGTGCCGGTGACTTGGGTATTTCCGAGCACCTGAAGGATGTTCGAAGACAGCGGGGGGCGAGCGCCGGATCCGGAACTGACGATCAGCGGGGCGCCGGAGACGTAGAGCGGGCGCGATAGGTTGAAGCTGAGTCGCGCCGGTGTGTCGGCGACGAGACCGCCGGCGAGATTCCCACCGGCGTCCAGCCAGGCGACGCCGCCGGGGACTGGTGTGGAGGTGTTGTGGGCGGGAACCAGGACCACCGACGGTGCGTTGGTGGTGGTGCCGGTGACGAGGGAGTGGGCAATCCGCGCTTCATCCGCGACCGCCGAGCGAAGCGCACTGGGGACTGCGGTGATCGGTTGGCGCGGGAGCAGTTCGGTGAACGGAGCGCCTTCCTCGAAGCGTCGCACCGCGAGTTCCAGCCAATGGACTCCAGGCATGGGCGCCACACCGAAGTCCAGCGTGGTGGTGAACAGCCCCTGGTGGACTTGAACGGCGAGATTGGTGATGGGGCCGCCAACGCGTGTTCCGTCGGAGGACGCATCGAACAACGTCACTCGAAGATCGTAGATTCCTTCTGCTGGAAGACTGCCTTCGGAGAGTTGGCCCTCGTAACCAAATGTCGTAGGCGTTGCCGCCTGAACTCTGCTGACCTCCTCCTTCCAAAGCAGCCCCAGCACTCCTAAGAGCGCCAACAACTTGCCCATGCGAAGAAAATGGAGGAACCCAGCCGCTTCACGCAAGGCGCCGTTGCGGATTTGGCACCGCGATTTTTCTTAAATTTTTGCGGTAGGGGCGTCGAACGATTCGATCCTGAGATGGCGGAAATCGAAGGCGCGTTCCTCGGCCTGGATGCCGATGTAGCCGCGGGGTCGGTCGATCTTGTCGGTTTCCCAGAGTCGCTTGCCATCGAGGTCCAGCATGGCTTTGGAACCGCGCACCTCGAGGCGGACCTTGGTCCACGGGGTGGTGTCCTCGACGTCGGGGCCTTCGGCGGTGGAAGGCAGAATACGGGTGAAGCCTTTCACGAGGGCGCCCCACATGTCCCGCCGCAGGTTGACGAGCCAGCCGTCAGTCGGCCAGGGCTTGCCGTCGAGGCCGGCGCGAAAGAAGAGGCCGGAATCGTAGCGTTCGACCAACGGGCGCAACTCGACCTCCAGGACGAAGTCGCCGTACTCCTTTTCGGTGCGGAGCCAGCCGGTCCCACGGACGAGGCGGAGGGAACCGTCCTGGATCTCGAACCGACCGTCGTGCATGGACACCCAGCCGGAGAGATCCTTGCCGTTGAACAAAGGCTCGGGCGCTGCGGCGTGCGTCGGACTGAGAACGGCACACAGGGCGAGGGCGAAATAGGACAGGGAGTGGCGCATGGGGAATTTTGGACGACAGGTGCCTCGGGGCGTCAAGGCAGGTGGTGCGGGAGCGAAGAACTACCGGGCTAGTAGGCGCCGCGGACACGCATCGCAATGCCGTAGACCGCTTTGCCCGCGGTGATGAAGAGCAGCTTTCGATCCTTGCCGCCGAACGCGACATTGGCGGTCCAGGGCTCTGGAACGGTGATCCGTTCAAACTGTTTGCCCGAAGGGTCGAAGACGGTGACCCCACGGCCGGTCAGGTACAGGTTTCCTTCCGCGTCCAGTGTCATGCCGTCCGACCCGAGTTCGCAGAACAGACGTTTGCCGGTGAGTGAACCGTCGGGTTGGATGTCATAGGCATAGGTTTTTGAGGCACCGATGTCGGCCACATACAGCGTCTTGCCATCCACGGTTCCGCGGATGCCGTTGGGCTGGGTGAGATCGGTGGCAACCCGGCGCACGGTGGACTGGCCGGTTCCCCGGAAATACACATGCTGTCCGTCCTGCTGCATGGCCGGATCCCGCTTCCAGTACGGACGCTTGTAGAGGGGATCGGTGAAGTAAATGCCGCCGTCGGGCCGGATCCAGAGGTCGTTCGGTCCGTTGAGCAACTTTCCATCGAAGTTCTTGACCAGGACCGAGACGGTTTTGTCCGGGGCGATGGACCAGAGTTCGTTCAACTCATCGGCGCAGGCGAGCAGGTTGCCCTGCGCATCGAAGAACATCCCGTTGGAACGACCGGCGGGTTTGAGCCAGTCGGAGACGGTGCGGGTGGTGGCGTCCCATCGGACAATGCGATCGTTCGGTTGATCCGTGAAAAAGACGTTCCCGTCCTTGTCGGTGGCCGGTCCTTCCGTGAACGAGAAACCCTCGGCGAGCTTCTCCAGTTTGGCGCCGGCGGCGACGGTGCTTTCCGCGGACCAGCACGAGGCAGGCGCAAAACAACCCAGGGCGAGAGCGAGGGCTGTGGCCAAGGTGGGGAGAGGGTGACGGCTCGCCGGTGTTCTGTGGATCGAAACGGGGCGGCAAGGGGATGGGGGGAGCGGCATGGGTGGAGCTTGGCGGAACGGCGAATCGTGGCCAGCGGAAAGCCGGGTTCGGTTGAAGTCACATCGGCGGATGGGATGGGGGGATCGGTTTGAGTGAGGCGTCGAAGGCGTGATAATCGCAGGTGATCTCCTCGCCAGCGGGGATGTCGCGGAGAGCGATGGTTTCAGTGGCGGCACCGGCGGGGGATGCGGGTGCACCGGTGTTGGGCGTCGCCGAATGATTCATGAAGATGGTGAGATCGCCGTTCAGAACCCAGTGGCCGGCATGGGCGTCGAAATAACCGTAGTGTTGGACATGGCTTCGGGCGGGGTCCGGGAGTTGGTCAAGCTGATGGGGCGTGAAGGATTGATCGAAACCGGGAATGAACCGCCAGATCGGGGTGCCGGCCCGGATGGGTGAGATAGCGAAGAGTCCCAGCCCGTGCAGCGGGCTGCGGTCGCAGCGAAGAGGAATCAGCAACACGGGGGCATGGAACGGGGAACGTGGGTGGGGAGGCAACCCCGGGTTTCCCGCGGGCAGGGGGCGACATGGGTCGAGTTGAATCTCGACGGGAACGGACGGGCCGAAGAGGCTATTCGGCCCGGGGGCGATTGCGGTGGGACAGCCATCTCGGGGATTGAGTGCCATCGGCGCGCGGGATGAACATCGTTGCGTTGAGGCCATAACCCGTTTCGTGGAATACGAGAAATGAAGCTAGACGACGCGCAGATGACCCGGGTCCGGACGTGGATCGAGCAGGGTATGAAGGTGGCTGAGATTCAGAACCGGCTGTCGGAGGAGTTTGGACTCCGGCTGACCTACATGGAGGCGAGGTTTCTGCTGGATGACCTTCAACTGCGACCCAAGGACCCCACGCCTCCGCCGGCACCGGCACCGGCGCCTGCCTCGGCGACCTCCGGTGGAGCGGCGGGTGCGGGAGGCGCCTTGAGCCCGGGAAGCAACCTTGTGGGCGGTTCAGGGGCGGGTCGGGGCGGCGCGCCCGCGTTGTCGGGGCCCTCGGGAGCGCCGCTGAAGATGGCGCCCCTGGCAGGGGATGCAGCCAGCAAGGTGGTCGTCAGCATGGACAGCATCACCCGGCCGGGAGCGCTCGTGAGTGGGAAGGTGACGTTCTCCGATGGACAGTCGGCCGACTGGCAGATGGACCAATATGGACGGCTGGGGGTGGCGCCGAAGGTTCCGGGTTACAAGCCGAGCCAGGCGGACGTGGCGAGTTTCCAGGCCGAGCTGGAGGCCGCGTTGGCCCGACTCGGGTATTGAGGCATGGTGTTGCCGGTATGCTGACGCGGACGGAGCACAAGATGGCCGAGCCCATGAACTTTGCGGAAGAGTACGATCGCCTCCCGATCCGGGAATGGCTGGATGCTTCGATGGCATCGACCCCTGCGGACGTGCGTGCGGCGATGGGCCGGGCGGGGACGATGAGTATCCTGGATTTTGCTCGTCTTATTTCACCGGCCGGAGCGGGGGAGATCGAAACCATGGCGCGGCGGTCGGCGGCGCTGACCCGGCAGCGGTTTGGTCGGGTGATCCGGCTCTTTGCCCCCCTGTATCTTTCGAACGAATGCATCAACAATTGTGCCTACTGCGGATTCTCGCGGGATAACGCGATTCTGCGGGTGACCCTGAGCGTGGACGAGGTGGTGCGGGAGACGCGGGCGCTGAAGGAGGCGGGGTTTCGCAACGTGCTGCTGGTCGCGGGAGAACATCCTCGGTTCGTCTCCGACGGCTACCTTCAGGAGTGCGTTCGCGCGGTGGCGGCGGTGGTGCCGGGTGTCTCGATCGAAGTGGGACCGATGGAAGTTCCGGAATACCGGTCGGTGGTTGAGGCGGGCGCGGAGGGACTGGTGGTTTACCAGGAGACGTACGATCGCGCCGTCTACCAGACGGTTCACACCCTGGGACCGAAGAAAGACTTCGCCTGGCGGTTGGTGACGCCGGAGCGGGGGTATGAGGCGGGTTTTCGACGGTTGGGCATCGGTGCCCTGTTCGGGTTGGCGGACTGGCGATGGGAGGCCCTGAGTGTGGCGGCCCATGCGGCCTGGCTGATGCGCCGCTGTTGGAAAGCCCAGGTCACTCTTTCGCTGCCCAGGCTTCGGCCTTGCGCGGGTGAGTTTCAGCCCCTGACGCACCTCGGCGATCGTGAGTGGGTTCAGCTGATTTGCGCTCTACGGCTTTTCCTGCCGGACGCAGGCCTGGTGCTGTCGACCCGCGAGCCCGCGGCTTTGCGGGATGGGGTGATGCCCCTGGGAATCACGCTGATCAGCGCGGGAAGCCACACCGAGCCCGGCGGGTACACGGGGGCGGGGAAGGACAAGGTTCACTACACCAAGCGGGGACGCATCGAGGAGGCGGGGGAAGGCGTGGCCGGCCGGGTGGGAGCGGTGGTCGTGCCGGGCGGAAAGACCACATCGGCGGCGGGGCAGTTCGATATTGCGGATGACCGTTCACCCGGCGAAATGGCCCGTGTGATTGCCTCGCTGGGTTTTGAACCGGTCTGGAAAGACTGGGATGAAGCGCTCGCCGGCTCCGTGCCGTCGGTCGTGTGACTTGGTTCGGCACCTAGACGTAGAGCGCCCGCTCGAGGTCCCTCACCACCACGCTCAGGAAGGGGTAGCGGTCGCCGGGATCGTTCTGCAGGCAGCGCAGAATCGTCTGGTCGAGCGCGGGTGGGATGCCCGGATTGATCTCGCTGGGAGCACGAAAGTCCGAACGGTCCAGTTGGCGACGCAAGATTTCCGCGGGGGAGTCGCCGGGGAAGGGTTTCTCCAGGGTGACGGTCTCGTAGGCCATGACACCGAAGGCGAAGATGTCCGCGCGATGGTCGAACGGCAGGCGCTGGAGCTGTTCGGGGGACATGTAGGCCGGGGTTCCCGGGTTCTTCGCCGACTTGCGAGGCTCATCCGGGCGAGGAAGCGCCAGATCGAAGTCAATGAGTCGGACGTTGGCGTTGCGGCTGACGAGGAGATTCTCCGGCTTGAAGTCCAGGTGCATGAAACCCGCATCGTGGACGTGCTCGAGAGCGCGGGCGCTGTCGATGAGGATGTTTCCGAGGAAGTCCTGCAAAAGGTCGTCGCAACGGGCGAGGATCAATTTGAGATTGGATGCCTCGAGATATTCCATGGCCAGGAAGGGCGCGCCTTCGATCCGGCCGTGGTCGATGTAGCCGATGATGAACTCCCGGCCCTGAAGTTTCTGAAGGACCTCGCAGCCATGGAAGAACCTGGAACGCTCGGAAAAATTGAACAGGGACGTGTTGATCAGGCGACGGATCGCGACCGTTCGGTGTTCCGGGTGGCGGGCGAGCCAGATTTCGGAAAACCCGCCGCGGTTGACCACTTCTTCGAGCCGATACGGTCCAAAATCCTGGGGGCCCGGATCCACCGAGTCGGCTTCCCATGTTTGAGCATCCGTCATGCGATTGACGGCCGACTATCACGGTGGTCAGAACCGTGGGCCACTGGTTGTTTGGAAGCACAGTGCCGGCTTGGGATCGGGCCTGCCGGATTGAGCCGTTGGTCGGCAGGAAGTAGAGTGACGCGGTGAATAGGCTCGGGGCGCTGGGCGTCTATTTGGTTTGTGTTATTGGGGGTGGCGCCCTGGTGGCGCCCTGGATTTGGTGGCTGGGGAAAGCCATGGCTTCGACGTGGCCTGAGGCGGGGTTGGTCTGGCTGGTGGATCATCCGTTCCCTCGTTACGTTCGTCGTTGCGTACTGGCGCTGGCGCTTGTGGGGCTGTGGCCGTTGACCCGGGCCCTGGGATGTGCCAGTTGGACGGCCGTCGGTTGGGGACAGCAGGCGGGAGCGGGTCAGCGGTTGGGCTGGGGATTCGGCGCAGGGATGTGCGGGATTCTGGTGCTCGTGGGAGCAGAGTTATGTCTGGCGGATCGGGGTTGGCAGCGTGAATGGAACGTCTCGGCCATGGCCCTGGGGCTTGGTCGGGCCGCGTTCTCGGCCGGCGTCGTCGCGATTCTGGAGGAGACCCTGTTCCGGGGTGTTCTTATGGGTGGGTTGCGTCCGGCTCTCGGCGGTGCGGGGGCGGTGGTGGTCACGAGCCTTCTGTATTCCGCCTCTCATTTCTTACGAAAACCCGACGCGCCCCACGAGGTGACTTGGACCACGGGATACGAGACGCTTCTCGGGATGCTGGGCACGCTGGTCATGTGGGACAGGTTGATGCCTGCGTTTGTTACGTTATTCCTGCTGGGGGTTCTTCTGGGACTGAGTCGGCTGCGGGAAGGTAATGTTTATTTTGCGATGGGCTTGCACGCAGGAATTGTGTTCTCAGCGAAAATGCGGGGTCTGTTCACCCAAAATGGCGAGGGCGTGCCGCAGGGAGGTGAGTTGATGTCGAGCTGGCTGGCACTGCTGGTCAGTGTGGTTGGAGTGATTGCTTACTATTGTCATTCGCGAGGTAGAAGTGACGCCGGACCGGTGCAAAACAGGCTATTCCTATAGGTTGACCTAGGGAAATATCTGTGACAAAGATTCCGAGCGGAAAGGAATAAAATGATCCCTAGTTCTGACACACTAAAACGAGCAGCTGAGATCCTTGAGGAGATTGAGTCCCTGCAGACCGAGTTGGTGGGTTTGTTTGGCTCCACGACGAAGGCGGTTTCTCCGGTGAAGCGTCGAGGTCGTCCTCCGGGCAAGCGAAGGAAGATGAGCCCCGAGGCGCGTGAGCGCATTGCGGCGGCGGCCAAGGCGCGTTGGGCGCGCTACCGGGCGGACAAAAAATCAACTTCCAAGTAGATTCAGGAAGCAGATTTTAGGTGACCCTTGCCGTGCAAATGGCAAGGGTCACTTGTTTTGGGGGAGGGACCATTTCACGTGTTGAAACGAGGCGGACTGCGAATCAAGCAGCGGTTGGGAGGAATCCTGGAGGGTGGTTTGTCCCTGGTCTATCCCGATGTCTGCCAGTTGTGCGGGCTGAATCGGGCCCGAGCTTTGGAAGGCTACGTTTGCTCCGATTGTGCCGGCCGCAGCGGGAATGTGAGATGGGTTCAACGTCCGTTTTGCTCGCGGTGCGGGCTTCCGTACGCGGGTGACATCTCGGTCAGGTTTGTGTGCGGCAACTGTGCGGATCTGGAGTTGCAGTTTTCCTGGGCGAGGGCGTCGGTGGTCGCGACTCCGTTTCTTCTGGATGTGATTCACCGGTACAAGTACGGGCGGGCCACGTTCTTTGAACCCTTCCTGGGACGTCTGCTCGAACGGGAGGCGGTGCCCGCGTTGGCGGCGGGGAACTGGGA
>CAUJJW010000265.1 GCA_963205105.1 Verrucomicrobiota bacterium | reverse complement strand
CGTCCTCCGTCCTCCGCCCTTCCCCCGCGCCCGGGCTCCCCGTTACCCTTCGCCCATGTCGAAACCGAAACCGGGTCGTGTGTATCACGTCGGGGCCGGTCCTGGCGATCCCGGTCTCCTGACCCTCCGGGGCGCCGAAATCCTGCGCCGCGCCGATGTCGTCGTGCACGACGCGTTGATCAATCCTGTTCTCCTCCGCTTGACTCCGCCCGGCGCTGAAATCGTCGACGCCGGGAAACGGCGGCGGGATCACACGCTTTCCCAGGACCAGATCCACGAAATCCTGCGCGACCGTGCGGTGGCCGGAAAAACCGTTGTTCGGCTCAAGGGTGGCGATCCCTATGTGTTCGGTCGGGGTGGAGAAGAAGCGGAACAACTCGCCGAGGCCGGAATTCCCTTCGAAGTGATTCCCGGCGTCTCCTCGTTTTCCGCGGTCCCCGCCAGCGCCGGCATCCCGCTCACCCATCGTCAGCATGCTTCGGCGTTCACCGTGGTCACCGGTCATGAAGATCCGACCCGCGCCGAGGCCGCCATCGACTGGCAGCAAATCGCCCGCACCCACGGAACCAAGGTCATCCTGATGGGCCTGAGCCAGCTCGAGACTTCCACCCGCGGGCTCATGGCCGGCGGCCAGTCGCCGCAAACCCCGGTCGCCCTGATCCGTTGGGGAACCACCGGTTCCCAGCAAACCCTCGAAGGCACCCTCGGCGATATCGCCCAACGAGCCACCCAAGCCGGGTTCACCCCGCCCGTGGTCGCCGTGGTTGGCGACGTCGTCCGCCTGCGGTCACGGCTCAATTGGTTCGAACATCGGCCCTTGTTCGGCTCGCGCATCGTGGTCACCCGAAGCCGCGAGCAAGCCGGCGACTTCGCCCGCCAACTCGGCGAACTGGGAGCCGACGTGCTCGAAATCCCCACCATCCGCATTCAACCGCCGCAGGCGCGTCAACCCATGGTGGAAGCCCTGTCGGGCATCGGGGAATACGATTGGATCGTCTTCACCAGCCCCAATGGCGTCACCGCCTTCTTCGAGGGTTTGCTCGCCGCGTTTGAGGACATCCGGGCCCTGGGCAACGCCCGACTCGCCGCCGTCGGCCCCACCACCGCCGCCCGCATCCGCGAATACCGACTGCGCGTCGACGCCATGCCCGAGAAGTTCGTGGGGAAAGCCGTCGCCAAAGCGATCGGCGACCAGGAAACCCTCGAAAACCTCCGCATCCTCCTCGCCCGCGCGGAGGTCGCGAGCCGTGAACTCTACGATGAACTCGAAGGCCAGGGAGCCATCGTCGACGACGTCGCGTTCTACCAGACCATCCCGGAAACCGAGGACGTCGGCGGCGTCGCCCAACGGCTCATCGACGAGGGAGCCGACTGGATCACCTTCACCAGCGGTTCGACCGTTGAGAATTTTCATGCGCGGTTCGACCTGCCGAAGCTGCTCACGCGACATCCCGGCATCCGACTGGCCTCCATCGGGCCCGAAACCAGCAAGGCGATCCGCTCGTTGCAATTGGAGCCCACGATCGAGGCTCCCACCCATACCCCCGACGGTCTGGTTCAGGCGCTGCGGAAAGAGATTCGGAAGAACGCCGCGTAGCTCACGCAGGCGTAAAGTTTAGAGCCGGTTCATCACGTCGCGCACCCGTTGCCGCAACAATTCCTCGCATCGCAGCACCTCGACCTGCCGCTGTTCCAGATGCCGTTCCGCCAGGGAACGAAGGTCGTCAATGTTGAGCAGTCGCACCCCGGGCATTCCGGAGACGGCCGGGTCGAAGTCCCTTGGCACGGCTAGGTCCACCAGGAGGAGCGGCTTACCCTTTCGCTCGCGCACCGCAGGGCCCAACCGTGCTTCGTCCAGGACAAATCCAGGCGACGAAGTGCTCCCCACCACCACATCGACCTCATCCAGCGAGCCCGACCAATCCGGCACGGCCTGGGCGCGCGGTCCCAGGGTCGCCGCCAACGCCCTTCCCCGTTCTTCCGAGCGATTCACGATGCGCACTTCAGGGACGCCACGATCCAACAGGGCGCGGGTCACCTTCTCCCCCGTGTCGCCGGCGCCCAATACCAACACCCGACACCCCGCAAGGTCCCCGAAGGTCTCTTCGGCAAGCTCGACCGCCAGGGACGCCACCGAGACCGCCCCGCGTTGAATTCCGGTCTCCGAACGCACCTGTTTCGCGGCCCGAAACGCACTCTGAAAGACCGTGTTCAAAACCCGCCCGGTGTGACCCTCCCGCCGCGCCAGTTCATACGCCTCCTTGAGTTGTCCCAGAATCTCCGTCTCACCCAAAACCATCGAATCCAACCCGCTCGCCACCCGGAACAGGTGTTCCACGCCGTCCGCCGCCTCCTTGCAATACAGTGCCCGGAACACGGCTTGATCACTCTGGCCCGGACGCCGGAAAAAGTGGCCCAACAGCCGGCCCACCCCCCGGTCCAGCGACCGTTGCCGCGACCGTTGGTCCGGCCTCATCTGAAACGCCTCGACCCACCCGGCTCCGGCCGGAGCTCCGGTGGTCCCGTGGACCGGCACGACGGCGTATAATTCGACCCGGTTGCAGGTCACCAACCACACCGCTTCCAACACGTCGCCCTGAGCCCTCAGCTCAGCCAGCACGTCGGGCGCTTCCTCAAAACCCAGCGCCAACCGCTCCCGCACCTCCAGCGGCGACGTGCGATGGCTCAGACCCACACAATAAAGCTGTGAACCACTCGTGCCGGATCCGTCGGCGGACGGCACGGCACAGCTTCCCTCACCCACCGTGGCGGGCGCAGCGAAAAACTCTGGATCCACAATCCTCATGCAACGATTCGAAACCGGGGATGTTCCTGCCCGGTCCCGGCAGCGTAGCGGGTCTCCTCCTCCGGGTCACGTGGCGAGCCGAGAAGACCCGCTCAACCTGCCCATGAAGCGGTCTTCCGTAGCGGCGGGCGTCCCGCCTGCCGTAGAGGGGGGCGTCTCGCCCCCCGGAATCCCCTGGTTCATGAA
>CAUJJW010000264.1 GCA_963205105.1 Verrucomicrobiota bacterium | reverse complement strand
GCCAGGTGAGGGCTGCCGGCGTACCGGCCTCCGACCCCGTGAACCACGCGTTCGTCGTTGTAAACGAAGGTGAGGGGGAGGGGGTGGTTGTCGAGGGGTGATCGCCGCACCCAGGCATCGAAAGTGGCCCGGGTCATCCAGAGTCGGTAGGTGCCGAGCGGGCCGGAAGGTTGTTGCTCGCCGAAACGCACGAGCGCTTCGTGGAGCGGTTCGCGATGCGGAAATCTCCCTGTTGCAGGCGAACCGGCGGCGTCTGTCGCGACGATCTCGAAGGCGATCAAGGCGCCGGCGGCTTGTCCGGGCAGGTGCGCCACGAAGCGGTCGGGGGCTGTCGCGTGTGGAACCATCGGAACCTCACTGAAGTCCGGGCTGGGATCGATGCGGTAACGCAGTCGGGCGTTGGCAATTCCGTCCGGGTCGGCGATCCGGGCGGTGATTTGGACGGATTCGCCGATGTCGGGAAGAATGGGGTGATGGGTGACGTCGGAGAATGTCGGGCCGGCGTTGGCGACCGCCCGTGAGTTGGGGGCACCGGGAGTCCCAGGATTCGAAGGCACCGCGAGTGTTCCCAAGATTTCAAGGTGGTTTCCCCGGAGTCGGGCCAGGACTTCGGGATGCCCGCTCCGCCAGCGCATGCGGGCTCGCAGCGTCGCCATTTGGCCATGCACGAGCCCGGGAAGAAGCGACGTGCGCACCTGATTGGCTCCGGTGTCGCCCCGTCCACTGGCGTCGATCCTCAACGCAGGTGAATTGGAAGTTCCCGAGGTCGTTGCCAGGGCTGTTGGGGCATGGGTTCCCGAGGCTGTCCAATCCGCGATCCCCAGGTCGAAGGTGCCGTTGCGCACCGTGTTTTGGCCGTCGGCGCCGAGGACTTCGACATCGTCGATCAGATACGATCCAGGCCCCAGGCTCAGAATCTGGAACTGGTTGATGGCGCCCACCCCTCCCGCGAGCGGGCCGGTGGCTTCGACGATGGTCCAGGGTGCCTTGGCGGATTCGTCGCTGTCCGCCCAGTTGGCCGGATGGTCGTTGTCCGCGTGGGCATCCACGAGTTCCAGGGTGCTTCCGCCGCCGTCGGACCATTGGCCCCAGGCGCCGCCGTCGAGGTAGGTGACTTCGTCGACCAGTTGGTCCGCGGTTTCGGTAGGCCCGGCAGGGGATGGGAGGCGGTTGGGTGGCCGGGTGAGGGCGATGCGTTCGCCGCTGTTGGCGAGTTGTCCTCGGAAATTGCTGAACACGATCTCGCGTTGCAGTTGGGGATGAGCGGCAAGCAACCGGGACAGGTTTCGGGCCACCACGACGTACTGGCGGGGGCCGATTCGGGCGCCGGCGGGGAACTCGAAAGTGATGCCATCGTCGAACCGCCAACCGGACAGGTCGATGGATTCCAGGGAACGATTGTGGAGCTCGACGAACTCAAGGTCGGAATCGTCGTGAATGGGGTGATAGCAAATCTCGTGGATGACGACGGGTGAGGTTTCCGCGGCGAGGGAGGCGGGCTGGGGTGGAAGAGGCGAGGCTTGGGGGGAAAAGGGCTCGCGACCCCCGGCGGAACCACCCTCAGCGAAGGAGGCGTCCCAGGCTCGGGGATCGCGTTCGCCGTAGGACGGGTTGGCGAGCACGAGCGAACGACCCTGGAGGGTTTCGGTGGGCCAGGGTGGGGCGGAATCGTAATCGACCTCCAGGAGGACGGCACCCGCCGGGTTGAGCAGGCGGACGCTGCCCTGACCCGGGTCGATGGAAGCCGGGCTGAAGCCGCCCAACACATTGGAAATCGAATAGCGGGCGGCCAGTGCGGCGGGATTCGGGCCCACGACGATGCGTCCGCCAGGCGGCACGGCGGTGTGTGGGGGGAACACGAACGGGAACGAACCGGTGAGACGATAGCCGTCGAGGGATTCGGTGATCAGCGAGGTGTTCTCCAACTCGACAAAAGCCAGGCTGGGGTCGGTGGGTAGGTTGGGTGGGCGGAACTGGATTTCGGTCAGCGCCCAGAAGGTGCGCCGGCTGGAAGGGCCTGGCCGGGTGGGCGGAGCTGCGGAGGTGGTGTGGGGGGCGGAGGGCTGCGCCGAGTACGGGAGAGGGGCGAGCCCGAGGGGGCCAAGGGCGACGACGGCGACGCGGATGAGATTCAGGAGCACCGGTCAGTGAAGCTGCCATGGGTTGGGCGAGGAGGCGACCCGGCGTTGTGCGGCACATCCCTGGTTCGGAAGGCTTCTCACGGACAAGGTTCCGTCCTACAACACGACGCGGAGAAGCATGATGAAGAACTGGGTTCGACTCTGGGTGCTTGGAATGGCAGTTCAGGCATTGGCATGGGGAGCCGTGGAGAACCCAAGGCTGAATGTGGTGTTCATCCTGGCCGACGACCTGGGTTGGGGGGAATTGGGGTCGTACGGGCAGCGGAAGATTCCAACGCCTCATCTCGACCGGTTGGCGGCCCAGGGAATGCGGTTCACCCGGCACTACAGTGGGGCCCCGGTGTGTGCACCATCGCGCTGTGTTCTGATGACCGGCAAGCATTTGGGCCATGCGGAAGTGCGCGGCAACCTGCAAGCCAAGACGCAGTTCCCGGAGTTTACCGAGGGACAGATCCCGCTGTCGGAAGGGGCGCGCACCGTCGTGCAGGTGTTTCAGGAGGCGGGCTATGCGACGGGGGCGATGGGGAAGTGGGGGCTGGGACCGGTGGGCAGCAGCGGCGATCCGGCGCGGAAAGGCTTTGACCTCTTTTTTGGCTACAACTGCCAGGCCATGGCGCACAGCTACTACCCGCCGTATCTGTGGCGGAACGCCGAGAAGATCCCGATTCATGCCAAGCCCATTCCCGGACATCAGAAGCAGCCGGAAGGTCCGGTCACGGCGGAACCATGGATGGGGGAGACCTACGCGCCGAAGCTGATGATTGCTGAGGCGGAGGCGTTCCTGGCGAGGAACCGGGACCGGCCGTTTTTTCTTTATCTGCCGTTTATTGAGCCGCATGTGGCGATGCATCCACCGAAGGAATCGGTGGAGAAATTTCCGGTCGAATGGGATTCGGAGCCCTATCGGGGAGGGAACGGCTACCTGCCGCATCCGAGACCCCGGGCGGCGTATGCGGCGATGATTTCGGATCTCGACGGTTACGTGGGGCGGATTCTGGCGGCCCTGGATCGTCATGGGTTGGCGGACCGCACGTTGGTGATCTTCACCAGCGACAACGGCAGCACCCATCCCGGGCCAGGGGATCCGCGATTTCATATCGGCGGGGCCGATCCGGTTTTTTTTGGGAGCACGGCGGGTCTGCGCGGTTACAAAGGGAGTGTGTATGAAGGCGGGATTCGTGTGCCGATGATGGCCCGGTTGCCGGGGCGGATTCCGGCGGGAGTGGTGAACGGGACGCCGGGTTATTTCGCCGATTGGTTTCCGACGCTTTGTGCCGCGGCGGGTTTGCCGTGTCCGGATGGTTTGGATGGCGAGAATCTGTGGCCGGCACTGACGGGAGCCGCGACCCAGAAAGGTCGGACCCGGCCGATGGTGTGGGTTTTTCCGGAATACGGCGGGCAGGTTGCGGTGCGTATCGGGGAATGGAAGGTCTTGCGGCGCGACTTGAGCACCAAGACGCCTGGGCACTGGGAAGTCTACGACCTCTCCAAGGACGCAGCGGAGTCGGCCAACGTGGCCCGAGAACGGCCGGATCTGGTGGCGGAGGCGATCGAGATCCTGCGCGCGGAAGTTGGCGAAAATCACCTGTTCCCGCTGACGATCCCGGGAGTGAACGCGCGGTGACGCTCCCTGGCGGGCGAACAACGGAGGATGGGTTGTTGCGTTGGGCGGTGTGGTGTCGGGCCGTGACAAGGCGTTGGAGCCCGGGGGTATCACTTCTTGCGGAGGTCGAGCACGGGCAGGCATGCTTACGGCGTTCCGGAGGGGCGGGGGATCGCTCCTGACGCAAGTCAGGGGAGGAAAGTCCGAACTCCACAGGGCGCGACGCCGCGCAACCCCGGCTCGATTCGGGGATACGCGCGGGAGATTGGGCCGTGAGGCCCGTCGACGGACAGTGCCACAGAGAACATACCGCCGAACCCGGCCTGCAAGGGTCGGGTGGTAAGGGTGACAAGGTGGGGTAAGAGCCCACCGCGCCGAGCGTGAGCGAGGCGGCACGGAAAACCCCGTTGGGAGCAAGGCCAAATAGGGGATCCTGGAGTGGCCCGCTCCGGTTCTGCTTCGGTGGAACGGGTCCCGGGTATGGTCGCTCAGAGAAATGGTCCTCTCCCCGCGGCAACGCGGGAAGACAGAATTCGGCTTACAGCCCCTCCGGAACATGGGGGGCGTCTGGAGGTGGAGGCGAACCTGGCGCGGCTTCCCGGTTGTGCCCGCCGCTCGGGGGCGTAGAATCGCCGCGTGGACTTCTTCGCGGATCGCACTTGGTACGCGCTGGCGGTGGCCTGTTATGGGCTGGCGACGGTGCACGGGGTGTTGCTCTGGCGGCGGGGCATGCAGCGCGGCGAGTGGCTCAATTATTTGACGCTTGGGATTGGATTCTGCGCCCACACCGCAGCGCTGATGGGGCGTGGCTTTTCCCTGAAGCAATGTCCGGTCACCAACCTGTTCGAAGCCTTGATGTTCGTGACCTGGGCGATTTGCGGCGCTTACCTCGGGCTCGGTGGAGCTTGGGCCAAGATCCGGTTTGTCAGTGTCTTCCTCGCGCCAGGCCTGCTGGCGGCCGGCTTTTTTGGTCTGCAACCGCGGCTGGACGAGCCTGGACCCAACTTTGATCTCGAACACACCGCCGTGAGCCTGCACGTGTCGATGGTTCTGCTGGCTTACGCGGCGTTCGGCTTGGCCTCGCTTGCCGGGATTCTGTACCTGATCCGGGAACGTCCAGGCGCTTCAGAAACCGCCCGAAAACTGTCGGTTCAACTGCCGGAGGGTAACCGGTTGGAGCGGGTACTGCTGCGCTCCCTTGGTGGTGGGCTGATCCTGCTGACGGCGGGGTTGGTGATGAGTTTCGGACTGATGCGTGAGCGTTATGGCGTGCTCGTCAGGCCGGATCCAAAGATTGCGTGGTCGATTCTGGTCTGGGTGGTGTATCTGGGACTGATGGTGGCCCACCTGCGCTTCCGGCAAGCGGGGCATCGGCTGGCCTGGGGCGCCTTGGGTGGGTTCATGTTCGTGGTCCTGACCTTCTGGGGGACGAACTTATTGTCCCCCATCCATCACCCGTAGGCCGGCTTGACCGGAGCCCATCGGGCCGCCCATGTTTGGCCCATGAAGCTCCCCTCGCTGGTTCTCCTGGCGGCAGCCTCGGCATTGCCTGCGGCGGCTCAGACGAAGCCTCTTCATTCCTTCACAAAATCCGTTCTGACCCAGGAATTCTGGGCCGAAGGCGCTCACGTCGGGGATTTCAACAAGGACGGCAAGAAGGACATCGTGGCCGGTCCCTTCTGGTATGAGGGGCCAGACTTCAAGCAGCGCCATGAATTCTATGCCGCCACCCAGACGTTCAAGGTGAAAGCCGTCGATGGGAGCGAGAAAGCAGTAGCCGGCTTTGAGGGTGGGCTGGGGAAGAACAACGCCTATTCCAACAACTTCCTCTCGTACGTTCACGATGTGAATGCTGACGGGTGGGATGATGTGGTGGTCATGGGATTCCCGGGCGAACAAACCTGGTGGTACGAGAACCCCAAGAACCAGGGCGCCTGGCCCAGGCATATGGCCCTGGACGTGACCGACAATGAGTCGCCCACGTTTTTGGACATCACCGGCGACGGAAAGCCCGAGGTCGTGTGCAGTTCCAAAGGCGCCTACGGCTGGTCGGAACCGGATCCGAGCGACCCGACCAAGCCCTGGAACTGGCGCGCCATTTCGCCGAACAAGAACTACCACAAATACACCCACGGTCTGGGCGTGGGCGACGTCAACGGGGATGGGCGCATGGACCTTTTGGAGAAGGATGGCTGGTGGGAACAACCGGCATCCCCGGCGGGGTACCCCCTCTGGAAACATCATCCGTTCGCCTTCGGGACCGGCGGGGCACAGATGTTCGCGTATGACGTCGATGGCGATGGCCGCAACGATGTGATCACCTCGCTGGCCGCGCACGGATACGGACTGACCTGGTTTCGAAACGTGGACGACGGCAAGGGTGGCATCGGGTTTGAGGAGAACACCTTCATGAACAAGGAGCCGGGCGAAAACCGGTACGGGGTCAAGTTCTCCCAACTTCACGCGATCGATCTTCAGGACATGGACGGCGACGGGCTCAAGGACATCGTCACGGGCAAGCGGTTTTGGGCGCACGGTCCCACAGGTGATCCCGAGCCTGGAGCGCCGGCGGTTTTGTATTGGTTTCGATTGGTGCGGAACGCGGACAAGTCGGTGGATTTTGTGCCGTACCGGATTGATGACGACTCTGGGGTAGGAACTCAGGTGCTGGTGGCAGATGTGAACGGGGACCGGCTGTTGGATGTGGTGGTGGGCAACAAGAAGGGTGTTTTTGTGCATGTCCATCAGGTCCGACAGGTGGGTGCGGACGAGTGGGCGGCGGCCCAGCCGAAACCCCTGGCCTCGGCGAAGTGAGGGACTAACGGAGGGGGGTCCTGGTTGGCCCGTCCGCGTTTGGGATGAGGTTGTCCCGGTATTGGGATAGGGTGGTGGTTCGGTGGCCGAGGGTGTGGGTGAGTGCGGAACTTGGTTTCCGTAGTAGAAATCAGGTGTTCTGTCGCTTGACAGGGGCCCCGCGTATCTTCAACCTCCCTACGCGAAAAGGCGGTTAAGGGAGTCCAGACGTCGTGAAAACATACTTTCCCCTCATTGACCCATCACGGGCGGCTTTGTTGCTGGCGATGATCGGTGCGGCCAAGGCGTCCGCAGGGGTCTCTCTGATTTCGCAGAATCGGACCTTGGATGCCGAGGCAATGGCGCAGGCTGTTCTCGTGGTGGACGGGCCGAACACGGATTCCAAGTCTGCCGTTGGGTTTGGCGTCTTCGACGAAGCCATTGAGCCTCTAGCTCTGGCTCTCGATTTGTCGTCGACTCCGCTGGTGGCATCAGCTCAAGGGGTGGCCAAGCAGAACTCGGTTCTCAGTCTGACCTCCTTCATCGCCCAGGGCGAGGCGAGCGTGTCGCTGACGTTGTTGCCTCCGGCGAACGGATTGAGCGGCGAGGCCAGTGGGGAGTCGTTCTTCGAGGTGTTCTTTTCGCTCGACGAGCCGATGAATTTCTCGCTTTCGGGTTTTGTGGATACCCAGGCGATTGTGACGGGGGGTTCGGATGATCCGGACTTGGAGAATGAAGTGGCGTTGGTTCGGACCGACGACAACACCCTGATTTACACCTCGGGTGGCAACGACGGAGCCTTGCTGGCGGGCGGTTTGCTTTCCGCAGGCAATTATCGTTTGTGGGCCCACGCCGAGGTTGGTGCCTCGCAAATGTCCACGAATTTGGTTTCGAGGACGGTTTCGGGGATCAGCGAGTTCGATTTTCGCATGGTGGTGACCGGGATACCCGAGGCGGGGACTTACCTTTCAGCCTTCGGTTTGATCGGGTTGGTGGCGGTGGCGGGTTTCCGGCGCGCAAATCGCTAGTGTTCGAGTCTTCGACGCAGTTTCGCCTGGATCACTCTGGACGTTTGGACCTCGGCAATCGCCGGGGTCTTTTTGTTGGCGGCTTACTCCTCCCGCAGGGCTGTCAGCGGATCGATGCCTGCGGCGCGACGAGCGGGTATCCAACACGCAGCGAAACCCATCAGCGCCAGGATGGGGAGCACGACGGCGTAGCTCGCCGGATCGAAGGCTGAGACATCGACCAGCAATCGCCCGAGGAGCCGGCTGGTCAGGATGGAGCCGAGGATGCCAATGGCGGTGCCCAGGGAGACCAGACGAAGACCCTGCCCGAGAAACATTTTCAGCACCGATCGGCGTTCAGCCCCCAAGGCCATGCGAATGCCCACCTCGCGGATCCTGCGTCCCACCGAAGCGGCGATCACGCCGTAAATGCCGAGCGCAGAAAGCAGAAGCGCGGCGACTCCCAGCACGGCCAGGAGGCCTGCCGCGGTTTTGGGGACGAGGTACGCGGCGGCCATGAAGTCGGTCATTGGTGTCGAGGCCATGGGGCGGGCTTGTGGGTCGATGGCGGCGGCGGCGCGTTCCACTTCGCCGGCGATGGCGGCTGGGTTTCCCTGGGTTCGCAGCACGGCGGCCAGCGAGTGGTCGCCCACCTGTTCCAGGGGCATGTACAAGTACGCGCGGGGCGGTTCATTCAGGGATCGATACGGGCTGGTTCGGGCAATGCCGATGATCGTGCGTTCGTAGCCCCAGATGTGAAGGGAGAGTCCCAAGGGGTTGCGGCCTGCGAAGTAGCGACGGGCCATCTCCTGGTTGATGATCACCACTCGAGGTGCTTCGGCATGATCCCGGGCATCAAACTCCCGGCCCTCGGCGAGAGGTGCTTCCAGGGTTTTGAAGTACCCCGAAGACACGGTGCTGACGCCTGCTTCGACGTTTTCGCCGGGGTTGGGTTGGTACCCGGGAACCGTGAACCCGGTGGAGGACCCGCCCTCGAATCCCAGCGGCAACCAGTCGGCGAAAGCCACCGAACTGACCGACGGGATTTGCTCCAGCTTCGAGCGAAGTCGTCGATAGAACGCGGCTGCCTCCTCGGTGGAATAGCTTCCCGGAGGCAGGCGGAACCCCGCGACCCAGACGTGTTCGGGATTGAACCCCACATACAGTTGCCGGGCCCGATCAAAACTCCGGGCGCACAAGGTCATGCCAACCAAAAGAATCACGGCCGCAGCCACTTCGCCGATGACGAGGCATTGTCGGAGCCGATGGCCATGCCGGGTGCCGGAGCCGGATCGCCCCCCGGCCTTCAGAGTGTCGGCGATGTTGGCGCGGGTGGCGCGCCAGGCAGGCGCCAGTCCGAACAACAGGCCGGTGACCAGGGTGATAGCGGCGTTGAAGGCGAGCACACGCGCGTCGACATCAAACTCCATATGGATGGGCAGGTACGTCTGCGGGATGAACCAGAGCAACGCTTTGCGCAGGGTCCAAGCGACACCGCAGCCGGCAATTCCTCCCGCCGCGGCGAGGACCAGGCTTTCGATGAGGACCTGGCGCATCAACCTGCCGGCGCGGGCACCGAGGGCAAGTCGGACGCACATCTCGGATTCGCGGGCGCTGGCGCGGGCCAGGAGCAGGTTGGCGATGTTGGCGATGACCAGGAGGAGAAGGAGGATGGCCATGCCAGCCAGGGCGCTCAGCAACGGCAGGAGCAGTCCCTGGGCACCCCACGGCGACTGGTAAACCGGGAGTACCGCGACGCCGGTGTTGCGATTGCTGTTGGGATGGGCGGCTTCGAGGCGCCGCATGACGATGTCGACGGCCGCCTGGGCCTGACGAAGGGAAACCCCTTCTTGCAGACGGGCCAGGGTGTGGAGCCAGCGGATGCCACGCGATGCGAGCGCACGAGCGATGTCCGTGTGTTCGTTGGACATCGTGACAGGAACCCAAAGATCGAAACTCAGCCCCCCCATCGTGCCGCGAAATTCGGGCGGCGCGACGCCGATGACAGTGAAGACGCGGCGACTGATCTCCAAGGTGCGTCCGATGACCTGGGGGTCTGCGGCGAAGCGGCGTTGCCAGAGGCTATGACTGATGACCACGACGCCGTTTCCGCCGGGTGCGTCATCTTCTTCGGCGCGAAAGCCGCGGCCCAGGATGGGGCGGACGCCGAGCAGATCGAAATAATTGGCGGTCGCTGGTTGGACCCAGAGCCATTCCGAATCCTGATGGATGCGAACGCTGACCGCTTCGATCTGCGATGCGAGGACGCCTTGGAAAACGTTGGTCTCGGCGGCGAGATCGGTGGCATCGGGCAGGGAAAGGGTGTCGGAGATCCTTCCGCTGGTGTGGCGCGAGGCGAGGACGACCAATTGACCGGGGTCTTTGGCACCGGGAACGCAATCCACGAGGATTCGCTGGATCCAGCTGAAGGCCATCGTGGTGGCGCCGATGCCGACGGCGAGACTCAAGACGGCAACCAAGGTGAATGCCGGTGATTTCAGCAGCTGCCGAATGGCGTGGCGAAGGTCGTTCATGGTGTCGGATCGGGAATCGGCACAACGTAAAGGCATGAAGTGTGCCAAGTCGGGCTGAAATCCCGGTGCCAAAAGCAAATGCCGCGACGAGCGATCGGCTCGGCGCGGCATGCCAGGGAAAAGAGGGGAGAATTATCGGCGGGCGGCGCGTCGGCGGAGCATAGCCACGCCGGCGATGGCCGTGGCGAGGCTGAGTCCGGTGGTTCCGGAGTCCGGGAGTTCAACGAGGGCCGGAGCCGATCGAAAGGCACCGATGCTCAGGTCACCACCTGCCGGGGTGTAATGGCCTTCGGACACGAATGGATTCGAGGAGAACGTCAGTTGGAGTGCGCCTCCGTCCGGCCCGAGGGAAGACAGGAATTCGAGAGCGGAAATGGAGGTCCCACCGCTGATCGCGTTGATGGCTGGGAACTGCGGGTAATTGCTGTCGTGAATGGCCTCAAAATCTTCGCCGCCCACGGAAAAGGTGAACGCGATCAGGCCTCCGTTCTCGATGGTCTTGAAGCCCTCGCCGGTGGTGGTTTCGAACCGGCCTTGTCCGGATTGCCCGATCAATGGGCCGGACGTGAAATCAACGGTGAACTGAAACTGCAGCGCTTGAACGCTGGGTGCGATGGTCACTGCTGCCAGGGACGCGAGAAGGAGGAGGGTTCGGCTCATAAAACGAGAATCGGTTGTCGTCGCGCTGGCTAAGGACCGCTGGAACTCATTCGTCTATCCCCACACGCAACATCTTTTGTTGCAGCAGGTTAAGTGCCATTTGAGGAGAAAAACTAAGAAACACGCAAGTTGTTGTGCCTGAATAACTTGTGATGCGTGTTTAGGGCGGTTGGAAGGCGGTGGTGGAGGCAAAGTGTCAGAGATGGCGACGTTTTTGGGGGTGTGTTGCGGTGAATTGGGGGAGGAGATCGATTTAAACATTTGTACGGCAACAGCATCGAACGGCTGTTGTTCGGTTTGCGTAGGTGTAGCCATTACCGACAATGGAAACGCGCCCGGGGCAGGCGGGAGGTGCCGGTGGGTCGGCTCAACGGGCGTTGGGCGTCGGGTGCAGAGTGATTTTGTCGGTTTCGAGTTCCACCCGGTCGAGGGCGCGGAAGGCGAGGTCAAACTCTGGTCGGCGGTTGAAGACTTCGCCGAGATTGGCGGACTGCAGGCGTTTCAGAATCCACCCGGGCAAGGGCTTGTTGTTGGCTTCGGCGGTGGTGAGGCGGATGGAGAGGTGTTTGTTGGTCATGACGGGGTGGAAGGTGGCCACGCCGTTGAGAAAACGGCCCTTGAGACTGGGGTTCTGGGTCTGGTCGAGGGGCAGGCTGAACTGGAGGCGGAGCTTGTCGGGTAGAATCTCGGCGTAGGACTGCTTTTGAAAGGGGCCGAATTGGCGGGTGAAGAGGTTGAGTTCCTGGCCGGTGATTTCGAAGGGCGGGATGGGTTCGCGTCGCCGGATGAAGAGGAGGGCGTAGGCCTCCCAGCGTTGCTTAAGTTCGGCGTATTGTTCCTCGGTACCTTCGCTTTGGGGGAGAGGTTTGGGGGTGGTGGAGGTGTAGGTCTTGATGAGGGAATTCCAGTACAGCCAGAGGGAAACGATGGCGGCGAGGACCAGACCTACGAGGGAGCCGAAGATCCAGAGAGCGTAGACCCACCAACGACGGCGGCGTTTGGGGGTGGGGAGGCCCAAGGCAGGATGAAGGGGCGGTGTGGATTCGGGTGGGTGGGTGGTGTCCATGCTCATGTGCGGTCGCCTGGGGATGTCGAGGCGGAGGTTGTGTGCAGGCTCAACCCACGGCCACAGGCCGGGGTTGCTGCAAATTGGGCCCGAGATGCGGTGATCCTCCACGCTGGGGAGTGGTTGGCAACTGTGGTCATGGGATCGCAGGCGCGCGACGGCTAAACCAGGATGAGCGCGATTCCGGGCAGGGCGATGAGCCACCAGACCAGCGAGCCGGATTCGACACGCTGAAGCAGTGCGAAGTAGATCCAGGCGAGGGCGAAGGCGATGGAGGTGAGGCCCAGGTTGGTGGCGTGCGGCGCATCGGAAGCAAGACCAAGCATGAACCTAGCCAGGCCGTAGAGAACCGCGCAGAGGAGAGGGCTTTCGGAAACCAGCAGGACCCGCACGAGGCCGATGATCACGAAGAACCGGAGCAGCACCATGGCGGGGAGCGTCGGGGCTCAAGCCGGACTGGCAACGATTCCGTGGGGACGCAGCCAAGCCGTTTCCGGGAGTGCGTACGGGCGGAACACCTCGAGGTAACCTTCACGATCCTGGTACAACAGCGCCCGGTGGAGTCCCAATCGGCTGGCCATGGGGTTGTCGATGAGGCTGGCCGAATCGTTGGCGCTCATTTGGAACAGGACGCGGTACCCGAACTCCGCGAGGCCCTTCCGGCCGAGGTATCGGACAGCGTTGGCATGCGTATCGCACGTGACCAGGACGTGGATGTCGTGGGCAGGGCCTTCGGAGATCAGTTCCTTGAAGAGCGCGCCCGGGTGGGGTGCGGAGTCCGATGAGCCGAAGGCGAATTCATCCTCCTGACGGAGGGCACGGAACTGTTGGAGACCGTGAACCAGCAGAAAGCGGGCGGGCGAGTCGGTCGCCGAGGGGGTTGCGGTGCGGGTGTGCAGTTCATCGGCCAGCTTTTGAATCAACGAGGAGGCATCGCCGGGGCGGCCGATCGTGATCGGGTGGTTGAAGGCGGAGGAGATTTGATGGAGGTAGTCGTGATCGAGGGCGTCCGGTGCGCTTCCGTCGAGGACAGCAAACTCAACGCCGCCGGAGGGGTACTGAGCGGCGAGGGCGGCGAGGGCGACTCCGAAGATGCCGAGCAAGGCGTCGTCGCGTTGACCGACCACGAGCAGGTTGTCGGTGCTTCGGCGGGCGAAGGCGACTTCGGTGGGGCCTTTGATGGAATTGGGAGCCCCGAGCCAGGTGCGTGCGATGGTTGGCGGCCGGGTGACGGTGGTGCGGAGGGCCTGGCGCAGGAGGGGATTTTCGCGGACATCGGCGGGGGCATCGCCTTCGAACACCAGGGGGCCTGTCGATGGGGGGGCAAGCAGATCCGCCTGTTGGCGCACGCGGCGGAGGTGGGTGTCGCGGACGTCATCCGGCAGCCAGACGATCTGGAACGGGCTATTGCCGGTGCGGGCGCCGGCCGCGTCATTGTAGATGGCTTCGCCGGGGCGGCTGAGCAGGCGGGGAGCTGGATTTTCCTCGTCCATGATGAGGAAGGCGTCGGCCTCGTTGCATTGGAGGGCGATGCGCACGGCCATCTGGCCGAGGGTGCTGCGGGCGACGGTGTAGGCGCCGCCGAGGGTTTGAGAGCCGAGGATGACATGGATGCCGAAGGCCCGGCCCTGACGGACGATGCGATCCAGAAGCACCGAGGCGTTTTGGGCGATACGATCCTCTTCGACGAAGAACTCCTGGAATTCGTCGATGAGCAGGAGGACGCGGGGCATGGGGAGGGCGGCGGCGGTGCGTCGGTAGGCGGCGATGTCCTGGACTTCGGCGGCACGGAACAGTTCGCCTCGGCGGCGCAGTTCCTCGTCAAGCCGCTGCAGCACACTGAGGCCAAAATCGCGGTCGCTTTCGATGGCGACGACCCTGGCGTGGGGCAGTCGGTGAGTAGCGTAGCACTTGAATTCGACGCCCTTCTTGAAGTCGACGAGGTAGAATTCGACCTGATCCGGGCGGCACCAGAGGGAGAGGTTGGTGATGAGGACGTGGAAGAGGGTGGATTTGCCGGAGCCGGTTTTCCCGGCGATGAGGGCGTGTTGGCGGGTGGCTTTGCCGAGGGCGAGGTATTGGAGCTTGGTGGCGCCGGTGCGGCCGATGGGGACCCGCAATTCGGAGGCGGTGTCGAGGCTCCAGAATTGTTCGGGCGTCGGAGCGATCTGGGCGAAGGGAACCTCGACGCGATTGGAATCGCGGTTGGCGTGGGCGACCTGATGGATGAAGGCGGTGACGGACTCGGTAGAGGCCGGAGGTTCGAGCCGGAGGCTGGTGCCGGGAACGCTGCGATCGTTGAGCAGCGGCGGTTGGGCGCTGGTTGCGGAGGGCAGGGTCAGTCGCAGGGCGGATTGTCGGAAGGGCTGAATCGGGAAATCCGCTGGCAACGGCTGTCCCAGGGCGCGGTGGACCAGCAGAAAGACGCCGCAGCGGGCGCCGGTGGTGGCGATCGACTGAAGCCGGCGCAGGGCGAGGTCGGTGAAACCGGAAGGAAAATCGGCGATGACGAGGAAGCGGTATTTCTCGGCGATGTTGCCCGCCTGCTCGTTGTATTCGGCGATGGTGGGGTATTCGTTGCGCAGGTACATCTGGATCACCTTTTCGAGGTGGTCATTCAGATCACCGAGGCGTTCCTCCAGTTGGGTGGATTGAGTCCAGATGCGGCCATGGATGAGGTGTTCGGCTTCGTCGGCGAGGTGGGTGAGGCCGGCGAAACTTTGACCGAGACCCACGGGATCATAGACGGTGAAGGCGATGCGGCCGGGCGGGGCATTGGCGAGGAGCCTGCAAACGACGTGATTCAGGGTGCCCAGGGCGAGGGTGCGTTGGGAGGCATCCGATTCGATGAGCAGTGAACCTTGGGAGGGGAACTGGAGCAGGAGGGGAAGGGACCAATGGCCGGATGGTATCGGTGTGCGGAGGGCGCCGAGCGGGAGGGCCTCGAGGATTTCGTCCAGATGGGCGGTGAGATCTCCAAACCGGATGGTCGGGGAGAAACTGGAGGGAGGGACCCAGGAGGCAGGGGTGTGGGGAATGCGATCACCGGCTGGGTGGTTCTCGTGGTCCCGCAGGGAGTCGAGGCTTTCCAGGAGCGGGATGGCGTCACGGGTCCATTCGGCATCGAGATTGCCGAGGGCGTCGGATTGTTCCTGGGCGGCACTTTCCCGGGTTCGGTCGGCCTCGCGGCGCGCGTGGGTGAGGCGTTCCTGGATTTGGGTTTGGAGCCGGTCGCCATGGGTGGAGTGGAGCGCCTGGAGCCGTTCGAGGCGGTGTTGGAGGTTCAGTTGATTGCGGGCGATGGCTCGGTTGGCGCGGGCATCGACCTGGGCGGGCAGGGCACCCCGGTTGTTTTCGAGCCACGTGGCGAGGTCGCTCCAGGCTTCATGGCTTTTTCGGGAGACCTCCTCGAACTCCTCCTCGAATCGGGCGTTGGTGTCGCGGAAAGTTTCGGCGGATTTTTCCCGGCTGGCGTGGAGGAGCACGCGGGCTTGTCCGATGCCCTGGATGATGCGTTGGGCGGCGGGCAGGCAGAGGTGTCGGCCCGCAAAATGAAGGACCAACCCGAGGAGGGCGAGGCCGGCGGCGGCACCGGCGAGTTCGGGGGCTGAGGGGGACGTGATGCGGAAGTATTGGAGCACCGGGAGGACCGCGACGGGTGAGAGGACGAGAATCAGCGTCACGGGCCAGGCACGGGAGAGCGCTGGCAGGAAGAACTTGCCGAAGCGGACGAGGTCGGCCTGGGTGGATTCGAGGATGCCGGCGAGGCTGCTGGCCAGCATTTCCTCGGTGGGAAAGAGGTCGGGCCGGGCGGTTTCGTGGGCGTGGGCGAGGCGGCGGGTGAGTTTTCGTCCGTACACTCCGAGCAGGCGATGGGCTTCCTGTTCGAGGGTGAGGAGGGTGGCTTCATGTGCCGCCAGGGATGCGTTGAAGGTGTCGAAATCCGACTTGGCGGCGGCGAGCCCGGCATCGCGTTTGCGGGTGGCGCGGAGCATGTCCCGCTGGATCTCGAACTTGCGTTTGCCTTCCTCGGCGTCGGCACGCTGGGCGGCTGCCTTCCGGACGGTGACCTGGGCTTGGCGGATCAGGGTAGCCCGATGGCGGGCGCGGGCGTGGGCATTGGTGACGGCTTCCTCGAGGTCGCGTTGGGCCTGGGCGAGGCCGGCCTTGATCTGTTCCTCGGTGGCTTTGGCGGCGGCCTCGGCGCGGCGTTGGGCGAGGCGATCTCGTTCCCGGGCTCCCGCAATGGTTTGGCCGTGGCGGGCGGCGATTTCACCGGCGAGGGCGCGCAGCCGGTCCAGGGATTGGAGGATCTGGTCGGGACTGGGGCAGGGCTTACTCACAGTCCCTCCTGACGCGGGTGACGACTTCATCCAGTTGTTCCAGGGCATTTCCGGCGCGATCGACGGCGGTGAAGAGGTTGACGAGGTAGGTGCGTTCGAATTCGTCGCGTTTGGCATCCGTCCAGGCTTCACGGGTCGTCTGCCAGTGCTGGGCGAGTTCGCGAGTGAGGGCGATGAGCCGGGAACGGCTGGCGGCGATGCTCATGGGGTGGGCTCGGATTCCGGGGGGGCGGCGGTTTCGGTGGGCAGCTCGGGCCATGGAACCTCGGAGGATGCCGCCAGTGCAGGGTGGGCGGACCGGCGTTCCGCGTAGTCTTCGAGCAGCCGGACGGCTTGGGTCAGCCAGGCGATGGCCCTCGGCATATCATGGGAGAGCACGGAATCCAGGGAACCGAATTGGCGGGCAAGGACTTCGGTGCGTGGTCCGAAGTCGCGAATCCACCGACGCACGGTGCGCAGATGTTCCTCGGCCTCCTGAAGGGAGCGGCGGGCGGCGTGGACGGCGTTCTGTTCGATGGGAGTGACATCCTTGAAGGTGGCGATGCGGGCGCTGAGCAGTGCTTGCTGGGCGGCTTCGAGAACGCGGGTACGGCGGACGACCTCCCGCTGCCAATGCAAAAGCCGGTCGCTTTCGAGCCAGAGTTGGGTGCGCCTCAGGTCCGAGCTGATTTCGTCCAACACCGGGCGGGCCTTGGCGTGAAAGACGACGAGGCTGGCGCGGAAGGCGTCCAGCGTTTCGATCGACCTGACCTGAGCGATCTCGGGCATGGCGGACGGTCAGCGTTGGTTGAGGTATTCCTCGATGCGTTGGGCTTTGCGCAGCAGATAGGGGGTGTGCTGGTTGGAGGCTTCGATGAAGTGCTTCAACGAACGCATCGCTGTTCGGAATTCCTCGGCGAATTTGTGATGTTCTTGATCCTGCCAGGTGTCTCCCAGGGCGATGAATCGAGCCTGAAGGGAGGACATCCCGGTTTGGAGCTCGGTGTTGAAACGCTTCAACTCATCGGCGAAGCGCCGGACATCGTCCGGATTCATGATTGCCTGGGCCATACGTGATTTCGGTAGAAGCCTGAGGTCGACGTCGCGGGCGGCGCCACAGGATTCGTTGGATATGGGCCACACTATCCGCGGGTGGCGGATTCGGCAAACGAGCTCATGAACGCCTCCGGGGGTGACAGAAATCCCGACGGGGTCGCAGACTGGGCGCATGAGCGCGTTTCGAGTGGTAGGCGGTGGGTGCTGGACCGCCGCTTTGGGATTCCTGATGGCCTTGTTGGGGGCGGGCGTGGGCAGGGCGGGTGGTGCGGAATCGAGCGTATGGACTCCAGCCACAGTGGCCAGCCTCCGGGCGGTCACCGAGATCGCGATGTCGCCGGATGGCAGGCAGATCGCCCACCTGGTGTCCCAGCCGCGGAAACCGGGCGTCGACGACGATGGTGAAGCCTGGAGTGAGTTATGGGTTCTCGACGCGCGGACTGGGGTTCAGCGGCCGTTCATCACAGGGAAAGTGTCGGTGGAGAAACCCGATTGGACACCGGATGGGCAGGGGATCGCCTTCCTCGCCAAGCGGGGGGACGACAAGTTCAAGAGTCTGTATCTCATTCCCCTGGATGGTGGGGAGGCTCGGTTGGCGGTGTCCCTGAAGAGCGACATTCGGGCGTACTCCTTCTCACCGGATGGCGGGCGGGTGGCGCTGTTGGCGGGGGAACCCGAGGACGACGCGGTGAAGAAGCTGAAGGAGAAGGGGTTCAAGCAGGAGATTTTCGAGGAAGACTGGCGCTATGGACGGGTCTGGGTGGCGAAACCATTCGATACGTTGGCCACGAATCAGACGGCGCTATCGGTGACGGGCTCGGTGCGGCAGGTGCGGTGGAGTCCGGTGGATGACCGATTGGCGTTGTCGGTGACCCCGACGCCGTCGGTGGACGATGGTTTGATGCGTCAGCGGGTGGTGGTGGTGGACGCACGTTCGGGCGCCGAACAGGCGGTGGTGGATCACTCGGGCAAACTGGAGGCGTTGGAGTGGAGTCCGGACGGTTCGCAACTCGCGATGATTGCTGGAGAAGATCTGCATGATCCGTCGGCTGGGCGTCTGATGGTGGTGTCATCGGCGGGTGGCAAACCGCGGGATTTGACGGCCGGATGGTTGTCGGATGCGGTGGGTTTCGGTTGGCGTGATGCGGGGCGGCTTTGGGTCGTGGTGGGGCAGGGGGTTCTCACGTCGATCCAGGAAATCGACGTGACCGGCCGTCAGGCGCCGAAGGTGTTGAGCGAGCCGGGCCATCCGGTGGTGACAGGGCTGAGTGTTGCCGCCGCCTCGGATGGGCTGGCGGTGGTGGGTTCGGCGCCGGGCCATCCGGCGGAGATTTTTACCCGTGAGGCTGATGGTCGACTGCGCCGGCGGACGGACAGCAATCCGTGGCTGGCCGGCGTTCGATTGGCACGGCAGGAGGTGGTGCGACACCGGGCCAGGGACGGGGTGGAACTGGAGGGGATTCTGATCCGGCCGCTGGAGGAGGTGGCCGGAGCCAAGGTGCCGTTGATTCTATCGGTGCACGGCGGGCCGGAATCGCATGTCAGCGATGGATGGCTGACGAGCTACAGCCTTCCGGGGCAGGTGGCGTCGGCGCGGGGTTTTGCGGTGTTTTATCCGAATTACCGGGGGAGCACGGGGCGGGGCGTGGCGTTTTCGAAGCTGGGACAGGCGGATGCGGCGGGTAAGGAGTTTGATGATCTGGTGGACGCGGTGGATCACCTGGTTGGGCTGGGGTTGGTGGATCGGGCGAAAGTGGGGGTGACCGGCGGATCCTATGGAGGCTATGCGACGGCGTGGTGCAGCACGAAGTTCTCGGAGCGTTTCGCGGCGGGCGTCATGTTCGTGGGAATCAGCGACAAGATTTCCAAGGTGGGGACCACCGATATTCCGGATGAAGAATTCCTGGTGCATGCCCGGAAACGGCCGTGGGAGGACTGGCAGTTTCTGTTGGAACGAAGTCCCATTTTCCATGCCGGGCAGAGTCGGACGCCGCTGTTGATCCTGCATGGGGCGGACGACCCGCGGGTGCATCCGGGGCAATCGAAAGAACTGTATCGGCACTTGAAACTGCGAAGTCAGGCGCCGGTGCGGCTGGTGCTGTATCCGGGGGAAGGCCACGGGAATCGCAAAGCTGCGGCGCGGTACGACTACCACCTGCGGATGCTGCAATGGTTCGAGCGGTATCTGCTCGGGACCGGGGGGGAAATGCCGTCGCGCATCCTGGAATATGACGCGGTGAAGTCGGCGAACTGAGCGCAAGGGGGTTTGAGATGTCGAAAGATTTCAACGAACTGGGGCAGCCGCTGGGGCGCCGGCTGCCGGATTGGAAGCCGGCGGCATGGCCGGAGCGAACGGCGATGCCGGGCCGTTACTGCAGGCTGGAGCCGCTCGATCCGGAGCGACACGGCCCTGATCTTCATGCGGCCAACGCCCTGGATGCGGAGGGGAGGATGTGGACCTACCTGCCGTATGGTCCGTTCCCCGGCTGGAGCGAATATCGGGCCTGGCTGGAAGGTATG
Source organism: Verrucomicrobiota bacterium (assembly GCA_963205105.1). Lineage (GTDB taxonomy): Bacteria > Verrucomicrobiota > Verrucomicrobiia > Limisphaerales > CAIMTB01 > CAIMTB01. The sequence goes on along the minus strand of CAUJJW010000264.1, from coordinate 10,519 downwards.
GCGAAGGCGTCGGACCCGCTGTTTTACGCGATCGTCGATGCATCGACGGGGCGGGCGACGGGTGTGGCGGCGTATTTGCGGATCGATCCGCCGAACGGGGTGATCGAGGTGGGCCATCTCGGGTTTTCGCCGTTGCTTCAGCGGACGCCGGCGGCGACGGAGGCGATGCTTTGCATGATGCGACACGCGTTTGCGCGGGGCTACCGGCGTTACGAGTGGAAATGCCACGCCTTGAACGCGCCATCGCGTGTGGCTGCGGAGCGGTTGGGATTCCGGTTCGAAGGGCTTTTCCGGCAGGCGGCGGTGGTGAAGGGGCGGAGTCGGGACACCGCGTGGTTCTCGATTCTGGACTCGGAATGGCCGGATCTGGAGCGCGCGTTGGAGCGATGGCTGGCCCCGTCGAATTTCGACGGAGCGGGCCGGCAGAAAATGCGTTTGTCCGACCTGACGGCGATCAGCCGGCCGTCGGGCGGTCCCACAGGCGGTTGATGACGCGGAGCAGGGTGAAGCCGCTGACCAGGAACACGACGAAGAGCAGGGCGGCCTGGGGGAGTCGTCCGTAGAGGAAGCTGCCGACGGTGAACAAGGAGGACCACACGACGATGCAGCCGCTGAACCAGCCGAGCAGTGCGAGCGGGATGTTCTCATGGCGCGAGGCGGTGTCGTCGGCGGCGATGCCGGCGGCTTCGCGGATGGCGCGCCACCCGGGGCCGAAGGGGCGGACCCTGCGGTAGAACGCGATCAGGGTGGCTTGATCGGTGGGGGGTGCGAGGAAAGCGGTGAGGACCCAGCAGACGGTGGTGACGGCGATGGTGAGGAGGAGGGCGATGTGGGTCCCGGGGACGAAGAGACCCTGCTTCTTGAGCAGAAGGAGGAGGACGGACACGCCGAATGAACTGACCATGGCGGCGACCTCGCACCAGGCGTTGATGCGCCACCAGAACCAGCGGAGCAGGTAGAGGAGGCCGGTGCCGGCGCCGACCTGGAGGATGATGTCGAAACTGTCCTTGGCGCTATCGAGCAGGAACACCATGCCGGCGGAGGCGACGAACAGGCCGACGGTGGTGAGGCGGCCGACGAACACGTAGTGGCTGTCCGGCGCGCCCTGACGGACGAAGCGCTGGTAGAAATCGTGGACGAGGTAGGAGGCGCCCCAATTGAGGTGGGTCAGGATGGTGGAGGAATTGGCGGCGATGAGGCCGCCGACCATGAGTCCGATGAAGCCGGCGGGAAGGAATTTGAGCATCGCAGGGTAGGCGATGTCGTGGCCGAGCATGGACGGGTCGAGATTGGGGAAGGCGGCCTGGATGTCGGAGAGCTGGGGGTAGACGATGAGGGAACAGAGGCCGACGAGGATCCAGGGCCAGGGGCGGAGGACGTAGTGGGCGACGTTGAAGAACAGGACGGCCCCGAGCGCGTCCTTTTCGGATTTGGAGGCGAGCATGCGTTGGGCGATGTAACTGCCGCCGCCGGGTTCGGCTCCGGGGTACCAGGTGGCCCACCACTGGACGGCGATGGGCATGACGAAGATGGCGACGGCGAGATCCCAGTTGTTGGTGAAGTCCGGAAGGAAGTTCAGGTAGGAAATCGTGCCTTGTCCGTCGGGGCCTGGGAGGGGTTGGGAGAGTTTCTCGACCAAGACGCCGAGGCCGCCGACGTGTTCGACGGCGAAATAGGCGGCGGCGATGACAGCGGTCATCTTGATGAAGAACTGGATCATGTCGATGACCAGAACACCCCAGAGGCCGGAGTGGGCGGCGAACGCGACGTTGAGCACGCCGACGATGAGGAGGGTTTCCCAGCGGGACATGCCGAAGAGCACGTTGGCGATCTTGCAGGCCGCGAGATTGACGGTCGCCATGATGACGCAGTTGAAGAACAGGCCCAGGTAGATGGAGCGGAAACCGCGGACGACACTGGCGGCCTTGCCGGAATAGCGAATCTCGTAGAACTCCAGGTCGGTCATCACCTCGGAGCGGCGCCAGAGCCGGGCATAGAAGAAGACGGTGGCCATTCCGGTGAGGACGAAGGCCCACCAGACCCAGTTTCCGGCGACGCCCTGCCGGCGGACGATGTCGGTGACGAGGTTGGGGGTATCGCTGCTGAAGGTGGTGGCGACCATGGAGAGGCCGGCGAGCCACCAGGGGACGGAACGTCCGGAGGCGAAGAATTCCGAAGTGCTCTTGCCGGCCCGGCGGCCGAAGAAGAGGGACGGAACAAAGCAGACGAGCAACGACGCGACGACGATGACCCAGTCGAGGAGTTGGAGTTTCACGCGGGGCAGGGGATGGTTTGCCGGGGCGTGAAACTATCGGGGTCAGGGGTGGGAGAGCCAGTCCTGAACACGATCCTTCATTGGATTCAGCGGGTGGTGCGGAGTTGGGTGGCGCGCAATTGGAACGCGGCGGCGGAGGCTGGGAAGGTGTGGGCGAGGGTGTCGTACACCGCGGCGGATTGTTCGCGGAGGCCGAGACTTTCCGCGAGGCGGGCGGCTTCCACGCCGGCTCGGTTCAGCCAGAAAGCGGAGGCGGTTTCGCCGGGGCGCAAATTCCCGCCGTGAAACACGCTGAGCAGGCGTTCGAGGGCTTCCTTCTGGAGCTGTTCGAGTTCGGGTCCGGTGGCGCGTGCCGCCTGTTTTTCCCGGACCAGCGCCAGACCAACCTCGGCCTGGCTGCGGGTGGCGACGTCGGCGGTGGGGGCTTTGAGGATCTCCAGATACAGGCGGGCGGCCTCGGCGTAGGCGGCGGGAGCCTGGGAAGGATCCAGTTCGGCGCGCTGGAGATGACAATTGGCCAGCTTGCCCTGGGCGAGGACCGACTCGCGGTGTTCGGGGAACTTTTCGATGACATACACGAAGGCGTTCATGGCGTCGGTGAGTTTGTCATCGGACTCCGGATCGAGGAGGAAGGCATCGCCGAGGGCGAAATAAGCGCGGGCCACGAGTTCGGGTGGAATCAGTGAGTTGGTCACCGCGGGGGGGCCATGGGCGATGAGCCAGCGAAAATAAGGTTTGGCGTCCTTGTAACCCTGGCGGGCGAATGCGGCCCGGCCGGCCATGAGACGTGCTTCGAAAGTGAGGCGTGAGACGGGCCAGTTGGTGCGTTGGAAGATGAGCTGGTAACTGCCTTCAGCGGCGGCGTGGTTCCCGATGCGATAGAGGTGGTCGGCGACCCAACTCTGCGCCTGGGGCGCGTTGGGGTCGTCAGGGAAGCGGGCGAGGAAATTGGTGTAGGCGCTGTAGGCTTTGTCCTCCTCACCGGCTTTGAAGGCGGCCCAGGCCCGTTCGAATTCGGCGCGGGCGATGCCGGGGTGGGTCGGATGAGTGCGGGTCCAGTCGTTGAGTTGTTGGAGGGCGGGCGTCCAATTGCGTTCCCGGAGGTAGGAGCGTGCCACCGCGAGTTGAAGATCCGGGAGGGCTGGGGAATCGACCAACCGGCCGGAGAGACGTTCCAGGGTTTCACGGGCGCGGTTGGGCGGGTCGAGGCGGGCGAGCGCCTGTCCGTAGAGGACACGGGTGTCATCGCGAAAGGTGCCTTCCGGGAACTCCAGAACCGCCCGGCTGGCGAGGTCGGCGGCGAGATCTTTTTCTCCGGACTCCAGGGCGGCGAGGGCGCCCTGGTAGAGGGCCCGTTCGCGGACGCTCCCGCGGATGGCGGGGGTTCCGGCGTAATCTTTGATGACTTTAAGGTAGTTGGTGAGGGCGGCGGCGTAATTGGTGATTTGGAGGTAGGCATCCCCCAGCTTGAAGTGGGCGAGTGCCTGGGCCGTGGAAGGAGGGAGGAGTTGGGCGGCCTGCTGGAAGGCCTGCAAGGCGGGACCCGGCTGATCGGCGACCAAGTTGCACCAGCCGAGTCCGTACCAGGCACGGCCGGCGACGGTGGGCGAGGGGGCGTTGGACAGGACTCCGGAGAGGAGGATGCGGGCCTCGGCGATGGAGTTGGAGGCCAGCGGGGTGGCGGGGGCGGCGAAGTGCTGTTGGAGGCGAAGCTCGGCGACGGCGACGTGTGCGGCTGCGGCGGCGAGATCGTTGGAGGCCCGACCAGCGACGGCTGAGAACAGGGCGATGGCGTTATCGATCAGGGGAGGGGCGAGAGGGATCTGGGACAGGCTGAGGAGGGCGTCCCTGCGCCATTCGGCCGGGGTGGCGTCGGAGAGGTTGTTGGTGAGGGTGTTGAAGGCCTCGGCGTTTTTGGAGGCACGGAGCAGGGCATCGGCGCGTGTGCTATGGCTGCGGGCGACGAGGTCGCGGGAGGCGGCGGCCCGGGCGAGCACGAGCAGGTTGGAGCTGGCTTCGATGGCGCGGGGCGCCTGTTGGTTGGTCAGCAGGAGGGAGGTGACCAGAAACTGGCGCTCCCAGGCTTGAACGGGAGTGAGTGGCCGGTTGGTGAGGCTGTCGAGCGATGCGGCGGCGGTTTTCGCGTTGCCGGCGCGAAGGTACGCTTCTGCGAGCAGCAGGCTTCCTCGAACCGCCAGCTCGTCGTTTGGTTGTGCGGTCGCCGCAATCGGAAATGCGTTGGTCGGGACGGAAAGCAGCGCGGCGGTGGCGGCGTAGTCGCCGGATCGGAACCGGGCCAGGGCTTCACCGAAGCTGGCCTTGAGCAGGAGGCTGGAATTGGGGGTCTCTCGGATCAGTCGGTGGAAGGCCTTGGCGGCCGCGGCGAAGTCGGATCGTCGCAGCTGGATTTCCCCCAGAAAATGGAGGGCTTGGTCCTTGAGGCTGCCGATGCTTTCGAGCCGTTCCTCCAGCAAGCGGATGGCGGCATCGAGTTGGCCCAGCTCGGTCCGGGCCCGGGCCTCCAGGAGTACGGCATCGGGAACGAGCGAGGAAGTCGGGTTCTGGGCGCGGAAGGTGGCGAGGTCGGTGGCGGCCTTCTCGGCGAAACCCGACTGAAGGGATCGCACCGCGGCGTCGAAGGCGATGCGCTCGGCCGGCGACTGGGCGCCGGATGGGAAGGCGAGCGCGAGGAACAGCGCGGCGAGCAGGCGGGGAAGGAAGCGGTTCATGAGGACGCGGAAGAAGGGCGGAGGTGGCGTTGGAGATGGCGGCCAGTGTGGGAGGTCTCGCAGGCGGCGATCTGTTCGGGGGTACCTTCGGCGATGATCCGGCCGCCGCCGGAACCGCCTTCGGGGCCGAGGTCGAGCACCCAGTCAGCGGTCTTGATGACGTCGAGGTTGTGTTCGATGACGATCAGGGTGTTGCCGGCGTCGCGGAGGCGGAAGAGAACCTCGAGCAATTTGGCGACGTCATGAAAGTGGAGGCCGGTGGTGGGTTCATCCAGGAGGTAAAGGGTTCGGCCGGTGTACTTGCGGCTGAGTTCGGTGGCGAGCTTCAGGCGTTGGGCTTCGCCGCCCGACAGCGTGGTGCCGGCCTGGCCCAGCCGTATGTAACCAAGGCCCACCTCGGCGAGCGTGGAACAGATGTCGTGAAGATTGGGAATGGCGCGGAAGAAGGGGATGGCTTCGTCGACGGTGAGGGCGAGGACATCGGCGATGTTCAGGCCTTTGTAGGCGATTTCGAGGGTTTCCCGATTGTAGCGCTTGCCTCCGCATTTTTCGCAAATGACATCGACGGGTGGGAGGAAATGCATGTCGATCCGGAGCACGCCGTCGCCTTCGCTGGCTTCGCAGCGGCCGCCTTTGACATTGAAACTGAAACGTCCAGGCCCGTAGCCGCGCACGCGCGACGCTGGAAGCTCCGAGAACAGATCGCGGATCTCGTTGAAGAGGCCGGTGAAGGTGGCCGGGTTGCTGCGGGGCGTGCGGCCGATGGGGCTTTGGTCGATGACCACCAGCTTGTCGAGGCGTTCGATGCCGGTGATTTCGCGATGGGCGCCCGGGCGTTCCTTTGAATTGTGCCAATGGCGGCTCAGGGCGCGCCGGAGGATGTCGTCGACGAGGGTGCTCTTGCCGGAGCCACTGACCCCGGTGACGCAGGTGAGGTTGCCCAGAGGGAACCTGGCGTCGACGTTCTGAAGATTGTTTTCCGTGGCGCCGAGGACTTCGATCCAGCCGCGGTCCTTGGAGGGGGCGAGACGCCGGCGGGGAACCGGCACGGAGAGTTCGCCTCGGAGGTAGCGGCCGGTCAGGGATTTTGGATTGTCGAGAATGTCCTGAAGCGGGCCGGCGGCGACGATCTCTCCGCCGTGGACGCCGGCGCCGGGGCCGAGGTCCACGATGTAATCGCCATGTCGGATGGTGTCCTCGTCATGTTCGACGACGAGCACGGTGTTGCCGAGGTCTCGGAGGCGGATGAGGGTTTCCAGGAGGCGATCGTTGTCGCGTTGGTGGAGGCCGATACTGGGTTCATCCAGGATGTAGAGGACGCCCACCAGGCCGGCGCCGATCTGGGTGGCGAGGCGGATGCGTTGGGCTTCGCCGCCGCTCAGGGTACCGCTTTCTCGGTCGAGTGTCAGGTAGCCGAGGCCGACTTTGCGCAGGAATCCGAGTCGGGACCGGATCTCGTGGAGCACATCCCCGACGATGGTCTGCTGGGTGGCTGGGAACTCGAGCGTTTCGAACAGGGCGGCGGCCTGATCGATGGACAGCGCGCAGGTGTCCATAATGGACAGGCCCGGAATGGCGCGTTGATGGCCGGGGCGGAAGCGCTGTTGGTGTTCGTGGGTGCCGACGGTCACGGCGAGCGCGGTGGGACTGAGGCGTTGTCCGTGGCAGGCGTCGCAGTCGGTGGGCGACATGAACCCCTTGAGACGGTTGCGGGTGAATTCGCTTTCGCTTTCCTGGAACAGGCGTTGGAGGTGGGGAATGACGCCTTCGAACGGGCGCTCGACTCGGCTGGGGGTTCCGCCTTTGAGGAAAGTGAACGGGATGGGGGTTTCACCGGAGCCGTGCAGGACCAAGTGTCGCACGGTTTCGGGCAGATCGCGCCATGGAGTTTCCATGGTGTGGCCGGTGTGAGCGGCAATGCCGCGGAGCAGGGCCTTGTAATAGACCACCATCCGCTTGCCGCCGCGGCGCCAGGGCAGGACGGCGCCGGTCTCGAACGACTTGGAGGGGTCGGGGATGATGAGGTCGGGATCGAAGACGAGCTTTTGGCCGAGCCCCTGGCAGACGGGGCACGCTCCGTGCGGGGAGTTGAACGAGAAATGGCGCGGGGTCAGCACCTCGAAACTGCGGCCGGTGGCCTTGCTGAAATTGCGGTTCGAATGGCGATCCTCGGTCCAGACGTCGGGGGTCGGACTGGCGGGTGGCTGGTGCAGGGCGATGAGCGTGCCCTCGCCCCACTTCAGGGCAATTTCGACCGAGTCGGTGAGCCGTCCCCGCACCCGGTCCTCGACCACCAGACGATCCACAACGACCTCGATGTCGTGCGCCTTTTTGGGGTCGAGACGGGGGCGGGTGTTTTCGGCGAGATCCGAGAGAGTGCCGTCGACCCGGGCCCTGACGAAACCTTCGCGAGCGAGGCGGTCCAGGACGTCCCGGAACTCGCCCTTTTGGGCATGGACGACAGGGGCGAGGACCATGAGGCGAGTTCTCGGGGGCAGGGAGAGGATACGGTCGATGATGTCGCTGGTGGTTTGGCGGCGGATGGGTTCGCCGGAGTCGGGGCAGTGTTGTTGGCCGGCGTGGGCGTAGAGCAGTCGGAGGAAGTCAAAGATCTCGGTGGTGGTGGCGATGGTGGAGCGCGGATTGGAGGCGGAGGTGCGCTGCTCGATGGCGATCGCGGGGGAGAGTCCCTCGATGAAATCGACTTCGGGACGCTGCAATTGATCGAGGAACTGCCGGGCGTAGGCGGAGAGGGATTCGACGTACTTGCGCTGCCCTTCGGCGAAGAGGGTGTCGAAGGCAAGGGAGGACTTCCCGGAGCCGCTCAGCCCGGTGAACACGACGAGTCGGTTGCGAGGAATCGTGAGCGAAACGTTCTTGAGGTTGTGCTCACGCGCCCCGCCGATCCGGATGACATCCTGGCCCATGGTGTCTGTTTCTGCCTGTCGGGCAGCAAGCCAGCCTAGGGGAGGCAGCCGCGGGTGTCTACTGGGCGGGCGGTTGAAATCCCTGCGTCAAGGAAGCAACGGAGTGGGTGGGAGCGACGGCGTTGCCGGAGTGCGGGCTGGGGTATTCTGTTTCGCGTGGAATCTGGGGGCTTGTGCGGCGGCGGAATATCAGGTCGTTGCCATCCATCCCAAAACCCTATCCGCCAGGCGGGGAGACCAGCAGGGTGCTCGCGTGGGATTCATCACTTTGCTCGAGGGATCGTATGCGCCCGCCAATGGGCATCCGATTCAGCATGACCGAATAACGCCGCGGTGTGCCTTTCGACCGAACATGTCGGTTCGAACGGGGTGGGGGTGCCGATGACTGCGGGGGACGTTCTGAACCAATTTGAATTCATCGGCCAACTGCCAGCTGCCGAGCGCGCGCGCGCGATGCAGGTGGCGCGTGTGGCGAGGATCTCCAGTCGCTCCCGGTTCTACCGCCAGGGGCAGGCGATCGACCAGTTGGGATTGGTGGGGGCGGGGAGCATCCGGGTGTTTCGCATCGGTGAGAACGGTCGTGAGATCACGCTCTATCACGTGCGGGCGGGCGAAACCTGCCTGGTCAACCTGCTCAGCGTGCTTCTCGCACGCGAGGCCTGCGCTTCGGCCCAGGCCGAGGGAGCCGTCACCGCCGTACTCCTGCCCGGCGAGATGGCACGCGACTGGATTCGCTCCAGTGACACCTTTCGGAAATACGCCTTCGACAACATGGGGCAACGGCTGATCGATGTGATGACCCTCGTTGAGGCGATCGCCTTTGGGAAAATGGACCATCGTCTCGCCGAGTATCTGCGCGACAGGGCCGGGTTGGATTCCAGAATTGTCACGACTCACGAAGAAATCGCCTCCGACTTGGGCACCGCGCGCGAAGTGGTGAGCAGGCTGCTGTCCTCCTTTGCGCAGCAAGGCGCGATTGCGTTGTCGCGCGGCTGTATCCGGGTGAAACGGCCCGACAAGCTTTTTCCGCTGACACGACCCTAGCCGTGACTAAGTCACAGACCGCATTCCCGGGATTCCTTTAGAGTGGTTGAGTGAAAACCCCAGCTCTGGGAATCGTTATCAAGAAGATGTTGTTGGCCACATGGGGCCTCGGAATCCTGAGCCTCCTTGCGGGAACGCCTGGTTTACGAGCGGCGGAGGGGCCACCCGCCTACTCCCTCCAGTTTCTGGGTGAGGGCTCCGTGGTGGCTCTGAACAACGCGAACACCGTGGTGGGCATGCGCACTCACCCCACCACCGGCGCTTCAACTCCCTGGGTCAGCTTTACCGGCGGCGCATGGGCCACTCTTCCCATTCCGGTTGGCGCGTCAGGAGCCTTCCCGACAGACCTCAACGATTCCGGGGTGATCGTCGGCGTCGCTACCTTCCCGAGCGGCCGGCGTGCCATCCGCTGGACTCCCGGCGGTTCCGCGTACGCGGTGGAAGTGCTTCCCCTGCTCCCGGGTGAACTCGCGTCCTACGCGACCGGGATCAATAACCTCGGACAAATCGTGGGCGCCAGGGCGGGTATCGTCGGGACGCCCTTCGGTTTTGGCTGGCTCTATTCGGATGCGGAAGGGTTGGTCGGGCTTGACGCCGCGTACGGATGGTTTGCCACGCCCAATGACATCCATGATGCCGGGGTGATCCTCGCCGGAACCCAGACCTTCGACCTTGCCACCGCGACGCTTGCGGATGTCGGGCTGAGCGGCCCGGCGAACTACAACCCCATCGGAGGAGTGGCCCTGAACAACGCTGGTCAAATTGTTGGCTCCGCCTCTCTGCGCTCCACCTCGCTCAACATCATCTCCGTCTTTCGTTACCAACCGGGCGTGGGCTGGGAATTCATCTCCGGCTCAAGTCGGTACACCGTGGCGAACGACATCAACAACCTGGGCGACGTCGGTTGGGGCGAGCAGGGCGCGGGCATCTTTTTCGACGGTCTGGGGACTTATGCCCTGGGCGGCCTGCTCGATCCCGCGACAGCCGCGGCTGGATGGGTCCTTACCGGCAACGGCTGCCTTTTGAATGACCAGCGCGTGGTGGCCACCGTGGGCCGCAATACTCTCACCGGACAGGCGGGCGCTGTCCTTCTCACCCCAATCGGCACCCTGACTCCGCCGGCCGCCCCCACCGACCTCACCGCGGTTCCCCATCCCGCCACGTCGTCGGAGCCCTTCATGTCCATCAACCTGGGGTGGCTCAATGGCGACGTTTTGCTTACCCGCAGCTACGAACTCGAGCGGCGCATCCTGGGAGAAATCACCTGGGCTGCCGTGACTTTGGTGCCACCCGCCATGTCCACAGCCCATCAGGACACGACGGTTGCCCCGGCAACGGCGTATGAATACCGGGTTCGGGCTGTGGGCGTGGCCGGTCCGGGCCCATGGTCGGCCACCGCCACCGCCACCTCGCCGGCCACGGCATTGGATACCGCGCCACCCATGGTCGCGATCCTCACGCCGGCCAGTGGCGCCAACGTGTCGGGTCTCATGTCCGTTTCGGCTCAGGCGACCGACAACGTCGGCGTCGAGTTTTTGGAGATC
>CAUJJW010000263.1 GCA_963205105.1 Verrucomicrobiota bacterium | reverse complement strand
ATCCGTGATTCGGGTGATGGAGAAGCCGACGATTTCGTTGGCGTCATCGATGCCGTCGCCATCGGTATCCCTGCGAATCGGGTCGAGGACGTAATCGTCGGGTCCGGTCTGCGTCACCTCGGTCAGGCCGTCGCGGAGATTGTTGCCATTGCGATCGATCCAACCGCCCGGAGCTGCGAACGCGTCCGATCCGTCATAAAGATTTAGCGGATCCAGATCCAGCCCGAGGTCATCGAAGTTGGAGTCCTTGCGGTTGGGCGAGGACCAGACTTTGTAGGTGCGAAGCGGCGTGGTCACGGTCCAGCCGATGAGCGCTTCATATCGGTCATCGAGGCCGTCCCTGTCCGTATCGCGTCCGCGTGGCGCCGGGTCCGTGGTGCTCACGGGAAGGTCGCTGTCCGAGGTGCGGAGGAAGAATTCCACATCGGCGGTCAGGCCGTCCCCGTCGAGGTCCTGAACGAAATTCAGGCTGACGGGCGTGTTGGACTTGAGGATGAGATCGTTGAGATCGGTCACCTGATCGACACCCAGCGGGGTCAGGATTTCCCAGAACTTCCGGTTGAAGGAATCGTTGGAGATGCCGCGGATGCGGAAGATCTTCTCCCGGCCGTCGAGGATGATGGTCGAGTAGCTGCCGAGGATTGCGGCATCGGTGAGGTTGGTGGTGGGGGTGCTGGCTTCGTCATAGCGGACCAATCCGATGGCGGACATGGCCTGGTGCAGGCTGATGCCCGCCTCCTTGCCTGCGCCGTCGAAGATCACCACGGTGTCGGCCTCGAAGGTGTCGTCAGCCCCGGTGATCACACCGTCGCCATTGCGATCGATGCCGAGGGACTGGCCATTGGCATCGAATAGTTCGCGGGGGAAACGGTCGACCCTGCCATCCCCGTTGGTGTCGTCGATGGGGCGTCCGGCGCTGGTGGCGACGCGATGGATCTCGGTTTCGTCGCCGGGCTGGATTTCGTCGAACGGCTCGCCGCTGACGAGAGCGCGGAGGCTGCTGGCGCCGCCGAAGTCGATGACCAGCCGGGAGGTGCGTTCGATGATTTCCTGGCCGGTGAAGGCGAAGTTGCGGCCGCGTTCGTCAATGATGTCGTAGTTGGAGATGCGGAAGATGAGCCCGCTGGAGTTGGCCATCAGCGCCTCGACGAGGGTGGGGACGATGGTGGTGTTTGAGAAGATGAAGGGACCGCGGTCGGCGGCGAGGGGTCCGAGCGTGAATCCTTCGGCCGGTTCCTGGTCGGGGAGCAGGGTGGCGACCGGGGTAAGGCGGCCGTGGTCCTGGGGGTCCTGGATGAAGGCGGTGACCTGAAGATTCTTAACGCGGTAGGCGAGGGAACTGAGGTTCCGCAGGTTGACCGCGACCTGCATGACCGCCCCCTGGACCTCGCGCTCCGCGGTGAAGCCCTTGGTCACCTCGCGGTCGGTGCTGAGCGAACGCTGGTAGGCCTTCTGGGTTTCCGCCTCGGACTGATCGGTCTGCTGGAAGGTGAAGCCCACGGTGAATCCGCCGCGGACGTAGGTGTTTGCATCCGGTTCGGAGAATTTCGTGTTCACGCCGTCCTTGGTTCCTGCGTCGAGGCGGACTTCCATGTTGACCGTGTCCTGGCGGGTGAAGGTGCGCTTTTCGCTGGCGGTCAGGGTCGAGTTGACCGCTTTCGTTTCCAGGTCGCGGCGTTGCTCGGCATTCGATTCGGTGAATCGAACGTTCAGCTGGAGATTGACCTCGCCGACGCTGATCTCGGGCCGGGGCAGGTCAGACACGCGCGGGTTGCGGTTGCCAATGATCTCGTCGCCGTCGCCGATCTGGTCGCCGTCGGTGTCGGCGAAGAGGGGTGATGTTCGGAAGAACGAGAATTCGAGGTAGTCATCCAACGTGTCGTTGTCGGTGTCCTGATCCAGACCGTTGGAGTAGATCTCGTTGAATTCGGCGTAGTCGCTCAGTTGGTCGTCATCGGTATCGATGCTGCGCGGGTCGAATCGCAGGTTGGCCTCCTGGGCGTCGTTGAGTTCATCGCCGTCCGTGTCGGCCACGGCCGGGTCGGAAGTAACCCCACGGGAGGTGACCGTGCCGTCCACGTTCTTGACGGTGACGATCCAGCCTCGGGTCTCTACATTATCGGAGAGGCCATCGCCGTCGGTGTCGGGAGCGCCGATGGGAGGGGTTCCGGGGAAGGTGGTTGAGGTGGGATCCACGAGCACGCCCTGGCTGGTCACTTTGGGGGCGAGAGCGACGCCGGCGAGGTCGGTGGCGTTGACCACGGTCACGCGGTAGGTGAGTTCGTTTTGGGGGCTGGTGGTGAGGAGGACCGTGCTGGGGTTCTGCTTGTAGAACTCGGCGGCGTAGACACGCAGGAAAGCCGCCTCGGGGTTCACGTTTTCCTGAACGATGACGTAGTGCTCGGGCAGGATGGCGTTGGCCGACATCGGTTCGCTGAAAGCGACGATGGTCTGGTTGGTGCTGATGGAGGCGGCGCCGACGACGCGGGGTGCTGCGGTTTCGGCGGGCGTGCCCGAGGGAGAACTGTTTCCGGTGAACAGATTGACGCCCGGCGTGGGAGGCAGGAGGAGTGCGGTGCCGCGGAGGGTGGTCGCATCGAGTCCGCCGATGACGTAGTTGACGCTGGCCTGTGGTGCCGTGGTCAGTTCGATCACCCGCCGTTCACTCCCGACGAACGCGGCATGCAAGACTTCCAGGCGTTTCGTGGGATCATTGAGCTGGGTGATTCGATAGGCGGCCGGCGAGAGGACATCGTCCGACATCGGCACGTTGAAGGTGAGGAGCAGTGCGGTGGGGCGGGTCGAAGTGGCCAATGAAAGCGCGAGTTGGCCGGCGATTCCCTGAAAACTGGCTGTCTTGGTGGCCAGTGGATCACCTCCGAGGTCGGTGACGTAATCCACGGTGACCGTGTAGAGCAGGTTCGCCTGGGGGACTGTGGTGAGGGCGACCACCATGGTCAGAGGCCCTTCGAAGTCGGCGTCGGTCACAGCCAGGGATTTGCCGGTGGAATCCCTGATGGTGTAATGCTGCGGAGCCAGTGCGTTGTCCGCCATGGGTTCGTTGAATGCCACGATCACCCGTGTCGACGAGGTGGCGGCCGCACTGACCACGGCACCCTTGGGATTTCCCGTGAACTTGCGGCCTTCGAAATAGACAGGTTGCCCTGCGCTGTCCTGAACATTGTTGATGGTCAGCTGATAGTCGGCATTGGCCTGTGGGGTGGTGGCCAGATCCACGATGCTTTGCAGAGGACCGAATCGTGCCGAGAGAATCCCAACTCCGCTTCCGTCGTCAGCGCTGACGGCATAATTCGACGGATTGATGGCGCTCAAGCCCATCAAGCGGTCGTAAACCACCCGGATGGTCGTGGCATCCAATGCCACAACGCTGTGGTCCGTGGATGCCAGCCGATAGAACCGAAGCCCTCCAACGCGGGCGGCTGCGTAGGGGCTTCTGGCCTCCGACAGCGTTACCCACGGTCCGGTCACACTTTCGGAGGTTTGAAGCAAACCGGTGCCCGACCATTCCAGGGCGATCTCATCGCCGGAAACCCGATAGCCGATGAATGCGGTCCCAGTCATTGCTCCCGCTTGTGTGGTGGCTGAGGCAATGGAAGCGGCGGGGCTGGCGCCCGGGTCCAGGAGGTCATCAGCCGAGGAATGTGGCGTCCCCAGATGCAGCGCGGCGGACGCGGCAAACATCCAGGCCAGGGTGAACAGTGTCGATCGGCCCAGCGCGGAGGCGCGTGGTTCCGGGAATAACCGGTGGTGTTGGTTTGGGAAATTCATGCGAAGGAGGCGTGAACGAGGATCTGACTTCGCACTTCAAACGATGAGGAGGGATTATGTAAATCGAATAAGTTGAATTCAGAAAAAAGCTCGCAGCTTTCCGACCCACCAGGGCCTTAATGGTGCGCAAAGCCAAGCGGCATAGAGCCATACGACTCTGAAGGATATCTTGACACTTTGGTTCGATAGAATCTTTTGAACCTGAGCATAGGACATTTGGTTGCGATGAAGAATTAGTCCCCGTAATGGCTACCGGGTGGGGCAACGTCCAAGCCGAGATTCGGAAGCCGTGTTTCAGTGATCGCGGCGGGATCGGGCGCGGAAGAGGGCGATCGTTGCCGTCAGGGCGCAAAGAAGGTGGGCGATCTGAAATCTGGGTATGTCCCACAGGGTGGTTTCGGCGATTTCATCCACCGCATGCAGGGACAGGGAATCCAGGCCGAACAAACCCAGCGCGAGAGCCAGGGCAGCCCAAGCAACGCGGAGCGAGGCGGGAAGCGGGGAGCGGAACAAGACCGCGGTGGTGACCATGGCCCCGGCCAGCAGGAGGGCGGCGACGAGTTGCTGTCCAGGTTCCCGGGCCTCATAGGCTGAGAACCGGTAGGCCGCGCTACGGGCGACCTCACCCAGCCAGCGACTGAGATCGGAGGCTTCCGCGATCGACGCGAAGGCGGCGACGATGCCGAAAGCCCGGGGTCGCAGCAGGAGACCGCTCCATCGAGTGCGTGGCAGGGAAGGCGCGGGGTGGGGTGGGAGGGGCCACACGATGAGAACCGTGGCGCACCAAAGGGCCGCGATCAGGATGCGCAGAGGCACGACGCGGGTTCGGTGCACGATCGCGCCTCCGCTCTGGTTGAAGAGATCGACGAAGGCCAGCGTCGGTAGGGCTTTGGCTTCTCCAGTGCTTTGAGAAAGCACGGGGATGTCGTCGCTGAGTGCGGACCGGCTGCGATCCTTCCAGGCACCGGAGGGGGTCAGGTACAAGACGGCGCGCACGGCCTTGGTGGTGACGCCGGTACGGAAGGGAATCTCGAGGGAATACGAAGACTGATGGGGCTGAAGGGAGGTGCGGGACACGCCGATGACGGTGGATGCCCGTCGCAAAGGATCATGGGAGTGGAGATCGATCCCCAGGCTGCCGCCGGGGACGGGTTGGGCGAGATGCACCCGCACAGGGAATGGCCTGCCGGGGATCGCCTGGGTGGCGCACTCCAGGCGAACCCAGTCGGCTTTGGGTCGGAGTGCGTCCAAAGCCAGCCACAGCGCGGCGGTGAGGAACGCCAGGACGATGGTGCAGCGGGCGTATCTCGCGGTCCTCACGATCGGGGTCTTTTGGAAAGCCGGGCCTGGGTATTCCAGGCGAGCGCGGCTTCGTGGGCGAGGCGTCTCAGCCAGGGCGTTGGGCGGGCCATGGCTTCTTCGGTGGAAGTGAGGTCACACAGCCCTTTGGACCACCGAACGGTGTTGCTGGAAGCCTGGTTGCCTTGGGCGACACGGCCTGCGAGCACGATGACGGGCCGTTTCTGGCGGCTGCACCGTTGAATGCATTGTCCGACCCCCTTGCCCATGAGACTTTGGTCGTCGAAGGAACCTTCTCCGGTGATGACGAGGTCGGACTGCTTGAGCAGACGATCCAGTTGGGAGCAGTCGGCAAACACGTCGAAGCCCAGCCGGCGTTCGGCCCCAAGGAAGGCCATCAAGCCAAATCCAAGTCCACCCGCAGCTCCCGCGCCGGGCGCCGAACTGTCGAAACCCAACTGGCGCTCGACCACCTGGGCGAGTCGCCGGAGGTTCTTTTCGGCAATCGGATGATCAGCGGGGGTCAGGCCTTTCTGGGGGCCGTAGACTCGGGTGGCGCCCTGCGGACCGAGCAGCGGGTTATCGACATCCGTGGCGACGGTAACCCGGCATAAGGCAGAACCGTTCGAGGGGTTGGGCGGATCCAGGTGGAGGCGTTCGGATGCTCCGGAACCGGAAGAGCGCGGACGGGCCGGACTGTCTTGGGCGGGAGGCACCATGCGATCCAGTCGGTGTAAATCGGTCCAACGGAGGATGCGTTGTCCTGCCCGATCGAGGAACACCCAACCCAGACCGATAGCGAGGCCGAACCCTCCATCGTTGGTGGCGCTCCCTCCGACTCCGACGATGCAGTGCTGGGCACCCTTGCGCAGGGCGAACTCGAGGGGCCGGGCCACGCCCAGCGTATCCAGCTCGAACGGGTGATACCTGCCCTTGGGCAACTGGGCGAGGCCATTGGCTTGCGCTGCCTCGATGATGGCGAGGCGCTTCTCGGCAACCCACCACCAGCGGGCGCGAACCGGTTGTCTTGCGGCGTTGCAGGTGATGAGGCTTTGGGTACGGGCGTTCAGTAGGCGTCCCAGCACCGGACCAAAGCCGTCTCCGCCGTCGCTGATGGGGAGCAGGCGGATGTCGTCGTCGGGGCGGACCTTCCTCCAGCCCTGGGCGATCGTGCGTGCGACGGCCTCAGCGGAGAGGGTTCCCTTGAATTTGTCGGGAGCGATGAGAACGCGCATGAGGTGTGGAGATTGGTGGATGGGCTGGGTGGACAGAAGTCGGAAGGTTCATGGTGAGCCACCTGTTCGATACCAACTTGGTCGCGGCCCTTGAACCGGGGATTCCGGGGGGCGGGACGCCCCCCTCTACGGCAGGCGAGACGCCCGCCGCTACGGACGACCGGTTCATGGGCAGGGGCGGGCTTCCCGGAGACTTTTGCTGCGATCGGTTGCGCCTGCCGGAAGACGTGCCATGCTGTCCGCGCCTTAGATTTATGGAAAAGCCGAAGATTGTCGCCTATTTGAAGCCCTGGTGTGGTTGGAGCAACGGGGTTCGGGCCGTGATGAAGAAATATGACCTTCCGTTCGAAGACCGGGATATCATCAACAACCCGGTGGACCGGGCGGAGATGATCGAGAAGAGCGGTCAGACGCTCAGCCCGTGCGTGGAAGTGAACGGGCACATGCTGCCGGACATCAGCGGGGAAGAAGTGGAAGCCTGGATGCTGAAACAGGGCCTGATTCAGCCCAACGAACGTCAACCGGACGCGCCGACCAATCAGCCATGTGCCCATGAGATTCCGACGGCGTCGCCGCTGGGATTCCGTCGGCCGAGCTGAAGCGCTTCAACGTCAGCGGTTCAACGAAGCGATTAAGATTCTCAATTTCACGCCCGACCGGGTTGGCTGAGTCAGCCGCCGGTCGGGCGTTTGGCGTTGTCGAGGCGTTACTTCCGGGTTTTGACCAGGGGCTCGGCGCCGAGGTCGGGCATGTCCTTCCTGGCGATGGCCAGGGCGGCGGCTTCGTCTTCGGGCAGGGCCTTCGCCATCACGTTGCGGTACTGGACCACGCTGCCGGGGTCGTGCTGCTGGAGGGCGAGATGACCTTCCAGGAATGAGCGTTTTTCATCGATGAAATCGACGACGATCTTGTCGTTGACCTTGATGATGACGCGGTTGCCGATGGCGATGATGTGCTGGGTCCACCAGGTGTCGTCGGCGATGAGTTGATCCAGCATTTTGGCCCGATTGTAGAGGCTGCCGGTGCGTTGAGGATCGGGACTGGTGTTCTCAACCTGGGCTTCGTAGCCGTCGGGCCAGCCGGGCATGAGTTTTGCCCGGAAATACATGCCGGAATTGCCCTTGTGGTTGAGCTTGGCGTCGGCCTTGAACTGGACGTTTTTGTAGGTCTTCGGGCTGAACAGATGACTGCGGGGGCCTTTGCCGACCAAGTGGCCGTCGGCGTTGATGGTCCACCCGCCTGGGTCGAAGGTTTTCCAGCCGCTGAGGGTTTTGCCGTCGAAGAGATGGTGCCAACCGTGGGCGTCGGGGGTTTCGGCCGTGGGTGTGCCTTCGACGACGGGAGTTTTGGGTGCGTTTTGAGCGTGGGACACGACTCCGGTGATCAAACCCAGGATCACAAGGAGGGTGTGCAGACGGCGAGGGGGATGCATCCCTGGGCTATAGCCGGGGGACCTGCGGGGCTCAACGCGGAAGTGCGACGGGATGAACACGATGGACAGGAGGAGCTGGGGGTACGGTTGGGTTTCCGGGTATCCTGTTCATCCCATTTGTCGGTCCCAACCTCTCCAATGCTTGGTCGAACGCGACACCACCTCGAGGTCGACGGGAGCGGGTTAGGGGGCCCGGAGGTGTTGCCAACGAAAGGATTGACCTGAGGGCGGTGAATTCACTACACCAGCCCCAGTGAATCGCGCGTTGAACACCCTGCTGCTTACCGAGGCGCTGCTTTTTGGCGGCGCGGCGCGGGGGGTCTGATCGATCACTGAAACCAGTTTCGAACCACCCGCTGCCGCATGACGGCGGCGGGTTTTTCTTTTCCGCTGCCCGAAGCGACGGTGACCGGGGTCGAGACACAACGAAGACGAACATGCTGATCCAACCTGCATCGAAGTACCGGCCTTTTCCGCCGGTTCAATTGCCTGACCGTCAATGGCCCAACCGCACCCTCACGGCACCTCCGATGTGGTGCAGTGTGGACCTTCGCGATGGCAATCAGGCGCTGGCGGTGCCGATGAACGTGTCGCAGAAGCTGGAACTGTTCGAGGCCCTGGTGCGCTGCGGTTTCAAGGAGATCGAAGTCGGGTTTCCGGCGGCATCCAATACCGAATTCGCATTCCTCCGGCGATTGATCGAAGACAAGCGCATCCCGGACGACGTCACCGTGCAGGTGCTGGTTCAAGCCCGGGAAGACCTGATCGAGCGCACGGTGGAATCGCTGATGGGTGTGCGTCAGGCGATCATTCATCTCTACAACTCGACCTCGCCGGCCCAGCGCCGGATCGTGTTCGGTTTGGACAAGCCGGACATCGTTCGCATCGCGCAACGGGGCACCCGCTGGATCAAGGAGCGTCTGCCCCGGTTGGCGGGTTCCAACATCCGCTTTCAGTATTCGCCGGAGAGCTTCTCGGCGACCGAAGTGGAGTTTGCGGTCGAGATCTGCGAAGCGGTGATGGCCGAATGGGGGCCGACGAAGGAACGCCCGCTGATCCTGAACCTGCCGGACACGGTGGAGGTGGCGATGCCGAACATTTATGCGGACCAGATCGAATGGTTCATCCGCAACCTGAAGCATCGCGAGGCGGCGATCATCAGCCTGCACACCCACAACGATCGCGGGACGGGGACGGCCGCGACGGAACTGGGATTGTTGGCGGGGGCGGACCGGGTGGAAGGGACGCTCTTTGGCAACGGTGAGCGGACCGGCAATCTGGATATCGTGACGGTGGCGTTGAACCTGTACATGAACGGCATCCATCCGGGGCTCGATTTCTCCAACATGAGCCGGCTGGTGGAGGTGTACGAGCGATGCACCGGGATGACGGTTCCGCCACGGCAGCCGTATGGCGGCGAACTGGTGTTCACCGCGTTCAGCGGTTCCCATCAGGACGCGATCCGGAAGGGTCTGAGGGAATGGGAAAGCCGGCAGGCGGGCGGTCATTCGGCGACCTGGGACATTCCCTATCTGACCATCGATCCGAGCGACATCGGGCGCGAGTACCGGGAAGTGATCCGCGTGAACAGCCAGTCGGGCAAGGGAGGGGTGGCCTATCTGTTGGAGGATGAATTCGGCATTGAACTGCCGAAGGAAATGCAGCGGGAATTCGGCCCGATTGCGAACGACGAGGTGGATCGCATGGGCCGTGAAGTCACGGCACTCGAATTGAAGGCGATGCTCTGGAAGGAGTACATCGACCGTATCCAGCCCCTGCAGTTGGTGGGATTCAGGACGGAATCGGTGGATGGCAATGTGAGCTGTGTCGCCAAGCTGAACAAGGCGGGCAGGGCGGTCGAGATCCGGGGACAGGGCAATGGCCCGATCGCGGCGTTCGTGCATGCGCTGACCTCGGACGGCACGCCGATGTTTGAGGTGGCGAGCTACAGTGAACACGCGCTGAGTGCCGGGGAAGGCGCCTCCGCCATCGCCTACATTCAGGTCAAGGTGAAGGACGGACGCACCCGCTGGGGTGCCGGCGTGGACACCAATATTGAGCTGGCCTCGATCAAGGCCGTGGTGAGCGCGCTCAACCGGCTGGTGGGTTGAGCTGGCAGGCCCGTTTACGACAAAGCCCCGGGTGAGTTCGCGCAGGCAGCTCAGGCCGGGGCTTTTTGCTGGCTGTCGCCCGGGATGAAGTCTGGAGGCAAAGTCAGACGGAGGGGCTATTGCTCCACGGTCTTGCGGGTGCGCCGGGATTTCTTGGGAGCCGGCTCCGTCTTCTTTTCGGGGATATCCAGCAGGAAACGGTCCAACTCCTGTTCCGTGAACGACTGAGGAACGAGTTGGAGGTTGTTGCGCGCGGCACTGGTCATGCCGGCAAGCTGGGACGGGCGTTTGACGATGTGTGGGGTGAGAAAGATGAGGAGCTCGGTCCGGGTGCCGGCATTGTTCTTGTTCTTGAACAGGAAGCCGAGGCCGGGGATGTCGCCCAGGAAGGGGATTTTGCCTTCGGATTCCGTCGCTGTTTTCTGCATCAGCCCGCCGATGACCACGGTTTGTCCATCCGGAGTGACCACCACGGTGTCCGCGGATCGGGTGTTGATG
Source organism: Verrucomicrobiota bacterium (assembly GCA_963205105.1). Taxonomy (GTDB): domain Bacteria; phylum Verrucomicrobiota; class Verrucomicrobiia; order Limisphaerales; family CAIMTB01; genus CAIMTB01. Next base: position 5,625 of record CAUJJW010000263.1, on the reverse strand, counting down.
ACGGGGGCGCTCAAGCCCACGGAAACCGCGACGGTTTGATCGGAGAGATTGGAGATTTCGGGGGCGACGATCATTTCGACGAGGCCGTCATCGGTGATAAACGGAGTGACGCGGAGGATGATGCCGACGGAGCGGTACTCGTAGGAGTTGATCTGATTGCTGAAGTTATCGAAGCGGGTGTTGGTGATCAGGGGAACCTCCTGGCCGACCGTGATCGTAGCTTGCTGGTTGTTGCGGGCCAGGATCGAAGGCCTGGACAGGACCTCGGTCTTGCCGGCCTCGGCGATGGCACGCAGGGTGACCTGGAAATCCTGGCCGAGCATCTGATACATGCCGGCACCCGGAGGAGTCGGGGTACCGCCTTGTTGGGCGAGGCCAAAGATCTGGTTCACCACGCCCGTCGAGCCGTTGCCGATGTCCTTCTGATAATTGCCTTCGATGCCGAGGCTGATGCCTTTGCGGTAGGTCACCTCGAGGAAGACCACCTTGATGAGCACCTGCGGCACGGCCCGATCCAGATTGGTGATCACCTGCCCGATGTACGCCGCGGTTTCGTCGTCGGTGACGACGATGATCTTCCGCGTTTCGGGGTCGCTGGAGATGATGGCTTCGCCGACCTCGGTGGCTGGCACATAGCTAGAGGTTCCGCGGGTCCCGCTTCGCTGGGCCTGGCCGAGGGCCGACATGGCGAGCAGGGCCATGGCGAGGGCCAGGAAGGATCCGAACAGATGGGAATGTGGCTTCATCGAAGAGTTGCCTGGGATGGCGGACTAACGTCCGAACTGGCCGCCGGTATTGTTGCCGAACCCGGTGTTGCGGGTGCCCTGATTCTGGTTCTGGGTGGCGCGGGTGTTCAGTTGATTGCCCGTCTGGCGGGTGGTGGAGCGGGCGTTGTTTCCCCGATTGCGGGAGTTCTGGCCTTCAAAGAGCCCGCGAAGGATTTCCTCCACGGCGGTGGGATCGGTGTTTTCGACGGAGTAAACGAACACCTTCTGCTTCTTGGCGGGGTCCGCGTCGAGTTGCGCAATCATCTGGCCAATCTGATCCATGAGGTCGCGTGAGGCGCTGACGACGATCGAACCGGTGCGGGGATCGGGAACCGCGGTCACCTTGCTTTGCTGTTGAAGGCGGGAGCTCATGTCGTTGGACTGCTGGCGGCCTCCGCCAAATCCACCGAACGGACCGCCACCGAAGCGCAACTGACCCCCGCGGCTGCTCTGGTTGTTGCTGGTGGTGGGGTCGGGGAAAAGGCTGGCGAGCACGTCGGCCATTTCCTGGGGGTCGGCGTTCTTGAGTCGGAACACGCGCAACTCGGTGATGTCCTCGACGTTGGTGTCGACTTGCTGGACGAGTTCTTCGACCAGGCTCATTTGTTCGACAGGTGCGCTCACGACGAGGGAGTTGCTGCGCTCATCGGCGACGGCGACCACCCGTGGAGCGGAGACCCGTGAGGATCCGGACGAGCCGCTGGCTGCACCGCCGCCGGGATTGCCACCGCGGCCGCCGAAGCCAGGGAACCCTCCCGGCCCTTGAAAACCTCGGGTGACCTGCTGCTGGCCGTTGGCTCCACCGCGACTGGAGGTGTCATTCGAGGTGAAGAGATCCCGGACGACGGTCGCGAGAGCCTTGGCATCGGCGTATTTCAGGGCAAAAACCCTCACTGCCGAGACACTGGAAATGGCGGTATCGAGGGCGCGGATGATTTCCGCAAGACGCCGGATGCTGGTCTGGGTATCGGTGACCACCACGGCGTTGCCGCCCTCATTGGAGGCGATGGTGGCGGTTGAAGGGATCAGGGGCTGGAGATCGCGGGTCAGTTGGACGGCGTTGATGAATCGAACCGGGATGATCTGGGTGACCATTTCCTCCGACTTGGGAATGTCGTTGGGATCATTGCCGGAACGGACGGGAATATCTCGGCCTTTGGCGTCATCGCGACTGACGATGGTGAGGGTGCGTCCGTTGCGGATGGCGGTGTAGCCGTTCTTGCCGAGGACGGTATTGAGCAGATCGACGGCTTCGTTGCGGTTCAGCGGTTGGTTGCTCCAGACATCCACTTTGCCCTTCACCTCCGTGTCGAGAATGATGATGAAGCCCGCGGCGTCGCTGAGGTAGTCGAGAACCATCTCGAGCGGCACACCCCGGAAGTTCAGGCGCAGGTTTGGCTCCTCAGCCGGGGCATTGTCGCGCTCCGGCAGGGCGACAGCGCTGTCTGGTGTTGGGCCAATGCGGGCGCGAGTGCGTTGGGGGCGATCGTTGCTGCTGCCGGGGAAGCGGCCGGATGGCGCGGTGCGTGGTCGTTCATCCCCGGGTGCGACCTGATCGGGGGCTGCCTGGTTCACGGGGGGAGCCTCGATTTCGGGCTCGGCTGCGTTCTCCGCTTCGAAGTCCGCCCCTGTCGGTGCGGGCTGGGCCACGGGAATTTGAATCACGACGTCCTCCGTTCTTTCGGGGGCGGGAGGCTCGGGAGCCTCGGCTGGCTGGGCGAAAGCCGAGGGGAGTGCCAAAAGGCCTGCGGTCCATAACCAGACCGGGAGTGTTGGAAATCGAAGTGTCATTTGCCCATCTCCTGTTCACGCTTCTTCATCAGCCGCTGCAAAATATCATTGGCGTCCCCCCCGGAATCGGTGGAGCCGGTTTTGGTTCCGTCCTGACTAGACGCTGCGCCGGACGATTCGGATTCGGATCTTTCTCGCCTCGATGACGAGCTGGAGGACGTTGAAGGGGCAGCTTCGGCGACGAGGCGCCACTCGCCTTGCTCCTCCCGTCGAAAATGGGAGCCGATCGCCAGCTCAATGGACTTGCTGGCGTCGTCGAGTTGGACGGAGTTGAGGCCAATGCTTTTGAGCCGAAAGCCGCCGATGGAATCGCCGGGCTTCAGGACCTTGCGAAAATCCGAGTTCGAACCGTCAAAGAAGGCAAAATCACCCTTGGCATAACTCATGGCGCCGACCAGGGCGAAGGTATCGACCTGAATGGTCTTGGTGGGAGCTTCCCGGGTCAGCCTGCCGGAGCGGCTCGATCGGTTGACGTTGAAGATGTTGCGCTCAGGGATGATCCCGAAGGAGGCGAAATCGGTGCCCACCGCCGGGGAGTTCGTGGAAGTGCCCAAAGCCGCCTCGGATGACGAGCTGTCGGATCGATCCCGTCGGCGGTCGGAACGGCGGGAGCGGGATCCGTCCCGATCGGACCGCGACGAGGTGTTGGTGGCGGAGCCGAGGGCGTTGGTTTCGGAGGTCGGACTGGCGTTAGGGCTGGCCGTGGCCGTGGCTTCGGTCAGGGGACTGGCAGACGTGCCGTTGGTGGGGAGGGTTGTCTCGGGAAGAGAAGACGCTGGCACTTCGGCACCGGCGAGAGTGCAGGCCAGGAGGACGAGGCAGGCCAGGGAACGGGCCCCGTGGAGGAAGACGTTCATCGTTTGGCGCTCTTGAGTTGGAGTCCGCTGACCTGGAGCGCCAGGGTGAGTTGGCTTCCGTTGACATCGCGGGTGGTGAGTTCGACGGAATCCACCCGGATGCCTAGCGGATCCTGTTCCGCCTCAAAGAGGAAGCGGGTCAGGGCAGGCAGGGTGCCGCTGACGTCCGCGCGGCACTCCAGGGTGGCGAAATCCTCATCGGTTCGTTTCCACTGCGGTCTCAGGCCGCTGATGCTGACGCCGCTTTCGCGGGACCAGGCATCGAACGCTTTGAGGATCTGATTCTCGGCAACGGAAGGTTCCAGGGAAAGCGTGTTGGTTCGGATCAGGTTCCAGGAAGCCTCGATATCCTGTTCGTTGCGAAGCAGCGATTGGCCGCGGGCCACGGATTGGCGCAGCTGCCCAATCCGAGTGGACCGCGACTCCCAGGATTTGATCAATGGCGTGAGGATCCACCGATCACCGGCCAAAGCTCCGAAGAGAATGGCGGCGACCAGGCCGAGCAGATGCTGGCGATTCTGGAGGTTCATGAACCGGATCCGCCTTCCCAGACGAAATTGAAGGAAAACTCAACGGGGGCTTTGCCCCGGACCTGTTCGACGGTGACGTCGGCGATGCCGGCTGAACTTCGGACTTTGTCGAGCATGCCCAGCCAGGCTTGTTGATCCCGGGCGGTTCCGGAGCAAGCGACCCGGGTGGGGCCTCGAATCTCAATGGTTTTGGCCGAGACGGATCCGTCTTCGGGAAAGGCCTCGCTGAGTCGGCGGAGAATGCTCAAGGACCGGACGGAAGGGTCGAACCATGGCTGGTAGCGGCGCACCTCGCGCTGCATGGATTCCACCTTCGCGACTTTCGTTTTGATGGCGTCCCAGCGGGTTTGCCAGCGCCAGATGAAGAACTGCTGGCCCAGGAACAGAACCAAGGTCAGCGCGGCAATCGCTCCCGCGGCGGAGCCGGCCCAGACCAGGCGTTGGGACGGGTAGCGGCTGGCGAATTCCTGCCAGGCGCTGATGCGGGGTGGCAAGAAATCAAAGGCTGGCCGAAGGCCCGCGGCGGCATGCACGGCGACGGCCAAAGCCGGGGAGGCCGGGGCGTGGGTGGGCAGTCGGAAAGGAATCGTTTCCGCCTTCAGATCGGGGGCTCGTTCGACGGTCAGTCCGAACGCGAGCAGTCGGGGTTGGATGGCTTCGGCGAAGGAACCTGCGGCAACGGAAGGACCCAGCACGCGCACCCGCCGGATCGCGTCCCGGATTTCGGCGGGTAGTTGACCCAGGGTGATGCGGAGCTCCCGATGGATCAGGTCCAGGTCGGGATGGAGTTCCTGGGAGTCGGCGGATTCGATGAAGGCATCCTCGATCACGCGGAGGGCGGCGATGCCCTTGCCGGCGGTGATCTGGATGGAGAGCTGTTTGCCGGAAGGCAGGAGGGCGAGGATGGCGTCGGAATCCCTGGATTCGGGCGGTTGAAGCGTGGCTAGCCCGAGTGCGAACCAGAGGGGTTTGAGTTTGGCGACGCGAAGGGTGGCTTCGATGCGCTGGATGGCGTTCCGCTCGAACGCGATCACGGTGGCGTGCCGGATCCCGGGGCTGGGTTCGGCAATGGAAGTCTGGCGGACCAGGTTCTCCGGGTTCTGGGGGAAGCCGCGTTCGGCCTCAATATCGAGAAAACTCTGGCGGTCGGCCTCGGGCAGATCCGGGATTTGGACCGTCAGCGACAGTGTGGCGTAAGCCGGCAGCGCCACCGCGCAACGGGTTTCGCGGATACCGGCCTGCTCCAGCTGGGAGCGAAGGGCGCGGCCGAGCGTTTCGGGGTCGGCGGACAGTGGGTCGGCGTCGAGTGGGACAGTGAGGGAACGTCGGATTTCCGAACTGCCGTTGGTGCGGCGCAATTCTACCACCTCGAAGTGGTCACGTTCGATGGCAATGCCGAGAACGGTGGTTCCAGGGCGCTTTTTGGCGGGGTTGCTCATCGGGTCTGGGTGGCCAACTGGTGGAGTTCCCGGCGCAGATCCCGCCCCAAAGCCCATCCCAGGTGGGTCAGATCACGACGGGCGGCGATGCGTGGCGCTTCACCGGATGTGTCGATCAGGAAGCGGACCCGCTGATAACCGCGTTCATGGCGTCCGACGGCGGCGGCATCGACCGAGTATTGGTAGCCGCGGGTCGTCAGAAAAGGAGCGGCGGAGATGGCCCCGTCCTGGCCCAGGGTCT
>CAUJJW010000262.1 GCA_963205105.1 Verrucomicrobiota bacterium | reverse complement strand
CCGCGGGTTTCGAAGGGTTGGGCCGGGTGTTGGCTGGAACGGGTCGCGACGGCTCGGATGGCTGGAGTTCGGGCATGTCGCCGTGCGGGATATGCGACACCCTCTCCCCCCGGGAGAGGGTTGGGGTGAGGGAGCCCGGTTCAACCCTCGCGATCGCTGCCCCGGAAAAGTTCGTGGAGAGCCACCTGTTCGAAATCGACCTGCTCACGGGCCTTGAACCGGGATTCCGGGGGGCGGGACGCCCCCCTCTACGGCAGGCGGGACGCCCGCCGCTACGGTAGGCAAGTTCATGGAGAGCGGCGTTGGCGCGGGCGCCATGCTCACGGACCATGAACCAGGGGAGGCGGTGGGATTACGATTACGATGAGGATTAGGAGTACGATGACGAGGGGAGGGCAGGTTCGTGGAGAGGAGCGTCTTCCAACAACTTGGACACGTATTGGGACCATGAACCGTGGAGCGAGGAATGCAGCGAGCGGCCCTCACCCCGGCCCTCTCCCGGAGGGAGAGGGAGAATGTTTCCCGCGGGTTTCGAAGGGTTGGGCCGGGTGTTGGCTGGAACGGGTCGCGACGGCTCGGATGGCTGGAGTTCCGGCATCTCGCCGTGCGGGATATGCGGCTCCCTCTCCCTCCGGGAGAGGGTTGGGGTGAGGGAGCCCGTTTCAACCCTCGCGATCGCTGCCACGAAAAGGTTCATGGACAGCTTGCGCCGCTGCGTGAAGGCGCAGACCTCACCTTTCGACAACCGGCGCCCCGGTGTCTAAGGTCACGGGCATGCTACGACGCATCGCTCTGACGGCTTGCCTGTTGCTGCAAGCGTTCGTCTTTGCAGGCTGCGATCGGTCCCCGTCCCCCGCCCCTCAGGAAGCAGCGCTTGCGTCGGCGGTGTCGTCCGAGGAATTCCTGCGGCTGATGAACGCCGGCAAGAATTACCTGGACCAGGGCGATTCGGCCCAGGCGTTGGCGGTCTATCGCAAGGCCGAGGCCATCGCCCCGAACGACGCGGATGTGCATCTAAATCTGGCCAACGCAAACCTGATGGGAGGAGCGGCCGACGACGCGATCCGTGAAGCGGAAACGGTTCTGCGACTCACTCCGAACTCAGCGGCTGCCTATTTCGTGAAGGGCTCGGCGCTGCTGCGACTCTCCCAGGCCGGGGAAGCGGTGAAGGCTTTCGAAAACGCCCGCAGGATCGACCCCGGTGAAATGGCGACCTGTTTTCAACTGGGGAAGGCACGGATGGATCTGAAGCAATGGGAGGAAGCGATCACGGCGTTCCAGGAGGGACTGGCGATGGACCCCAACCACCTTCACGCGGCGGTCCACTATTTGTTGGGGCAATCCCTGATTCGCGCCGGCCGGTCTCAGGAGGCGGAGAGCGAACTGCAGCAACATCAGGCTGGCTTGGAGGCGGGAGGCGCTCCGGCGACCACGGAGACCTTCGAGCGCAGCCGCCACACCCAGGCCCGCGTTCCGTTCAAGCTGGAACAACCGGACCCGGAGCCGATCCGCCAGCAGTTCGTGGATGCGACCGATGAGGTGCTTGGCGAGAACGCCAGGAATCTCGCCGGACCGATCGGCGTGATCGATGTGGAGCGCTCCGGCTGGAACAGTCTGTTCGTGATGGAGTCGGGACGCGGATTCCGACTCTTGCGGAATTCGGGAGGCACCTTCCAGCCCTCCGGCCCGCTGTATCCGACACCAGCCGATCAGCGCTACGTGGCCACGCTTGTGGGTGATCTTCAGAATGATCGTTTCGAGGACGTGGTGGTGCTGGGGGAACAGGGCAGCAAGGTGTTCCGCTTCTCCACCAACGGCCTTGCCGAGGACGTTTCGTCGCTCAGCCAATTGGATGCGCTCGAGGCAGCGGGCGGGACGCTCATGGATCTGGATTTCACCGGCAAACTCGACTTGGTGGTGGTTCGTGCTGGAACCGGCGACGTGAAGGTCTATCGCCAGGCGGCGCCGATGCAGTTCCACCCGATCACCGCGCCCACGGGAATTCCTGACTCGATGCAAAATGCCGCACGGGTGACCCTGGAGGACTGGAATGGCGATGGGAATGGGGACCTGGTGGTCACGCGAACGTCCGGTCCGCCGTTGCTGTTGGAGAAGAAGCGTGGCGGCCCACTCGTGCCAAGCGATCCCACGGGCTGGGTCGCCGGTTCCGTTGCCTGCACGGGCGACTTTGACAACGATCTCCGACCGGATCTGGCGGTGGCTGCCGATGGGCAGGTGACCGTGGCCTTTCAGGGGGGTACGCGGGCATCGTTTCCGATTCCAGGGTCGGCCCGCTTGTTCCAGATCCTCGCCTTCGATCATGACAACGATGGCTGGCTGGATCTTTGGGGCGTGGGAGAAACCCTCCGGGTGTGGCGCAACACGGGGATCGGTGGCTTCGTGGAACAGACCGCTCCGCTGGGATTGGCTGGATTCGCGGGAGGGGTGGTGTCGGCGATTCACACAGCGGACTTCGATCGGGACTGTGATTCCGACGCGATCCTGGTGCTGGCGGCGGGAGGATTGCGATACCTGCGCAACGACGGCGGGAATGCGCATTCCCAGGTGAAAGTTCAACTGACTGGCAACCGTTCCAACGCCAGCGGGCTGGGGTGCAAAATCGAGATCGAGACCGGTGGTCTGAGGCTCCTTCGGATGGTGAAGCAACTGCCCGTGGAAGTGGGAGTCGGGCGGCACCAAAAACTGGATTCGTTCCTGGTGCATTGGTTCAACTGGCCGCAGGGGGCTGCGGATGCGCCGGTGGATTGCCAGGAACCCCTGCTGGCGTTGGAGGCGACGCTTCAGGAGGGCTCCTGCCCCTACCTGTATGCCTGGGACGGGGAGCGGTTTCAGTTTGTGACCGACATCCTGGGAGCAGCGCCTCTCGGGCTGCCTGTGGCTGACGGACGCTACATCGAAGCGGATCCGGAGGAACTGGTGTGGGTCGGCGACGAAGGGTCTTTCCGGCCACGCGACGGTCACTATGAAGTTCGGATCACCGAGGAATTGCGCGAGGTGCTTTACCTCGACGAAGCCAAGTTGGTGGTCGTCGATCACCCGGCCGGTGTGGAAGTGCACTCGACGGACAAACTGCTTCCTGGAGGGCCCTTTTCTCCAGGGCAGATCGTGGCCCTTGGTCGCGAGGTTCCTCTGCGACGGGCGGAAACGCTGGATGGGCAGGAGGTCACCGACCGGCTGCTTCGGGTGGATGGACAACGGGTTTCACCGTATCGTCTTCGGGTGCCTCAGCTTCGCGGCTTGGCTGAGCCGCACGGTTGGGTGCTGGACTTCGGGCCGTTGGAAGTTGACCGGTCCCTGGTGCTGGTGATGAACGGGTGGCTCCGTTTTGGAGGTGGCATGGCGAACATCGCCGCCTCGCAGGATCCAACGCTGCCCTTTCCGTTCCCGGTGTTGGAGGCCGAGGTGGAACCCGGGCGTTGGGAGTCGGTGAATGTCGTGGTGGGTGCGCCGGCCGGGAAGACCAAGACGATTCTGGTCGAGCTCCATGGGAAGCTGAAGGCCGGGTCCCGCCGATTGCGGCTCACCGGTGCCTTCGAGATTCATTGGGACCGGATTGCGCTGATGGAGAGCGACCTGCTCACGGGCCATGAACCGGGGATTCCGTGGGGCGAGACGCCCGCCGCTACGGAGGCGCGGTTCCACGGAGAGAAGTCGGGGAAAGCGCGCATCACGGTGGTGGCGCCGGATGAGGCTGCCTTGCGGTTCCGGGGCTTCAGTCGGCTGAAGGAGCTTCCCGCGGACTGGCCGCTCACCCCGGACTACGACATCGTCAGCGCGAACTCGCTGTGGACGATTCTGCCGGGTGGCTGGTGCACGCGGTACGGGGACGTGTCCGAGCTGTTAGCCCAGAAGGACGAAGGGCTGGCGTTGATTCATGCGGGCGATGAATTGGGCCTAAGATTTGCGGCAAGTGCGCTGCCGCCGGTTCCCGCGGGTTATGTGCGTCAGTTTTTTCTCCACGTGGACGGCTGGGACAAGGATTCGGACTTTCATGTGGCGACGGGGACGCGGTTGGAGCCGCTGCCATTCCACGGCATGAACGATCAACACTACGGCCGAGAAGAGCGGCCGGCGTTTCCGAGCGATACGCTGCATCGGAAGTACAACACCCGCTGGGTGGACGGTGGGGCGTTGCGTCAAGTCCAGGCGCAGGTGGTCCGGCGGCTCAAGGAGTGAGCAGGCGTCGGAGGGCGGAGACGGTTGGCACGCCCGGCTGTGCGCTCAGGATTCTGCCTGACCCGTCGGTGACCACCGAGCAAGGGATGGCCTGTTGTTGTCCAATCGCCTGGCCGAATGCAGAGGCCATCTCCGCACGTTTCCCGGCCGGAATGTTGATGAAGCGGGATGCCGGTTTCCATTGCTGGGCATATGCGGCCAGTCGCGGGTCGTCGTCCGCAGGGTCCACCGGCACCGCCACCACATCGATACCCTCGGGACGGAGTTCCTCCACCAACCGACGCAGGGCCGGCAGATCCAATCGGCAGGCGACGCAGGAGGTGGTGAACGCCGAATACACCCGCAGCCGGGCTGGTTTGGCGGCGTTGTCCAGTGCGTGGACGGCAAACACAGCGGGCGCGACCACGGCGGTTCCCGGCGGGGATGGTGGCGTGGCCTTTGGCTCAACCCGGTACGGTTGTTGGGTGAACGACATGCCCGAGGGTGAATCCGCGGGATTCTCGAACACCGTCAGCCACGTTCCCTCAGGCACCGCCTCGACGACGGAAGTATTGCCCGATGGCCATCGAATGGAGACCGACTTCGCGTGAGAGTTGGTTCCAATGCCGACAATCATGGTGGAGGAGTTCTGCACGGACCATCCGTCGCCGCAGCGGTGTTCCCGCACGATCGTTCCCGGGTCGAGATCGACGGCGACACGGGCGCCGAAACCGTCGCGGCAGGCATACAGGGTGGACGGGGCAGGGGTCTTGTTGCCTCCAACGAATCGGATGGCGATCACGCCGCCTTGAATCCCGGCGCTGGGCATCTCGTTCCGATAAAGGTTGAACAGCGGTTGGTTGGCATTGACGAGGGCGATGTCCTGCCAGCCGTCGCGATCGAAATCGAGGATCCCGAAGCCGCGACTGTCCGCGGCATTGTCCAAGCCCGAGATGCCGGAAGCATCGGCGAAGGAGCGTCCGCCCTGATTGGCAAAGTAGCGATTGCGCTCGCTGCCGTGGAGTGAGTGGACCGCGACGCGGTCGCCTTGCTTTTCGACTCCGGCCAGACGGGCGTCGATCTGTGGACCGAGGTTGTCCGGAGCCCGGGTGCGCCGCCATTCCGGTGAGAATCGAAAACTCGGTCGTGCGACACTGGCATCCGCTCGCACCATGGTTCGCCAGAGATTGCTCTCCAGATCCAGGTCGGAGGCGAGCTCGGGTGGCGCGGTGAAGTAGCCGTTGAGCACGTACAAATCGAGGAAGCTGTCGTTGTCGAAGTCGGCGAAGCAACCGCCCCAGGACCACCCGGCCTTCATGACGGTCATCGCGGGCGACTGCAAACCCGCCACCTGCTGGAAGGATCCGTCGGTTGCCCGGTGGTAGAGGTAGTTGCCTGCGGCGGACTCGGCGAAGGCCTTGTCCAGGCCGGGAATCCGGCGGGTGATGCGTCGCCCCACCTCGCTGTACATGTTGGAGACGTAAAGGTCGTCCCGGCCGTCGTTGTCGTAGTCGCCCCAGGAGGCGCCCATCGAAAAGCCGTAATAATTCAAGCCCGCCTCCCGGGTCACGTCGGTGAAGCCCGTCGGCCCATCGTTTCGAAACAGAACGTTCATTCCCCAGTCATTGGGAATGTAGAGGTCGGGGCGTCCGTCCCGATTGTAGTCGCACCAGGTCGCTTGGAGCGAGTTGCGCCACAAACCCACCGTCGCGGTTTCAGGTGCCGGCTCGAAGCGGCCGCCGCCGCGGTTGACCAGCAGCATGTTGGGCGGACCGAGTTGATCGAGGACGGTGACCCCCATCCGCTGCTTGTGTTCGGCCAGTCGACGCCGAAAGTCCCGCGCCACCTCGGGGGAAAAGAATTCGTCCGGCCAGTCGAAGTCCCCTTCCTTGGCCACCGCGGCGAAGCCTCCGCCGGCACCGGCACCGGCAGGAGGCGCCGGTCGGTACGTGCACAGGTAGATGTCGAGCAGCCCGTCGCCGTTGTAATCCGCCGCCGCCATCGAGATCACCGCCATCGGCATGAACTTGGGAATCGGATGCTGAACATAGACGCCGTCACGGTTCTCCAGATAACTGGCCTTCAGCAGACTGCGCCCCAGCATGACGTCGAGGTCGCCGTCGTTGTCGAAGTCCGCAAACAGCGAACAGGTGGTGTGCCCGGGCAGATCCAGACGGTACCGGGCTGCCTGTTCGGAAAAGGTGCCATCCCCGTGGTTGATCAGAAGCAGGTTCTTGCCGAGTCGCACCGAGAGGTAGATGTCGTCGAAGCCGTCCGCGTTGACGTCCGCGATGGCAAGGCCTTCCTTCTGGTTCACAGAAATGGGGGCGAAATAGGGATGAGGCAGTTTTTTCATGCCCTCGCGGTAGTACTTCACGGTCGCCTCGTAGTGCTGCGACCGACGCAAGGTCGCAGCTTCCAGGGGAGCTCGGACCGCCTTGTCCAGTACCTCGGTGAAAAGCCGCCGGGGACTGACGTTCCAACGCCACGCTCCGGTCTTCCAGGCAGAGATCTGCCAGTCGTCGGGTCGACCGTCGGGGGCCATGGATCGGACCCAACTCAGCATCAACTCCGCCTGGACGGCACGCCACTCGCCCGACTTCATCCGCGTCAGGCCCTCGAACCGAATGTCCGAATCGTATTGGAGCATGTTCCCGTTCGGATGATCGCCCTCGGCCACCGTGAAACGTGCGTGTTCGAAATAGGCGACACCATCCAGGAAGGGACGCCAGAGATCCACTGACGCGACGGCTGACGGTGCCGCCGCGACAGGCCACAGCCGAGGTTCCAGGGTGAGGGTGGCAGGACGGGCAGGCGGAGCGAGAGGGAGAAGGTCGATCACGCTGACGGACGGGGCAAAGACCGCGGCGGCTTCGGTTCGCGGCCCGGGCAGTCGAAGATCCTTCAGACCTTCCGCGAGCAGGGTCAGTCGGCGCGTCAGCACCAGGGCGGTCTCCTCGGCGGTGACGAGGGCGCTGACCGTGGCGTCATCGATCCTGGCCGCGCTGGCTGGGGCGGTGGTTGCGGGGGCGGACGCGGCCGGGGTGGCGAGGCTGAGCAGGAAGGCGCAGGCGATCCCGAGGTGCAGAGTCGCGAGAATGGCCGGCTGCTTCTGGAGGGAGGGGCGGGGCTGGTGAGTGGAGGTGTCGGTCCTTCTCACCGGCCTGCCTATCCATAAGTAAATCGTATCTCCCTTCATGCGTGGTGGTTGTGACGTCATTTTCATTGACAGCAACCGGTGACATTTGCAACCTCTGCGTCTCATGTCCCCTGCAAGAGCGATTTTCTGGGCTTCGGCGTGCCTAGTTCCCTTCCTGGCCTCCACTCACTTGGCGCGGGGACAGGTTTTGTGGTCGGTGGGACTGGATGACAATGCCTGGCCGCTCTCGGGGGTCGCTTCGGGGCCGGAGGCGAGTTTTGTTCAGGAGACGGGTGGGATCACCCCGTTGCCGGGCAGTCCGTTCAGTACGTCGGAACCGCCGACCGGAGTCGACAACGACTACTATTTGGCCGGGGACTACTCGCGGGTGATCGCCGGGAATGGGGAGTACGATCCGGTGGGTTTGGTGGAGGCGGATGAGATTGCAGCGGAGCGGGCGTTTGCCGGAGCGGATCTTGACTTGAGGTATCACTTCAACCTGCCCTCGACCCTCACGCCGGACAGTCTGTTGTCGGTGACCTTCGATGTCTTCAATTTTGACACAACCGGAGCGGATCCGCGGTTTGGCGTGGAAGTTTGGGTCAATGGAGTGCTGGTGCAGCCGCAGATCGTGGTCCGACCTCCGCAGATCGACCTCGACTACACGACGCCGCAATTCACCGTCGCGAGTGTCAACGCCGAGGTGGGGCCTGGGGCGGACAACATCGTGAGTCTGCGCGGCACCAGCTATGCCTCGGATGGCGGTGGGGCCTGGATGGGCATCGACTACGTGCAGTTGAACCAGGAGACCGTTCGCATTCCGGCGCCCGTGTTCCCCTGGGGAGTGGGTCAGGATGACAATGGTTGGCCGGCAGGTACGGGTGGTGGAACCAACGCGACGTTTGTCGCGGGGAACGGAACGGTGAACCCGCTGCCGGGAACTCCCATCAGCACGGCGACGACCGCGGACAACGACTATTACTTTGCCGGCGTTTACACGAACACCATTGCGGCCAACGGGACGTACGAACCCGTGGGCATTGTGGCCGCCCATGAGGTGGCCGCGGAACGCGGCTTTGCCGGTGCCGAGAACGAGCTTCGCTTTCACTTCAACCTTCCGAATTCGTTGCAGCCAAGCGACCTCCTGTCGGTGGCGTTCGATCCTCTCAACCTGGACACCAGCGGAGCGGATCCGCGTTACGGCGTGGAAGTGTGGGTGAACGGGGTGCGGGTGATGCCGGAAGTTCTCATTCGCCCGGCACAGCTCGGGACGGCGGTGGCGTCGCCGCAGTTCACCCTGGCCAGCGTGAATGCCCAGGTGGGCGCCGGCTTTGACAATATCGTGAGCCTGCGGGGAATCAGTTACAGTGGAGCAGGTGGCGGGAATTCACTGGGCTTGGATTTCGTTCAGCTCAACCCCGTGGCGCGTCCGATTCCGCCGGCCGTGATTCCCTGGTCGGTGGGCATGAATGACAACGGCTGGCCAACCGGAAACGGCGGGGGACGGAACGCCAGTTTCGTGCAGGAGAACGGCACGACGAACCCGCTGCCCGGGGATCCGAACAGCCCCGAAACCAACCAGCAGGCGGACAACGACTACTACTTCGCCGGCGTCTACACGACCGTCATTCCCGGCAACGGCAGCTACGAACCGGTCGGTCCGGTGCAGGTCAACGAAGAGGCGGCCGAGCGCGCGTTTGCCGGTGCCGACAACGATCTGCGCTATCACTTCAACCTGCCTGCCACCCTCGGTTCCAACAGCCTGCTCTCGGTGAGCTTTGACGCGCTCAACCTCCAGGACGACGCCGAGAATCCGCGGTATGGCGTCGAGGTTTACGTCAACAATGTTCTCGTTCAGGAGCAGATCGTCATCGGAATGGAGCAGTTGAATCAGCCGATCAACACGCCGCCGTTCACCCTGGCCAAGGTGAATGCTCAGGTGGGGCCCGGTTTCGACAACATCCTCAGCTTGCGCGGCATCAACTACAACGCCGAGGGCGGCGGCAATTGGATGGGCATCGACTACGTCCAGCTGAATGCGGTTGTTCCGGCGCCGTTCCCCTGGTCGGTGGGCATGGACGACAACGGCTGGCCGATCGGTGATGGCGGCGGAGCCAACGCCACGTTCGTGCAGGAAGCCGGCGTCAATCAACTCCCTGGCAACCCGGCCAGTCCTGAGATCGATGCGCAGGCGGACGACGATTACTACTTCGCGGGCGAATACACCCGGGTGATTGCGGCGAACGGCGAATACGAACCGGTTGGCACGGTGTTGGTGAACGAGGAGGCTGCCGAGCGCGCGTTCGCGGGCGCCGACAACGACAAGCGCTACCATTTCAACCTTCCGTCCAGCCTGAAGCCCACCGACCAATTGCTGGTGACCTTCGATGCGAACAACCTGGACACGAGCGGGGGCGATCCCCAGTACGGTGTGGAGATCTATTTCAACGGGGTGCTGATCCAGCCGGAGATCCTGATTCGCAACGAGCAGCTGGACATCGATTACACGACCGTGCCGTTCACGCTCGCCAGCGTGGGTGCGGAAGTGGGGCCGGGTTTCGACAACATCATCACCCTGAAGGGCATCAATCACAGCGCCGACGGGGGTGGTCAGTGGATGGGCATCGACTACGTGCAGCTCAACCCGATGCCGCAGCCCGTATTTCCGCTGTCGATCGGACTCGATGACGATGCCTGGCCGTTGGGGAATGGTGGTGGAGCCAATGCATCGTTCATGCAGGAAAATGGCTCGATCAATGAGCTCCCTGGCAATCCCAACAGCCGGGAGGTGAATCAGCAGGCGGACAACGACTACTACTTCGCTGGCGTCTTCACGAACACCATCGCCGCGAACGGTGACTACGAGCCGGTGGGGATTGTGGTGCGCAACGAAGAGGCTGCCGAACGCGCCTTTGCGGCTGCGGACAATGACCTGCGGTATCACTTCAATCTTCCGAGCAATCTCAAGCTCACCGACCAGGTGGCGATCACCTTCGACGCACTGAACCTGGACGACAGCGTCGAAAGCCCGCGCTACGGCGTTGAGGTCTACTTCAACAGCGTGCTGGTGCAGCCCGAGATCATCGTCACCACGAATCAGTTGGGCACCGACTTCACCACGCCTTCGTTCACCCTCGCCAGCGTCAATGCCCAACTCGGCTCCGGCGCGGACAACATCGTCAGCCTGAAGGGTATCAATTACAGCGCCGACGGCGGCGGCAACTGGATGGGCATCGACTTCGTCCGCATCCACGCCGCGGGCGATACCGGTCAGCCCTTGGAGTTCGTCAGTTCCACCGTCAGCGGCGGCAGAATCACCCTGACCTGGACCGGGACCGGCAATCTGGAATCCGCGCCCGCGGTGAATGGACCCTGGACGGCGGTGACTCCAAACCCGACATCGCCATTCTCCGAGAACATCGCTGCGGGATCGACCGGGCGTTTCTACCGCCTGCGTCAGCCTTAAGGGCTTCGACTTCCAGGATTCAAAAGCACGCCCCGCAGCGGACCACCGCTGCGGGGCGACTTGTTTCAGAAACGTCGGTTGGAACTCTATCCGATTTCAGCCAGGCGGACGGGACGATTCTCCTGAATGGATTTTCGCGCCGCGAGGGCCATGACCACCGGAACGCGGGCTGCCTCACCCGACACCGGCGACGGTCGTCCCTCGCGAATCGCTCCGAGAAAGTCGTTCAGCTCCGTGATGTAGCTGTCGGTGTAGCGATCGAGGAAGAAGTGGAGCGGTAAGTCGCGGCGGACCGAGGCCTGAGTGCTCAGGATCGCGTTGTTGGGGTAGTTGTTGTCGACCCGAATAGTTCCGGCGCTTCCGAAGACTTCAACCCGTTGGTCATACCCATAGACCGCCTGGCGGCAGTTCTCGATGATCCCGGTGGCGCCACTGGCGTATTTCAGAAGGATGACCACCGTATCGAGGTCGCCGGCTTCGCCAATGGCGGGATCCACCCGGACTCCGCCCGTGGCATAGAGTTCGACGATAGGGCTGTCGACCAGGAACTGGGCCATGTCGAAGTCATGAATAGTCATGTCGACGAAAATGCCACCGGACTTGCGGATGTACTCGATGGGCGGTGGACCCGGGTCACGGCTGGTGATGTGAACCTGGTGCGGTGTTCCGATCTCGCCTTGAACCACCGCGGTGCGGACCCGTTGGAAGTTGGCGTCGAAGCGTCGGTTGAACCCGACCTGGAACAAGACGCCGGACTTCTTGACGGCGGCCAGGGCGGCGTCGATGCGGGCGAGGTCCACATCGATCGGCTTCTCGCAGAAGATGTGTTTTCCGGCGGCAGCGGCCGCCTGGATGATTTCGGTGTGGGTGTCGGTGGGCGAGCAGATCACCACGGCCTGGATGTCGGGATGGTCCAGAATGGCGCGGTAATCCGTGCCGTGGGCGGGAATTCCCAATTTCCGGGCACAGCCTTCGGCGGCGGCGGCGATGGCATCGGTGACCATGAGCAGGCGGGCGCCAGGGATGCGGTGGCGGAGGTTGGCGGCGTGAAGTTGGCCGATGCGACCGGCGCCGATGATTCCGAGGTTAAGTGGGAGAAGATCCATGGAGGAATGGGTTGGAGCGATGTCTTGCGAAGAGGATGAGCATGGACCATTGACACGTCAATTCTTCATGATAGATGGTGTCTATCATGAAGACAGCAACCGTAGCCGACTTGCGGAATCATTTCCGACGGGTGGCCACCTGGATTGAGCATGGGGAGACGGTGCAGATTCTGAAGCGTGGCCGTGCTTTTGCCCAATTGACGGCGGTGACCTCTCCAAGGCGCCGCGGGGGGGCGTCGAAACCGGACATCATGGCCCAGTTGCGTGAGGTGTGGGGGGAACGGGTGTTGTCCGCCGGGGAGGTTCAGGCGATGCGGGATGCCGGGCGAGAGGGTGAAGAAGGATGAGGGCGTATCCGGACACCTCCTTCCTCTGTGCGATGTACGTGCAGCAGGTGCATTCCCTGCGGGCGGCGGCAGTTTTCGCCGCGATGACCGAGCCGTTGCATGTGGCGTCACCCACGCTGTACGAATTCCGGCAGTCGACACGGTGGCAGGCTTATTGGAACGGGCGGGATCCGCTGAAGGGATTCCCGAAAGCGACCGCTAGGGCCGTGCTGGCCAAACTCCAGTCCAACATCGCCGTGGGCGCACTCGTGGTGGTTCCAGTGGATTGGGCCGACGTGGTGAGCATCGCGGAGCGGCTCTCGGCGCAGCACACGTGGACCGGCGGTTTTCAGGCCTTCGATATCCTGCACGTGGCGACCGCGTTGCATTTGGGCGCCACGGAGTTCCTGACCTTCGACACGAACCAGCGGAAGCTGGCGGAGTTGGAGGGTTTGGTGGTGCCTGTCTGATACGTTCCCCTGAAACGCCTACAGCCCCAGGGTGTGCAGATAGTCGCGGTTGCGTTGGGCGCTTTCCTTGGGACGGCCCATGCCCGGCAGGACATCCTGTTCGACCAGCACCCACCCGTCGTAGGCGTGCTTCTTGAGCCATGCCACCACCGCGGGAAAGTCGACGCAGCCCTTGCCGAGTTCACAAAACACGCCGTTTTTCACGGACGTGAAGTAATCCCATCCCTCGGCGCGCGATCGCGCGGCAACCTCCGGGTGGCAGTCCTTGAAGTGGTGGTACCAGATCCGGTTCGCGAAACGGTCCAGGGCTTCCAGCGCCGCCGTCCGATCGCACCGGGGCGCGGCAAAGGTGAGGTGCCCGGTGTCAAAGACCAGGCCGATCAGCGACGGATCGGTTCTGGCCAGAAACGTTCCGATCTCATCCGGGGTTTCCACGTACCCGGCGCCATGGTGATGGAACACCGTGCGCAATCCGGTGGTTCTGCGAACCGCGGCTGCGATGCGGTTGGCGCCGTCGGCGAACGTTCCCCATTGGGCATCGCTCAATCCCAGGTCGGGCGTGATGCGTCCGGCGTTGCGGGTCCGGGCGGGTTGGCTGCCGTTGTCGTCGGCGAGCACCAGGAAGGGCGGGGTGTCGCTCTTCATCCGTTCATGAACGGCTGCGAGTAGTTCGGCAACGCGGAGCACATTGGCTTCGCCGGGGCCGTGCGCGGAGGCGTTGGCGAGACCAACGGGAACGAAGGCGCCGAGCAGAAGGATCTGGCGTCGTCGGAGTTCCTGTTCCAGGGCGGCGGGATCGGTGGGCATGAAGCCCCAATCGCCGAGTTCGGTGCCGGCGTACCCAGTCTCGGCGAGTTCGTCGAGCATCTGGGAGTAGCCGATGGGCTTGCCTTCGAGGCCCTCGAATTCGAGGGAGCCCCAGGAGCATGGGGCGTTACCGACGCGCAGGGTGGGCATGGTTCAGAGAAAGGTTCGTTCCTGGGTGTGAAGGTTTTCCCATTTCTGGCGGGCTTCCTGGACGCCGGGCATGGTGGAGACCTCGGCGGGCGGCACGTCCCACCAGCTCTCATAGCCTCCGACGCCGACGTAACGGTCGTTGCGAATGTAGATGACCGTGGTCTTGGGGATCTCCTTGGAAGCCTGAAGGGCGGCGGTGAATTCGTCGTAGGTTCGGCACTCGATGACGTGGGCGCCGAGGCCGCGGGCGTTCATGGCGAGATCGACGGGAAGCGTTTCGGCATGAGGGCCGGCATCATCGCCGGGGAGCTTGCCGTCCTTGGGGTAGATGTAGCGTGTGCCGAAGCCCTGCTGGCCGAGGGATCGGCTGAGGCCGCCGATGCTGTTGAAGCCGGAATTGTCCATCAGGACGACGGTGAGTTTGTACCCTTCCTGGATGGAGGTGATGAGTTCGTTGCCGAGCATGAGGTAACTGCCGTCGCCAACGAGCACGTACACTTCGCGGGACGGATCGGCCATCTTGATGCCGAGGCCGCCGGCGATTTCGTAGCCCATGCAGCTGTAGCCGTACTCCAGGTGGAAATGTTTGGGATGCCTGCAGCGCCAGAGTTTGTGGAGATCGCCGGGCATGCTGCCGGCGGCATTGATCATGACGGCATTGGGATCGCCGAGTTCGTTCACGGCGCCGATCAGTTCGCCCTGGCTGGGGAGCGGTGAGTTGCGGATGGCGTAGATGCGGTCGACCTCGGCCTCCCACTCGCGATGGAGCCGTTCGCATTCCTCGCGGTAGGGAGCGGGGGAAGTGTAGCCGTTGATGAGCACGTGCAGCTCCTCCAGGGTGGCGCGAGCATCGCCGGTGAGGGGCAAGGCGCCGTGTTTGAAGGCGTCGAATTCGGTGACGTTGAGGTTGAGGAATCGCACTTCCGGGTTTTGGAAGGCGGTCTTGCTGCACGTCGTGAAGTCGCTGTAACGGGTCCCGATGCCGATGACGAGGTCGGCGGCTTTGGCGGCGCGATTCGCGGCGAAATTTCCGGTGACACCGATGGCGCCGAGGTTGAGGGGATGGTCGAAGCGGAGGCTGCCCTTGCCGGCCATGGTTTCGCCAACGGGGATGCCGGATTTTTCGACGAACCGCCGGAGGGTTTCGGTGGCCTCGCTGTAGTGGACTCCGCCGCCGGCGACGATGAGCGGGCGTTTCGCCGTCCGGATCCAGGCGGCGGCCTGGGCGAGGGCGCGGGTGTCAGGGCGGTTGCGAGGGATGGACCAGATGCGCTTGCGAAAGAGGGCGGACGGGTAATCGAAGGCTTCGGTCTGGGCGTCCTGGGGCAGAGCGAGCGTCACCGCGCCGGTTTCGGACGGGCTGGTGAGCACGCGCATCATCTCCGGGAGCGCGGTGATGAGTTGGTCGGGGCGGTAGATGCGGTCCCAGTAACGACTGACGGGCTTGAAGCAGTCGTTGACCGAGATGTCCTGGGACTGGCTGGACTCGAGTTGCTGGAGGACGGGGGCGACGTTGCGTCGGGCGAAAATGTCGCCGGGCAGGAGGAGCACGGGGAGTCGGTTGATGGTGGCGACCGCGGCGCCGGTGATCATGTTGGTGGCGCCGGGTCCGAGGGACGACGTGCAGGCGAGCGTCTGCAAGCGGTTCTTCATTTTGGCGTAGGCCACCGCGGTATGAACCATGGATTGCTCGTTCCGGCACTGGTAGTATCGAAGGTCCGGGAACTGCTGGAGGGCCTGGCCGATGCCGCCGATGTTGCCGTGGCCGAAGATTCCGAAGCACCCGGCGAAGAAGGGCTGGGTGACCCCGTCGCGTTCGACGTGCTGGTGGATGAGGAATTTGACCAGGGCTTGGGCCAGGGTCAGGCGCTCGGTTGGAGTATTCACCGTGGGTTGAGGGGGCAAGGGTGCAGGTGGAGGTTGGAGGGGAGAAAGCGAGTAGGGGCGAACGGGAGTCAGTCGAACCCGCCGCGGGCCTCGGCGAAGGCGGTGACTTCGGCGAGGGTGGGCATGAAGTTGGCGCAGCCGTGAGCCATGACGACGATGGCACCGCAGGCGTTGCCGAGGCGGGCGGATCGTCGCCAACCCCATCCGTTGAGATGGCCGTAGAGGAAACCCGAGGCGAAGGCGTCGCCGGCCCCCAGGATGTTGGCGATCTCGACCGGGTACCCGGGGGCGTCGATGATCTCGGCAGGCCCGGCGTCATGCCGCACGTGAACGCGGGCTCCCGCTTCGCCCCGCTTCTCAACCAGGGCTTTTGGCCCGAGCGACAGCAGGGTTCGGATCCCTTCCTGCACGTCGCCCTGCACTTTGGTGTCCGAGACCGACTGGGTCTGTTGGACGTGGGCGGGATCCGTGAGCATGGCGGCGTTGATCTCGTCCTGGGTGCCGAGGACGATGTCGGCGAGGCGGAGGGCTCCCCGGATGGAAACACCGAAGGCGCGCGGGTCATGCCATTGGTCTGGACGGAAATCGATGTCCAGGACGACCTGGGCGCCCGCTTGGCGGGCCATTTCGGCGGCGAAGAGAGTGGCGCTACGGCTGGGTTCGCGGCTCAGGTTGGTGCCGGCGAACTGAAAGGCCCGGCACTGGCGGACCGGTGAGGCCAGGACATCGTCGATGGTGAGTTCGATGTCGGCGCAGCGGTCGCGGTAAAAGACGAGGGGAAAGCGGTTGGGCGGTTCGATGCCAAGAACGACCGCGCTGGTACGGTGTCCGGGTTTTCGGGGGATGAACTGGGTTGCGACGCCTTCCTGATCGAGGAAATGGCGGATGAAATCGCCGACCGGATCCTGGCCAAAGGCGGTGAGCAGTGCGGTTTTGAGGCCGAGTCGGCGACCGCCGACGCTGATGTTGGTGGGGGAGCCGCCGACATAGGCGGCGAAACTCTTGATCTCCACGAAGGGTTTTCCGACGTCGTTGCTGTAGAGATCAATGGACGACCGGCCCATGTGAAGGGTGTCGTACGCGCGCGCCTCGTGCTGCATGGATGCGAAACGCTATCGGGGCGGCACCGACGTGTCCACGCCGGTGTCGGATCAGGAAGCGACCGAACGCAAGGATGATGGGTCGTGCGTCCGGCTAGGGCCAAGCCGTGCAAATCGGTGGGCAGAAGGTCCCGATCAGGCGACCTGCGGGCGACCCCGGCGCGAGGCCCGGTACCAGCCCAGTCCGAGCAGGGCGACCCCGATAGCCAGGGCGTTGCTGGCTGGTTCAGGGATGACGCCGCCCGGGCTGGTGACCGTGGTGATTTCAAGTGACCAGCTGACGAGGCGGCCGGTGCCGCCGAATTCGGTGTCGGCAAGCACGAGAAACCAGTCACCCGAGACGGGCAGGCCTTGGAATTCGGAGAGGAAGAGCGTTCGCGGGGTGCTGCTCGTGACGGTGCTGGGCAGCGAGTCACGCGCGTCGGGTTGCCAAGTGCCAGTGACGGGAAGAGAGAAGGTGGGGGTCGAACTTTGGCGGTACAAGTGGACGTCGTGACTGGCGGCGTCGTCAAAAGTGACGTTGAAGCCGTTGTCGGGGTAACCGACCGGATTCGAAGCCGTGACGCCAGGGCGGTTCAAGAGCACGGCCCGATGCGTGTCGTGAACGAGGGCGGCATAAAAATCGCCGTTCCAAGCGCCGCCGACACCCGAGCCCTGGATTTGCAGGGATATCCGGACGTTTTGAACCTGTTCGGAGGGGACATCGATAGTGATCGAGGAATTGATCCCGGCCGTTTGGCCATCGGGGATGGCTTGGTTCGGGCTGATGCTAGCGGTGACCAACGCGGCCTCGGTCTGGGGGACGAGCACGAGGCTGAGGCCAACGAGGGCGACGGAGGCGATGTTCAATGGGACAGGGGATGACGTCATGGGATTGGAGAAATCAAGGGGCTATCGATCGATAAAAGCGGCCGGGATGGAGGGCAGCCTCGGCGTCAGTCCATTCGAAGAACCCCACCGAATCAGCAGTGCGGGTTCCCAAGGTGCTCCAAGCGACCAGGTCCGGGGATGCTTGGACCAGGTAGGCGATACCGGGGATGCCCAGAAAAACCAGTCGGATGGAACCGTCCGGTTGGGCGAACACGGCCGCTGCATTGGGCGGGTAGACATCGGCGGGAGGGAGGACTTGGATGTGAACTGGGAGACGTTCACGGGCGCCGCGCGCATCCTGGATCGTGGCGAAGAAGCGGTCGGGGCCATTGAACCCGTGGGGTGGGATGTAGACCACGAACGCCCCGGCGGCGACCACGACAGCCCCGGCGTCGCTGCGCGGGCCGGCATCCAGTAAGAAGAGCGAATCATCATCCGGATCCACGGCGCGGGCCACGATTTTGGCTTGGGCAATCTTGATGCTGCGATCGGGCGGACGGTCCGCCCCAAGAGGAAACACGATGGGAGCGCGATTGGGCTTAAGGCTGGTCTGGAGGTCGCCACGGGTGGTGGTCACCCATGAATCAAAGGCGCCGGATCCAACGAACAACTGCGGCCCAGAGCCGGAGGCCGGGGGGTGGGCCTTGTAGGTCAGGGTTCGGGGTGTCGCGTCCTGGAAGGGGCCCCATTTGAGTTTTCCAGTGGTGATGTCAAGAACTCCACTGTCCGACAATTCCGAGACGGACCAGCCTTGGGGAGGTTGCTCCTCCACGACGAAGGCGCGCTCAGTCGGGGCTGGGATTGCCAGGAGGCTCACGATGAATGGGGAGGATTCCAAAAAATACTCCGGGAGATCTCGCGTGACGGAACCTCGCCGGGCGAGGACTGCAACGGTGCCCGTGGTGGTGATCGGTTCCCCGTCGAAGGAACCGTGACCTTCAAACATGCCTTCCCGAGCCTCGGAAAGCGGGGCGCTCAGTGAGTACGACAGCGTTCGTTCGGGGTTGTCCGCGAAAGGGCCCCACTTGACCTTGCCGGTGACCGCGTCCAATCGGCCTCCATCGGAGATGAATGAGACCGTCCAGCCTGCGGGGGGTGTCTCCTCCACCGCGTAGGATCGGACATGACGCGCGGGTGTTACCTGCAGGGAGACTGGAAAAGCCACGCCGCTCACCACGTTCGAGGGGGCGGACCGATGGATCGCGTTGGGCTCAGGGTGCAGTTCCAAATCGCCTGCTGGCGAGATTTGGTCCGCATCAAAAACGCCCTCGCCGGTCAGCCTGACGAGGGAGCGGGCCTGCGGTGGCGGTAGGATTTGGTAAGTCAGCAGGCGATCCATGTCGTCCAAGAAAGGCCCCCATTTGATCTGCCGCGTCAGGGCGTCCCAACGTCCGGAGTGACTGATCGAACCGACATTCCAATGAGCGGGCACCGACTCCTGAACGGCGTATGCCTGTACGCCGGGGCTAGGGACTGCGTTGAGCTGGATTTGGAACGCGTGGTTTGGGGCGTAGGTGGGGGGAAGGGAGCGCGTCAAGGAAGCCCGTGCGCGCAAGAGCACCTGGGTACCCAGGGTGGCGACGTTGCGTTGATCGAACGCCGCTCTGCCAGAGAACACGAGTTGGGTGCGTGTCGTTGACGAAGAGTCCAGTTGATAGCGAAAGGTCCGGGGCGTGGCGTCGTTGAAGGGCCCCCATTTGAGTCGGGAGGTGGTGGCATCCAACACGCCGCCATCGAGCACGGCGACCACCGCGGCACCGGGCGGTAAGTCCTCCTCCACGCCCCACGAACGGGTGAGCGGATTGGGAATGGAAGCCAGGCTGACGGCGATGGGTTCTCCGGGTAGGAAGTGGGCAGGTGTGGTTCGGAGAACCGACTCGTGCGGCGGAGCGATGACGCCCGGACCGAGGATGGGCGTTGGAGCCAGGGAACCGAAGGCGACAAAACCCATGAGGGCGACGGCTTCGAGGGCGTTGGCGGGCGGGGCGACGGTGTACGAAAGAGTCCGGAAGGCATCATCGAGGAACGGTCCCCACTTAATCTTGCGTTGAGACGGGTCGAAGGAGCCGTTGTGGGAGATACTGTCGACCGTCCAGCCGGGTGGGAGAATCTCTTCGATGGCGTACACGTCGAGGCCGGGGGTGGGCTCGGCTGCCAAGGTGATGTTGAGAGGCTGGGCGGGAACGAACGTGCCGGGCAGGGTGCGTATCACCCCGCCGGCGTGGGCTGCCCATGACAAGAACAGGGCGGCGCCGAAGAACGCGAAGGCCCGGATCACAGGGAAGAGGGGGCTCGGAGCGCGCGGAAGAAGGTCGGTCCACCGGTGGAAGCGGTGGGAACAAGCACCGAGCCGTTGGGTTGGATCACGCCTTCACCTATCTGGGTCCACTGTTTCAGGTCCGGGGAGGACTGAAGGATGATGTGGGTGCCAGGAGCTCCGGACACCTGGATGGAGGATTCCGGAGCCGAGATGACGCGGACCGTCAGGGTGCCCGTGGTGTTGCCCATGGACACATCCACCAGGCCTTCAGCGGGGAAACTGCGTCCGTCGAAAGAGGCTACCCCGGTGAAGGCTCCCTTCAAATCGGCTGGTGGCGTGGCCAGGTACGTGAACGACCGCGGTTGGCTGTCGAAGAAGGGACCCCAG
Source organism: Verrucomicrobiota bacterium (assembly GCA_963205105.1). GTDB lineage: Bacteria > Verrucomicrobiota > Verrucomicrobiia > Limisphaerales > CAIMTB01 > CAIMTB01. The sequence goes on along the minus strand of CAUJJW010000262.1, from coordinate 41,015 downwards.
CGGATGCGCGGGAGCCGGGAATCCGAGGCGCCGTTGGCGCTGACGTTGCGCACCGTCCAGCCTTCAGGGAGGCGTTCCTCGATTGCGTAGACATCCACGGACGGACTGGGAGTGATGCTCAGGGTGATGGTGACCGGTTGGCCAGGCGTCAGTGCATCGCTGGACGTGCGGATGAAAACTCCCGGTGTGACCGTAGACAATCCAGCCAGGGCGCGACGAGGTTTGGCGGAGTCCGCGGCATCGGCCGCCAGCGCGGGTGAAGCGGGTGGGTTGGCCCACCACAACGGCGCGTTGGTTGCGGGCACGTTGTCGAAGACATACAACTCGCCGCCGAGCCAGAGATTGCCGGCGGAAGTGACGAAATCGACGAGCAACGGGTTGGAGGGTTGCGGGCCGGTGGGCCATGGGTCACCCCGGAGCCAGGAGGAAGCGTAGGCGGTGACCTCGCCGAGGGTCATTTGCCAATTGGCGGGGGTGGCGTCGGCGGGGTGCCGGCCATCCGGGGTGAGCGGGTTGGTGCCGTCCAGGAATTCCTGGAGATTGGAACGATAGTCGCCGTCCGGATCGGCGAGTGGATCACCGGCGGTGGACGATCCGAAGTAGGTGTTCTCCCAGCCGTCCTGAATACCATCGCCGTCGGAGTCTAGGTCGCCGAAGTTGAGCGGGACGAAAGCCCCACGATGGGTGAGGGTTTGGGAGGTCTGATCCCGCACCGACCCGTTTTTGCTGACGGTGATCCAGAGGGTAGCCCCGAGCACGGAGGCATCGGGATCCTCCACGGGGGCCTCCGATTCGACCCGTGCGCGCAGAGTGTAGCGATTGCCGACATTTGGATCGTCGCCCATGCGGTACTGGCTGAGGGGCACGCCGTCGGGGGTCCGTCGGAGTTCAACGGTGACATCGCTTTGCACGGCGGTGACAAACGCATTGTCGATGGCGATCGTGCCAAAGAACACGGTATCGGGTTCGGGCAGCCCCCCGGTTGCGAGTGGTGCGGACGCGACGAGCGTCTGGATGGCGGCGACCAGGGTCGTGGCAAGGCCGTAGGATCGGCGGAGCGAGGAATCGACGTTGGGCTTCATGCTCGGGTGCGAGTGGGGGTTTCCAGGGCCGCCGGTTCAGTTGCCGGGGAAGCTGTAGACGGCCAGGCCGATGCGGATGTCGGTGACGGACTGGATGAATTGGTTGATTCCGGCCTCCGGATTATCGAGGAGGGTTCCGCCGGGGATGATGAGCACCCACTGGGTGTTCCAGACGCTGCGCCCGACGAGACGCGAGCTGGTGATGGCGCCGGACTCATCGAAACCGGGATCTTCCGCGAAGTCGGCTGGTATCGGGTATCCGCGGAGGCTGGCGAAACGCCGGATCTGGGTGAATGGCTCGCCGAAGAGGTTGTTCTGCGGGATCCATCCCGGGTTGCTGAGGTCGTTGGCGCCGATGGCGAACGGGTGGGGCAGAGCCTGGTCGAGCACGCGCCATTCGCGGGTGGCAAGGTCATTGCCGGTGGGCGAGCGGAGCGTGTCCATGCCGGTCGGGAAGAGGTAGACCCGAGGCGCCTTGGACAATTTCGCCTCATCGTAGCCGGGGAACGTGATGCCGGCGTAGTTGATCTTGGTGGAGTAATGCGAAGGGTCGAAGGCGGTATCGCCTCCACTGAGCGGCCATCCGAAGAAGTTCAGTCCGAAGGTGACGGTCGTGGGCATGCGCAGCACGAGGCCAGGTTGCGGGCCGAGTCGTTCGGAAGCGAACGGACGGCAGAATCGGCGGAACTCAGGGACCTGCCACAGGTCCTTGACCCGCACCGAGGGGTCATTGAGGGCGGCCCTCCAGCGCACGTCGCTGGCATCGTCGGTGTCGCCGGGGTCCTGGTCCTTCATGCGGAAGAACTCGTTGCGGAGCGAAAGGTTCGCCGTTTCCAACTGGGGATTGTTGAGTCCGAACTGAGGTTCCAGCACCTCCCAGTTCTGGAGCATGCGCCCCTGAACATCCGCGAGGCCGGCCTGGCCGGGAATGGGTTCGCCATCGACGAGAACACCGAGGTTACGCTGGCGAATGATTTGGGTGAGGAAGTGGCGTCCGGCGCGTTGGTCCGTGCCGAGGAAGTTCGACTCGTAGTCGTACGCGGTGGCCGACAGGTACACGTAGCGCGCCGCCATGTCGAAGGTTGCCCGGTACTTCTGAACCGCTTCGTTCCGGAAGATGCGGAAAGCGGCATCGCGGTAGCGAAGTTCGGTGGCGGAGGCGGCGGTGCGGCGACGGAAGATCAGCCGCTGTTGGATGACCCGTTCGCCCTCCGCGAGTTTGGCGAGGTATTTGCCGTGGGTCTGGCGGACCACTTCGGCTTCATTGAACGCCTCCAACCGGAGGTTGTACTCGTCACGGATGAGGTGCTCGATTTCCTTGACCCGTTGCTCGATCTCGAAGTCCTGGGTGGCGCCCTCAATGGAAAGGTCGAAGCCGAGGCCGGCGAGCTCCTTGCTCAGCTCGATGGCGTTTTGAGTGACAGACAGGCCGTCGGCGACGGTTTCAAGGCCGAAGACCGAGCCGACGCTGGCCAAGGACATAATGGCGCGGGGGAAGAACGCGACGTCGTTGGCGAGGCCGACGACCTTGGGCAGTCCGTCCTTGACCGCTTCAGTCACTTCACGGGCGACACCGGCAACTCGGCGGAGATGGGTTTCCACGCCGTTCATGACCGCGAGCGTTGCGTTCATGGCGGTGAAGGTTCCGATTTGCTGGGTTCGAAGGCCGAGGACCGTGGACTTCAGATTCCGCTGGGCCTGCAGAAGCGCGAGCTGGTCTTTGATGTCGAGGACGAGCCCGTCGTAGTTTTGGAGCGAGACCTTCAAGCGAGTGTTCGCCTGGAGGAATTCGGAGAGCGCTTCCTGGATTTCGCCGGGTGCCCGGCGGGCGCCCCAGGCAGCGGGCGTCTCGAAGATCCAGTCGGCGGAGCTGGTGGAGATCGGGTAGAGGACCGGAAGAATCTCGGACTCGAGCACGGCGGGATCCCCGGGCGGAAGGTCGGTCGTGAAATGGTACCGATGTTCGCCGCCATCCGTCAGGGGGGAGAACACGGCTTCGATGAAATCATCGCTGGGCGGGGCGGTGGTGCCGGTAACCTCGGCGACGGGCAGGTAATTGTAGAAGTAGAGGTCGGGACCGTCGTACCCGCTGGGGTAGGTTTTGCCGGGTCCGATGTTGCCCGCGTGCGGATAGCCAAAGATCTCGATCAGGCGGTTTTTGTAGTCGCGTTCCTCATCGTCCACGTTGCGGGTGAAGTCATCGACGTTGTCCTGGTTCTGGCGCAGCGATTCGGTGGCCTTGTTGGCCTCGTCCCAGACGCGCGCGGCGTTCTTCAGCATCTTGATGGCGCGTTCATTGAGCTGCTCGAAGTGGGCGAGACCTTGGACGGCCTGACGGCCGATCGCCGCGGTGGAACCGACGGCTAGGAAGGTAGGATCGATGTCAAAGACAATGGCTCCCTTGGCGAGGCCGACCGGATTGAGGCCGCCATCCGCGGCATCGACCACCGACTGGATGTCCTGGAACTGGCTTCGAATCTCGTCGAGATCGAGGACGGTGGTGCGGTCGATCTTCTGGATGCCAAAGTGGGTGGGGTCCGGATCGACGGCCGGGAGGATGGCATTGGCGGTAAGCCAGTCGAAGTATGCGCCCTGACCGGCGCGTCGACCCCATTCGTCGACGCCCCAGGAGCGTTCGGTTTTGGTATCCTTGTACCCCTGCCATTGGCCGGCCGGGTCCTCGACGTAATTGGCCCGGTAGGTGAGATCGACGATGTCGCGTCCGGCCTTGGCGCGGGCGGCGGCGGCCTGGGCGAATTTTCGCTCGTCGAGATAGTCGACGCTTACGGGTTGTCCACCGACGAGCACGGCTTCGGCCTGGGGAACCCAGGTGAAGTTGGTGTGTTGAAGAAGCGTGTAGTAGGTCTTGATGGCGGTCAGGTAGTGACCCCAGGCGTCGCCATGGCCCTGGGGGTACAGGGTTCGGGCATCACGTTCATCAATGAACCCGTCCTTGGTCTGGTCGCCGATGTTGTAGACCCGTTGGTAGGCGATTTCACCTTCGCCCAGAGTGAAGTTCCACAGGAGCCGGTTGTAGACCGGCCTGGCGGCGACACCGGCGAGGCTGTCATCGCGGCCCCGCAGGAGGGCGAGTTCCTCCTCGATCAGGGAATCGAGCTGGTTTTGAAATGCGAAGATCGAGGTGGCCTGAGCGCTGTAGCTGCCGTCGCCGGTGGTGAACCCGATCGTGGGATCGGCGGCATCGGCATAGGCCTCGTTGCCGAGCAGCATGTAAAGGTCGGCGATGCGTCCAGCTGCGAGGAGCAGGGCTTTGTTGGCGGGGTCGAAGTTTTGGCCTTGGTCGATGCTCAGGCGACGTCCCCGGTTGAGCACCGTGGTGTAGGACTCGATCAATCCGACGGAGTTGAGATTGTCGGCGGTCGGATTGAAGGCGATGTCGCCCTCGTACCGGCCTCCGGCCTGGAGGATCAGACTGGCGTAGGTGGCGCTGGGAGAGCTGTGGAAATCCTTCACCCGGGCATCGAACTGATTGAGACCGCGGATGACGCGCTTGATCCATCCCTCGGCGAGCATGGCGCTGGGGGTGCCGCCGGCGGCGGGATCGCCGATCCATTCGCTCCATTGTTCGACGCCGCGGACGTTGTACCCGCGGTAGCGGCAGATGAACCAGGTGTCGCCCAACGACAGGAGGCTGGATTCACCGCCTTCACCGAGGGTGATGTCATTGACGCCTTGGCGGGCATCCAGGAGTCGAGGCGGCTGAGGGGCGCTCAGATTCCGGTTGGCGAAGGTGTACGGAATCCAGCCGCGAGAATCCGTGACGGATCCATCGGCCGACGTCGCCGGCATTTCGCGGGGGTTCAGTCCGGTGGAATCGGGCTTGTAGTACCACTCGAACTCGACGGCATCGGGATCGCCGCCGAACTCACTGCTGTGGCGAAGGGTAAGGCGCTGATCGAAGACATTGCCGGGGTAGATGGCCTTCATGTCGCCGAGATAAGGACCGTCATCCACGCGGATGATGTGCAACGTCACCGGGAGGGCACCCAAGGCAGGGTCGTTGTTCTCGACCAGGGTCAGGTGACGCGGCCGGACCCCGGTGGGTGCGGTCGAGTCTTCGAAGGTGACTTGGCCGACCAGCGTGCCGTGTTGGGCGCCACCGGTGGAGTCGAGGAGTTGGGTGCCGCCTGTTCCATCGGCGCGGTAGTAACGCACGAGGAGGTTCTCGTCGCCGAAGAGTCGTTTGGCGGCATCGCGTCCCAGAACAAAGGGTGGGAGCGCGGTTCTCCACAGTCGGATTTCGTCGAGGGCTCCGGCGAACGGGTTCTGGCGGGTGCTGGCATCCAGGGCCATGACGCCGAGATGCGCGGCGGTGTCGGAGGATCGGATCAAACCGGTTTTGGCGATCTGGGAGAGCACGCGGCCATCGACCAGGATTCGCATGAACTCGCCATCGTAGGTGGCGGCGATATGGCGCCATTCGTTGAGGAACTCGGAGGGTGCCGTGGGAACGGTGAGCGTGGATTCGGAGCCGCCCGCGTTCAGGACGAAGGCAAGTTGCGTGCCGGCGGACCGGAATTCGAGCGACCAATCCGGCGAGGCGCCGCCCTGGCGGATGAGCGTGTTGGCCCCTCCACTGAAGCTGGTCGGCCGGGCCCACATTTCGAGGGTGAGGGCGGCCCCGGTGCCAAAATCCACTTCGGGCAGGGAAACGTAGTCGTTGGCGGTACCCGGGAACTGGAGGGCCTGAAGCGGATTGAAGGACGCGCTGGGCACGCCGCCGAGGGCGGTGGTGAGGGTCTTTGGCGATGAACCCAGGGGTTCAGGAACGACGTTGGTGGAGGCCACCACGTAGTTGGTGGGGACCTGACTGAGGTCGGTCAGAATCAGCGGCGGATTGTTGCTGGATGACGCGGCGGAATTGGTGCCCGGGATGGCGAGGTATTCGGAGCGAAGTCCCAGTCGAAGCCCGGCCATCGGCAGGATTTCGGGAGGCGTGTTGGTGTCGGTATCCGAGGCGCTGTCGGGTTTGCCGTCCAAAGGATGGAGATCGACCTGGTTCGGGTTGCGGGTGAGGTCGTAGAGCTTGTCGACCACGGCGACCCAGGCCGCGCGGTCGGCGTGGGACTCCGGAACCAGGTTGCGGATGCCGTCCCGTTCGCGGGATGAGAGGACGTTGGGCAGGAGCAGGGGTTCGCCCAGGTAGCTGATCTCATCGAGAACCCCGGAGAATTGGAGGACCCGCTGTCCGGGGTCGTAGGACACCCGGTCGATGAGCGTGGGGGGCAGATCGGCGAAGAACTCTTTGCCTTCGCGGCTGATACGTTGCACGACGGCGGGAATGGATTCGGAGGGCTCGAGCGCATAGCTCCGGGTGCTGATCGGGTCGAAGAGCCGGGCGAGCGTGAGAATCGGAGGAGAATTGGTTCCCAGTGGATTCCAGTCGGGGGTCAGGTCGTCATAGACGAACTGGAGGTTGGCCATGTTCTTGACCCCGGGCAGCTTTCCGGTGGTGGTGTCGCGGGGATTGAGCAGGGTTTGGCCGACCTGAAGGGTACCGACGCGCGGCCAGGACATTCGGTAGGTGACGTCGATGGGCACTCCGGTGACTCCGGCCGCCGCGTTGGCGCTGGACAGGGCGTTGGCGGGACGGCGATCCAGCCAGGGGATGCTGGCACCGACCGCGACATCCGGGGTGCCATTGGCGTCGAGGTCGTAGAAGAAGTCAGGCTGCATCGGATAGAACCATCGGATGACGACATTCGTGGAGGTTCCATTTGGGCCGGCGGCGCGACCGTAGAGCCGGCCGAGATAGTCCTCCCAATAAGGTCCGGCGACGCCATGGGATTCGCGAGTCAGGGGGAGCGAGAACAAGGGTGCGGGCGGTGCGATTTCGGAACCCGCTTCGCGCTCGTAGGTGAAGAAGTAGGGCGTCTCCTCGGCGACGACCTTGTAGGGTCGGATGTTCCAGAGCCCGTTGGTGGGGTTTTTGAATTTGAGGAGAGCGAAGGGGCGGGAGCGTTCCGGTGAAAGGACGGCGTTCAGGTCATTGCGAAGGGCGTAGAGCGTGTTGTTGACGATCAGGGCATGTTCCTCGTTCGGGTTGTAGCCCGGTAGATTGGTTTCGGTCTGGAGGTAGACACGCTTGTTGGGGAAATCGACGGTCGGGAGGGGCCCGGATCCCGTGCCGCTGGCGATGATGATCTTGTGCGGGCTGGCGTCGTCGGGCCAATCGATGCTGTAGCGAACGGGAACACTGGCCCACGGAACGCCAAGCGGGCTGAAGCGGTACCAGACGACGATGAGGTCGTTCTCGAGCGTGCTGTCACCCACGGGTTCGCGATTGACCGGGATGATGGGGCCGAGGCGTGAGGGTCGATCGTGAGCGCGGTCGGGGCCGACACCGTCGTAGAACGCATTGGGAAACAGGACGTGGCCCGTGCGTTCGAGGTATTCCTGGTGGCCCGGGTCCTCGACGGGCGTGCCGACAACAGCGGGAACGCTTTCCTGGAGTGTGGGAGCGGTGTTCCAGGGGTAGGTGCGTGCGACCTCGAAGCGGGGACGCTGGACCAGGGGATTGGGGTTGGCTCCGGCGGTCTCCAGATAGTAGAGGACCGAGTAGCCTGGCGCGGTGGAATTGAAGGTCTTCGAGGTGGCGTCGTACCGAGCGGAACCGCCGGTGGTTTCGTGGATGACAGATTGGAAACTGAAGTTGAACGGGACGCCCTGGGGTTCGACCTGGACCGGGGCGCTGGCGACGTGAATCAGAGGTTCCTGCGGCCATACCGACATGCCCTCGACAGTGATGCGGTCGGTGTTGACGACGATGTTGGTGCCTTCACCGGTGAAATCCACCTCGGAGGTGAACCAGCGGATGGTGGCCGTCACGGGGCGGATCGGATAAAGGCGCTTCTCGAAATCGCTCCAATGAAACGAGTTTTCGCGGGTGTCACCTTGGGCGCCTGCGATGATGGAGATCTCAGGGCGTCGAGGGACGGCGTTCTCGGGACGCGGGATTTGACGGCCGATCACCCAGGCCGGAACGGCGAGGAACGCCCTGGAACGGCCGTCCTTGAGGCCGGTGCCGACGATGGCGCCGCCGCGGTTGATGGCGCGCGCACTGGTCAGCTTCCACGTGCTTTCCCGGAAAACGAAATCCCGGGAGTCATGGATGAGATCGCTGAGGTCGCGCATCTGGCCGGCGGAGTAAAGAAACGCGCGGGATTCGGTCGTGGCATTGTCGAGCCGGCGATCGGCATCACCGACGACCTGGCCGAAGGCATTGATGGAATACGCTTCCGAGAAATTGCCGTTGGTCAGGAGCCCGAGCGATCGCATGGAGGGCGAGGAGGCCGGGTCATAGAGGAAGGCGAGTCGCGGACTGCCGGGTTGGGCATTGGTGCGGGACCAGCCGACGACGAGGCCGTCGTCATTGATGCTGTACGCCCGGCTGCTGTGATGATTGGGCAGGGTGCCGAGATCTTGTAGGGATGTGGTGTATCGGAAGGCGTGTTCGGCGCCGTCGGTGGTGCTGCTGTACCCCACGCTGGTGGCGCCGGCATTGAGTGCGAAGGCTTCCGAAACGCTGCCCTGAGGAAGCACTCCCAGGTTGAGGAACTGATCGCTGGCAGTCAGCCGGAAGGCGCGCCGGCCGACACCCGTGATGAGGAAAGAACCGGCCATGTCCCCCGATTCGTTCAGGCCATACCCGATGCTGTCATTCCCGGCGGTGATCAGGTTGGCGACGCTCGACAGCGTACCACCGGTCCATCGGAAGGCCTGTCGAAGACCGGTGCCTGAAGCGTTGGCGAACCCGGCGATGACGTTGTCCCGACTGATGGCGTGCGCGCGGCTCCGGGTGGCGGTATCCGACCCGAGGGTGCCGAGGTCCTCAATGGATTGACTGCCCAGGCCGCGTCGCAAGAAGGCGCGGGCCTGGGTCCGACGGCCGGCGGAGGAATCGTCCTGGGGAGATTCCAGGGTTTGGGCCCACCCGACGGCCCAGCCTTGATCGTTGAGGGCGGCGCCGAAGCTGTTGTTGCGCGGATCCGAAAGGGTTCCGAGGTCGAAGAGCGCATACGCGGGCTTGGGTTCGACGCGCACCTTGAAGACTTCCTGGGATTGTCCGAAGAGCGGATCGCTGACAGTGAGGGTAACCTGGGCGGTGCCGACTTCGTTCGGGGTGGGGATGATCTCGATGGTGCGGTTGGCTCCGGTTCCTGAGACGACGATGCTGGACGCGTCGCTGGGTATCAGGGATGGGGAATCGCTCGTGACGATGATCTGAAGGAGCTCCTCATCGTGGTCCGCATCGTCGAGGATGAAGGGGATGGGGCCGCTGGTGGTGTTCTCCTCGATGACGATATTGGCAATGGAGCTGATGGTGGGAAGGTCGTTGTCACCGTTGACATCCATTTGGACGGTTCCTTCCGTGGTGGCGCCAGCGGCGTCGGTGACCCGGTAGCGGAAGCTATCCGGACCGTTGTAATCCAGAGTCGGGGTGTACTGGACGGGGTTCTGCAAGGCGTTGGAGAGGCTTCCGCTGGTGGCACTGAGCGTGCCGTTGGCGGGACTCGTCAGAATCGTGAAGATGAAGGAACTGCTCTCGCCTCGTTCCAACTCCACATCCAGGGCCGGGATGAAGATGGGCCGCGTGGTGTCCTCGGGAATGGCCTGCCGTCCAAACAGAAGGGCCAGATTGGCGGGTGCGTAGGAGGCTCCGGCGTTGAGAGTCCCATCCAGCGGCGTCAGGTTGAGATCCTTGGCCGACGTTCCAGCGACGCTGTCGAGCGGCCAGAAGGCGACGAGTCCGGCTTCATTCGGCACGGGGCGACGGCGTTGGAGATCGCGGACTTCGGCGGCGGTGAAGCTCCGGTTCCAGATGCTGACGTCGGCGACGGTGCCGGGGAGGAAGTTCGAGGACGGGAACGTGGAGGGATATTGCCCGAAGCGAAGAGGAACCGTGGTGGTCGGGGCTCCGGGGGTGCCGATCCAGCCGGCGGAGTCTCTCTGGGTTCCATCGACGAAGAGTCGGCCGCCGGTGGCATCGACCACGAGAGTCACATGATGCCAGAGACCGTCGTTGATGGCGCCGCCGGTGAGCCCGAGGCTGTTGGGATAGACGGCGTTGCCGGCGCTTTGGAAAAACCACGCCTGCACTTGTCCTCCCCGGACATGGATCGAGTACCCGTTTGCGGAGGCGTCCTGGTACTTGTTCAGGATGGACGCGGCTTGCGGGTGGTTGGATGTGGTTCGGACCCAGGCGCTGGCGGTGAGGGGAAACGCATTGAGTTCGGACGCGTGGGGGATGGTGACCACGTCGTCATTCCCATCCAGTCGGACGCCGTAGTCGTCGCGGCGAACCTGCCAAGTGGCGCCATCGAACAGGGTTGCCGAACTGCCGCCTGAATTCCGGGAGGTATTGAACGCCACAACACTCTGGCCTTCATCGAAGCGCAGGTACTCGACCAGGCCCGATTCACGCCCGGTCAGCGGCCGGGCCAGGTTGCCTTGAATCTCCTGGGGAGTCAGGACGCGGTTCCAGATCCGCAATTCGTCGATGCTGCCGTCGAAATGGGAGTCGCCGAAAAACAGGGACCTTCCAAGGGTCAGTCCGGCTTGAAGGTTGAACGCTTCGGTGGCCGTTCCGATGGTTCGACCGACTTCGGTCCCGTCCAGGTAGAGGATATAGACCTTGGTGGCGGCGTCGTAGGTGGTGGCGAGATGGATCCAGCGACCGAGGGGAATTCGAGTCGTGCCCACCTGGAGGGATCCTTGGGACCAGGCACCGAACTGAACGATGGCTTCCGTGGGGGAATGACTGTTGAGCGCCCAATGATGACCGGTCCCAGGGGTGCCGAGATGGAGGAGCCACGAGCGGCCGACGACATTGTCGATGTTGACCCAGGATTCGATCGAGTGCGAAACGTCGCCGTTGGAGAGTCCACTCGACGGCGCGATGGCGTAGTCGTTGATGCCGTCCAACTGGAGAGCGAAGGGGGAGCCGGCGACGGGGTGGTCGTTGATGGCATTGACCTGAACGGTGAAGGGCGTGCTGGCGATGCCGCCGGCACCGTCATTGGCAGTCAGGGTGACGGTGGTGGTGCCGTTGGCGTGGGGGAGGGGTTGGGCGGTCAGGTTGCGCGTGGAACCGGTCCCGCTGATCTGGATGTTGCCTGGCGTAAGGACGGCGGGATTCGATGACGCCACGGTGATGTTGACGAGGGAAAGGCTGGTGTCGGCGTCCGAGACGCCGAAGGACATGTTGAGATTGGAGTCCTCGTTGATGGTCTGGGCGGAGGCGGTGATCACCGGCAAGTCGTTAACCGAAGTCACCGTGACCGGAATGGTCACCGTGGTGGTGTCGCCGTCCTGAGTGGCCTGGAGTGTGACGGTGGTTGAGCCGAAGGCGTTGGCTACAGGCGTGACGGTGAGTCGACGGGCATTCCCGCCGAGGTTCGAGATGGCGAGTCCGGAAGTGAGAATCGGGCCGGTGGTGGGTGCGGATGCCGTGAGGGTGATGCCGGCCGGGTCTTCACGGTCATCCACGGTGAAATCGATGGTGAAGGAGGTGTCTTCGGTGGTGGTCCGGGAGCTGGGGATGCCCGCGAATGACGGAGGTTCGGAGTCGGTGGTGAGGTTGATGCTGGAGAGGGCGATCCGGCTGGTGAGGGTCGAATTGCGAGCGCCGAAGAAGAACTTCCAGCTGGACTGCGGATTCCATCCGGCGATGGGCAGGTTTTGGGCGAGCGTGTAGGTCTGAAGTGGGGCGCCGGTGTTCCAGTCCCGCATGGTGACCGTGATGTTCAGACCGCTCGCGCCATAGGAGATGACGGCGACGCCATACCGGTTGTTGAAATTGGCATCCCAGAAACTGGAGCCATCGGCCCAAGCCGCCAGGCCGGTATTGTAATAGGAGACGATGCGATCCGGTCCCGGAAAGCCGTCCGGCGGAACCAAGTCAAACGAAACGGCCAACCCGGAGAGGGAACCCTCTTCCTCCTTTCCGCCGAAGAAGTCGTTCGTGTTGGGCCCGTAGTTGAAACTAAAACCCTCGCCACCGTTGCCCAGGATCGCGAGGAACGTGAAGGACGCCGTAAAGTACTTGAAGGCATGGGCGGGAACCCCAACGGGCCGGTTGACCACCACATGCCCATCCACATTGGCCGCATTGAACTCCACGAGCCGCACGGCGAAGGCTGGATCCGTAGCGGGGTCGCGGATGGCGTTGCCGCTGAGGACGACATTGGGCGGCGTGGTGTTGCCCCGGTTGAGGTCGACCCAGGTGTAGGGTGCCGCCTGGATGGCGGTCATCCCCATCATGAAGGCGCTGATCGCGGCGATGCCACGGGCGAGTCCGCGGGTGAATCCATTCGGGCGGATCGAGGAAAGAGTCATGGTCGTGGGCGGAAAGGGGGAATCGGATCAGGGATTCAAGGAGGCGATTTCGGAGATCCGCTGCAGGCGGAAGGTTCCCTGGGCTCGGATGGGATATTGGTGAAGGCCGGTCACGGTCTCGAAATAGAGCCCGGCAATCTCCGAGTAGCCGTAGTCCGGCGAGGCAGAACCGCCGCGTGGGTCGGCGTCGAGAAGGTTGAATTCCATCTGGCGGCGAATCAAAAACGACTCCGATACGGGCGTTCGGAAATCACCGGCGAGATTGTCATGATCGGGGTGGTAGCGATGGCGGAACGGGTTGGTCGGATGATTCTCGGCGAGCGCGATGGTTCCCGCGATGACCTGTCCGGCGGCGAAACTCCCGGTGAGTGGAAGGAAATTGGAGGCGGGGCTGTCGATAGGGAAATCGAAGCCGATGGCGCTGATGCGGCGTCCGACAGTTTCGCCGTCGCGCAACGAGGCTCCCTTGAGTTCGGGAATTCGGCGTTCGTCGGTGACCAGCACGTAGCGACCCGGCGTGCCGGGGACGCGACGGCCAAGGCCATCGACCGTGTAGGTCCCATCCTGCCACAACTGCGTGACCTCGCGCAGAAGGCGGGGTGTGCCGTTGGTGTCAACGTGGATGAGGACGCGGAGATTGAACTCGGAGTGGGTGGGAACCGGCGTGGAACTGACGCCGACACGGGTGATTTGAAGCGGGGCCGACGACGACTGATTGGTGATGGAACCGTTCGAGGTCGGCAGAAAGGTGGAGCTGTTGGCGTTGGTGACGAGCGTGCCGGAATGGGCCTGGCTGACCGCTTTGACCTGGATGGTCCCGACCCAGAGCCCGGCGCGGCTGCGTGCCTCCTCGGAGGCGGCGAGGCGTTCCGCGGTGACTGGAATTCGGAATCGGACACCGGCGCCGTCCTTCACTTCCAGGATCGACTCGTACCGGGCGCCGCTGATGTCGCTTCGGCGAATGGCGAGCCGGAGGGCCGCGGAGTCTCCCGAGTCGAGGTCCTTGGTGGTCGTCGACGGGAGGCTGGTCCACACGTTGGAGGCGCCGTCGCCGAGGGTTCCTTCCGCGAGACTGGTAGCGGCTTGGGACCGCTGGAGTTCCTGGATGCTGAAGGTCATCGGGCTGGTGCGGCGATTGGCGAGAACCAGGAGGATCTCAGGGAGAGAACGGCTGTAGTCGAGGCCGTCGCCGGCCGACAGCGTCGCCACGGTGGGCGCCACATAGTCCGACGCGCCGCGGGTAAAGACCCAATAGGCGACCCCGGCTTGCATGCTGTCCTGCGGCAGAACCCGCTGCCAGGCACCGGCCGGGGACAGGCGGTAGATGGCGTTGAGAGCGCTCGTGCCGGGGTCGACGTGGGCGGGCGAAGGGCCGAAAAACGAGGCGAACGACGGGGGGTTGGCGGGATCGATCGGAAAGCCCCGGAGATTGTACGCGTTCTGGACCCATGGATACGCCCGGAAACTCGGGCGACCGGTGATGGTCCAGGTGGCCGCGGACTGACATTCGACCAGGAAGGCGCGGCCGCCTTGGATGTCGAAGAGGTTGTTGTTGATGGCCGCGGGCAGGTTGGTGGGCACGAAACTCAGCCAGGCACTGCGATTCCAAACGGACTCCGATGGATCCTGGATGAAATCGGTGGCGGTGAGCCGGGCGGCATAGGTCCAAACCGAGGACACCGGCACGCCCGCAAACACCACAGTGGGGTCGGAGTTGGTCGGGGCGACTTCGAGCCAGACCGAGTTCCAACCGGCCTGCAGCGATACGGTCTGGGTGACGTTTTGGCCGGCTTGGGAGGACGTTCCCAGGAGAAGGACGGCGAGCAAGGAGACGGCAAACGCCGCTGAGCTCACGGAGAGGTTCAAGAGGCGGCCGACGGAGGCAGGTGATGGACTCATGGCGAGGCGATGGATTCAGCGATGGGGAAGGGCGGGAGGCTGGGGCGTCGAGTTGGCAAGGCGCCTTGGAGGGACCTCGACCCGAGCCACGGCGTCAGGAACGACCTGAACCTGAAGGCCAGCCTTGAGGTCATTTTCGAAGCGTTCGGTGAGGGCGGCCTTGCGGGCGACTTGGAGACGGTGGATGACTTCGTCCCGGACGGCTTCCAGCGGACGGACGCCGACCCCTTCACGCGCCAGAAGCTTGAGCAGATAGCAACCTGACGGGGTTTCGATCACCGGACTCAGATCGCCCGCGGATTGCAGCCGCGACATGGCTTGGACCACGGGCTCAGGCCATGGCGGGTTCTTCCGACCCAGCTCCACCCAACCGATGTCGCCTCCCTGGTAGCGCGAGGTGCGGTCGTCGGAATGCTGTCGGGCGAGGTCGGCGAACAGCGCGGTCCCGCCCGCGGTTGGATCGAGGTCGGCGCGCAACCGTTCGGCGGTCTGGCGCAGTTCGTGGGCCTTTTCCGTCGAAGCCTTCGGCGAACCCCGCAGATGAATGAGGCCGACGCGAATGCGTTCTGGGGTGGCGAACTCCGCGCGCTTTTGGTCGTAGGACTGGCGAATCTCCTCGTCGGTGGGAGTCGGAATCTGGTCGGGGTCCGGACGATGCTTTTCGAGATAAATGGACGCGATCAGGCGCTCGATGCGGCGGCGGGTTTCCGGGTCTTGATCGAGGCCTTCGGTTCGGGCGCGGTGCAAGAGCGCGCGGTGCCGGATCAGGTCGGCGAGCACCGAATCCCGCAGTTCGGCATCCGAAAGGCTGGGCTGGGCTGGCGGCCGGCGCTGGATTTCAGCCTCGAGCTCGGCATGGCGGATGGGAACACCCTCGACCCAGGCCACCGCGTCGGTGATTTCCGGACCGGTGGGAGGGCGACACCCCGGTGCGACGATCACCGCGATCAGGCCGAGGACCTGCCAGAACGCGGCAGGTGCCGATACACACCACGCAGTGTTACTTGGATTGGCTTCCCTAGAGGACGGCACATACTCGTCCTAAAGGATCAGTTCCGAAAAGTTTCCCGAATAACGTCAGTTTTCTCGACGGCCGGCTTCCCAACGCTCCCGGATTTCGTCTCGGGTCAATTCAATGAGGCCCAGGGTGGGGTCCAGGCGGCGCGCCGAGAGAACTTCGGCCTGGCGCTGGAGTTCGGCGACGGGACCAGTGGCCGGACCCACTTCCCAGACCCGGGCAATGCCATCACCTGAGCCGGTGAGAACGCGGAGACCGTCGGGACTCCAGCAGCCCCAACCGATCCAGTTGTTGTGGGAGAGCGGCGGGGTGACAGGTTGACCATCGCGGACATCCCAGACTCGGGCCGTGCCGTCGGCGCTGGCGGTCAGGAGAAGGCGGCTATTCGGACTGAACCTGGCCTGCATGGTGTAGGAGCCGTGGGAGAGCGGGGAGGAGACGAGCTGACTGGTCCGGGCGTCCCAAATCCGGGTGGTCGTATCCTCGCCGCTGGTCGCGATGAGACGGCCGTCGGGGCTGAACGTGGCGTGAATGACGCCGTCCGCGTGGGCGAGCGGATTGCCGATCGGTTGGCCGGTTTCGGCATCCCACAACTGGGCCGCGCGTGGTCGTTGGGTATCATCGGCGCAGGCGGTCAGGACCTGGCGTCCGTCCTGGCTGAAGGCAACCGTCCAGACCTGCCCAACATGGGTGATGGGCGGTGAAACGGGTTCGCCGGTCAGCGCATTCCAGACGCGGGCGGTTCCATCGTTGCTACCGGTGACGATGCGCTGGCCATCGGGTGAAAACCGGGCGTCGGCGATGCGTTCCTGGTGCGCCGCGGTTTGGGTGATGAGCGTGCCGTCGGATCGCCGCCACACCCGGGCGATGCCGTCGGCGCCCGCGGTGAGAATGAGCTGCTCATCAGGACTGAAATGCGCTTCGGAGAGTTTGGCGCCGTGGTCGAAGACACGATCCGGTTGCGACTCGGAGTGCACGGACCAGAGACGAGCCTTGCCGTCCTGGCAGGCGGTCAGGATGTGTTCGCCCTGGGAATCGAAGTGGCAGTCCGGGACGGCGGCGGGATGTCTCCAGGCATGAAGCGTGGTGCCGCGGGAGCTGTCCCAGGTGCGCACGAAGCCGGCGAAATCGGCGGTGAGTATTTGGGTGCCATCCTGGCTGAAGGAGCCCGTGGCGACGGTGTTGCTGTGTTTCAGCACGAGGGAAGCCGAACCGGGGGCATCCAGTTGCCACAGGCGGATCGTGTGATCACCGCCCGCGGTCGCCAGGAGCGAACTTTGGGGATGAAACTCCGAGTGCATGACGTACCCGGCGTGATGGAGCACGGGGGATGCGGCAACCCCCGTCCTGGCATCCCAGAGTCGAGCCGTCTTGTCCCAGCTGGCCGTCACGAGCCAGCGATTGTCCGGACTGAAGCGCGATCGCCCGATCCCGCGTCGGTGACGCATCCGGTCGGTCACCGGAAGGCAGGTTTCCGCGTCCAGCAGGGTGGCGTGGCCATCCCAGGAGCAGACCGCCAGGCGTTTGCCATCGGGGCTGTAGGCCAGATCGAACAGATCCCCGCCAGGTTTGAAGGGGCCCGCCCGACGGGTGCCCGTCGCGACGTCCCAGATGGTGATTGATTGAAGAAGCCCTCCACTGGCCATCGCCACGTGTTGGGCATTGGGGGAAATGGCGACGATGTTGAGAGGGTCCGGGGCTTGGAAGGGGACGCCGACCCGTTGGCCGCCGGGCACTCGCCAGCAATGAACCCATCCGTTTTCGGAGGTGGTAACCGCCAGATCCGGTGGTCGACCGGCCCAGACGCCGAGCACCTGAGCTGTGTCGGGGAGTTCGACGACGGGAAGGGTTGGGTTGGAAGCGTTGAATATCCCCACTCCCGGCCCGATACGGGCGAGTATCCAGCGCTGATCGGAAGTGATGGTGAAGGCCCTGAAATCGAGGATAGGACCATGGGCAGGTCCCACGATTTCCTGGGTACGAACATCACGCCAGGTCATCATCATGGAGGCGTCGGCTGAGACGAACCGTGTGCCTTCATGATCGAAGCCCACCCGATAGGGTTCATGCTCGAGGCGCACGACGGGCATCAACGGCTTGCCGGTGGCTGTATCCCAGGCTCGGATCGTGCGATCTTCCGAGCAGGCAATGAGCTGTCTGCCATCGGCGCTGAAGGCAACGTTGTGAACGAAGCCATCCATGAACGCGATGTGGGCGAGTCGGGCGTTGCTGTGGAGGATCGCGGCAAAGCGTCGGCGGTGAACATCCTCGGCAACCGGGTCACCGTGTTCGAGTCGGATGGCTTCGACGAATCGGAGCAGGGCGGCGTGACCTTCGCCGACGGCGGTCAATTGGTTGCCGAGGACGACATTGACATCGACGAGATGATGCCGGTTCTCCTCGGCATGGGCGATGGCCTGATTGCGCGCGGCGAGAATGCTTCGATTGGTGACTCCCAAGAGCGTGATCGTGCCGAGGAGGCCGGTCAGGATGAGGGCTAGCGACGAGGCGACTACCGGGCGACGGCGGAGCCAATCCAGAACCAATTCCCAGGCCGTGGCAGGCCGCGCGGCGATGGGAGCCCCCAGGAGCCATTGCTCAAGGTCCACAGCGACGGCTTCGGCTGTGGCGTAGCGTCGCCGCGGGTCTTTCCGCAGGCACGCTTCACAGATGGTCGCCAGGTCGTGGTGGATGCGGGGATGGAGGGAGCGGAGCGAGGGGGCATCGTGGACGAGGACGCGGGTCAGGATTTCCGCCGTGGTGCCGCCCTCGAACGGTGGGCGGCCCGTGAGCAGGAAAAACAGGATGGCTCCGATCCCGTGGATGTCCGTGGCGGTGGTGATCCGAGTCGAATCGCCGACTGCCTGTTCCGGAGCGAGGAACCCGGGTGTTCCCAGAACCACGTTCGAAACGGTCAGACGCTCGTCGTCGAACCGTCGCGCGAGTCCGAAGTCCGTGAGGTGCGGTTGCCCGAGGTCATCCAGGATGACGTTCTCAGGCTTGATGTCGCGGTGAAGAACGCCCCGCTGATGGGCGTGATGAAGTGCCCGTGCGAGCGTCGCCACCAGGCTGGCCGCCTCCTTGGAATCGACGGGTCCCCGGGCGACGACCTCTGCGAGAGTTCTCCCCTCGACGAGGCGCATGGAGAAGTAAGGCCAGCCCGAGTGTTCCCCGATTTCATAGATGGGAACGATGTTGGGATGATCGAGAGCGGCGGCGGCCTCGGCTTCGCGGCGGAACCGGGCTTTGGCGGCGGCCGATGCAAGCTCTCCGGAGGCGATGACCTTGAGAGCCACGATGCGTTTGAGTCCCCTGTGGTGGGCGCGAAAGACAACCCCCATGCCTCCGCGACCGAGGATCTCCCTCAGCTCGTAGTCACCCAACTGGCGTTGGTCCAGGAGGGCGTCCGGGCTGGCGAGCCGGAGGGCCGAGGTTTCCTCAGGGTCCGGTTCGGAGGAGAGGGTTAAGGCGGAAGCCAGGAGACACGCGACGCACAACCCGTCGGGGGAGGTGGCGGACAGTTCGCGGGAACACGACTGACAGCGCAACGCGGGCTTAACCTCAGATGGACCGGGAGGACTCACATCGCTTGGGGCCCGGCGGATGGATTCAGGCGACTGCCGCGGCCAGCAGGTGACGCAGCTCGGGCTCCAGTTCGGAGGGATCTTGGATCGTCTTGGCGATCTCTTCGCGAATCAGCGTCGCAAACCGGCGACGGAGCCGGAAGATGGCGGATTTGACCGCGGTTTCACCCAATCCCAGTTCGGCACCGACCTGCGAATACGACGGCGTGCTGTCGGGTTGGATGAGGAAGGCCTTCAACCGCTCAAATCGGGCGATGGTGTGGGGATCGGAATCGGACTCGCTGCGCAGCCGTTGCATGACCTTGGCGATGAGAGCCTCGGCCCATTGTCGATCGAAGAGGGTATCGGGGCTGCCTTCGTAAGCAGGTTCCATCGCATAGCGACGCTCAGGATCCAGGCCATCCCACCAGACGATCTCCTGACCGCCGCCACGCTTCTGGCATTGGTCGCGATCCCACTCGTTGGCGAGGTAGTTCTTCAAGGCCGCCATGAGGAAGGAACGAAAACGTCCCCGATCCTGGGAGGCGCGTTCGAGTCCGTGCGAGGAGAGGAGATAGAGAAAGAACCCTTGAGTCAGGTCCTCGGCCCGAGCCGAGCCATGACCGGCCCGACGGACGAACGAGTACAACGGAAGCCAGTAGTCACGGCACAAGGCTTCCAGCGCGTGAATCCCATGGGTGTCCACATCGGCTGCCGCGCGGACCTGCTCCCAGTTGGTGGTGCGGAAGTCCCGCGCCGTCCGCTCATCCCGGGTCATTTCGGATTCTGGGCGCGCCATGCGATCGGATGAGTTCATTTACTGGGTCTGATCATTCTTTGGAAGTGCGACATCGGCAACGCATCCGGCCGCGAGCGGCCACGCCAAAACCCTGGGGTCGATCGCCTGGTACGAATTCTTGACCCAAGAAAATCGCGGATCGTCCTGATTGGCAAGGCTTTGGGCAGATCCTGCCAGCACGTTCAGGTAATACGTTGTGTACCCGGGCATGCTCGTGACTGGATGGTATCCTTCGGGCACCAGCACCGCGCAGTTGTTTTGGGCGCGAACGACGGCGTCGATGGGGTAACCCGCCTGATGCAGGGGCGAGGTTTCGTCGGTGTACACCCACTGGAAGGCGCAACCCTCCGGTCGATCGATCTTGTAGAAATAAATCTCCTCCAGATCCGCCTCGATCAATCGGCCCTCGGCGTCCACCCGATGTCGGTCGTGTTTGTGGGGAGGGTAACTGCTCCAGCTGCCGCCTGGTGTGTAGACTTCCACCACCACCAGTTTGTGAACGGGTGCGCCCGGAGGGAGAAGGTCGTTGATCAGTCGGGTCGCATTGTCTCCTCCCCGGATGTGGCTGTGCACCTTCCCAGATTCGGTGAGGAACGGCTGGTGATCCTGGTCGGTGGGGGTCCACGCCACGGCGAATTCCCCCGCCACCTCGGCCGTGACTGTGAAGTGGGTGTGGTGCGGTAGGTAGAGCACTTGGCCAGCGCCCGCGAATACCGACGCCCGGTCCCCGAAGCCCGTCCAGCGCCCGCGGTCGGAGTCGATGGAGAAACGGCCGCTCAGGTTAACGATGACCAGTTCGTTGTCACGGGTGTTGAAGGTCCAGGAATCCCCGAGGGCCAGCCGACGGACCTGGAAAGACAGGTGCTCCCAGCCGGCGGATTCGGGCGTGATGGAGAGCATGAGATCGGCATCGCCGAGGTAGTTGCCGGGGCGGACGAGGAGGGAATCAGCGGTGTAGTTCATGGGAAAGGGGAGGGAGAGGGTGCTGGGTTGCGGGAAGGCGTCCCCGCGCTTCGGGCGACCGCGAATTGCCGTGGACGCAGGTACCAAAAGGTGGCGAGCACGCAGCCCCAGCCGAACGCATCGCCGACCCGCAGAAACAAGGTGGGCCGTGGACGACCAAAGGCGACCGAGATGATCTCGAAGCCGGCGTCGTAGATGTTCCGGCCCTCGGCGATGCGGGCGGAGTGCATTCGGCCGCGGGCGTCGATCCAGCAGCTGAGCCCGTTGTTGCAACTGCGGATCAGGGGAATGCCGGTCTCGATGGCGCGGAAAGTGGCATTGGCGGCGTGTTGCCATTGGGCTGAGCTTTCCCCAAACCAACCGTTGTTGGTCAGATTCACCAGGAAATCCAGGGCCGCAGCGGCGTGTTCGCGCGCCTCCTGCGGGAAGTTGTCCTCGAAACAGATCAGCGCGGAGGTGGTGACGTCGAGGGAACCGAGACTGAACGGGACGGGTTTTGCTCCGGGATGGAAGCCGTCACCGATGGGCGCGAGGCGTTGGAGGAAGGGGAACCATCGGCCGAACGGGATGTATTCGCCAAACATCACCAGGCGCCGCTTTTGGTACTTGGCCACGACCTGACCCTCGGGGTTCACCAGAAACGCGGCATTGTAGGCGCGGGTGGATGGCTCAGCGCCGGGGGCGACGGGTGGATCTTCCTCCACATCATCCGAGCCGAAGATCATCCAGACCTTGGCCTCACGGATGCGGGCGGTGAGCCGGTCAAAGTCCTGCTGACTGATCCCACCCGGGAGGGAAGCCTCCGGCCATAGAACTAGATCCGGCTGCGCGGCCAGGGCTTGTTCGGTGAGTTGGAGGAGCGTCTCGAAGCGGTTGGTGGTGGCGTCCGGGTCAAAGATGACGGTCTGGGGAATGCTCGGTTGGATCAGGGCGATCCGCAGTTGCCGAGGCTGGGGAGTGTCGGAAGCGATCCCGAGGAAACCGCTGCCGGCGGTGGCGACGACCATGAGGGCGGGAAAGACGAGCGGACGCCGCCACAGGGCGGGGCGGTCGGGGTCGCGGGCGAGGAAGACGACGGCGGTCACCAGCGATACGGAGAACCACACGACCAGGAACGACACGCCATAGACGCCGGTGGCGGAGGCGATCTGAATGAGCGGGATCATCCGGTATTGCGAGGCGCCGAGCAGATTCCAGGGGAACCCGCCGAAAAGCCGGGTGATGAGCATTTCCCAGGTGACCCAAGCCGCCGCGCATAACAGGAACCAGACGTTCAGGCGGACCCAGGGCAGGGCCATGAGGCGATCGGCCAGATCCATCCAACCTGGGGTTGCCTGGGCGGTGGCTTGGAGTCCGAGCCGTTGAGCGAAACGCCAGCAGGCCAGTGCCCACAGCGGTGGAAACAATGCAAGGAACAGACTCAGCAAAAACCAACCGGCGAAGGCGCCTGCGGGGAAAGGGATGAAACGGAGCCAGGAGAGACTGACCAGGAAGTGGGCGAGGGCGCCAATGTAGCCGACCCGGAAGGCCAGTCCGGAAGGTATGCCGCCGGTGACGGCAAGCAACAGGCCCGGGACAATCCAGGCGAAGCCGGCGACGCCAGGGCGCGGGAACGACACCGCCCACGCCACGCCGATGGCGGTGGCGGAGAGAAATCGAAGCCAGGGTAGTCGTGGCACGCTCAACGGGCGGCGAGTGTGGACGCGCCCCCGGCGAACCCGCAAGTCGTGGAGCAAGGTGTGTCGTGCTGCGATGCGCCTGAGAAAAGGAACCCCTCGCAAGCGTTGGGGTGACCGTTTCCGGGCGGGTTGACAGCCGTCCAGAGGGCGCCTTCGGAAGCGCCAACGGCGCGGCGCCATCCCAGCCTGGGGCAATCGTCCCAGGTGGACGGTCCCTACACCGCATAAGGGCTGAAGGCCCGCCCCATGGCCACGCCGCTGGGACAATGGGGGGAGACATGGATTAAGGACAATTCAGGTAGTCCAAGTCGCCAGCTCCAGTTGGGAAAGCGGTAGAGGACTACCGCACTCCAAGACGCTTCGCGATGGGGTGGGCGCGGGGAGTCCGGCAGGTCTTGGAGTGCGCCAGCCCTCTGGCGCTTTCGCCTCCAGGTTTTCTGCGACGAAACCACGCACCCTGAGCGGTGTTGGCGCCAACTCCGCTTCGCCACCGCACTCCAGGACGCCGACGCCCCCGATCAGCGGTCGCGATGGAACGGGCCGTTGGCCCTGTTGATCGCCTTGGGGCGATGACCTTGGGCGGTGCCCAAGGCTGGTTTGGATTCGGGCCTTTGGCCCTCGGCTCAAGCCATCGGAAGATCGTCCTGTTTCAGGCATGGGGTGCGATCGCGAGCATTTCCCAACCACGATGACAGTCATCGCGGGGGCGCCTTCAGAAGCGCCAACGGCGCGGCGCCTGCGACGCACCCGCGATACTCACCCACGCGTCACCATGCTGGCTGAGCCGGACCGATTCAGATGAAATCAATGGAGTTCACGCCAAGACGCTGAGACGCATAGAAAAGCCCCACAAGGGCAGGATTGGGACCTTCCAGGCACCCAAACCTTTTGGTTCGCGGACACTCACAGGTGCAGTGCTCGATTTCGGCAGGTCCTTCTTGGCGTCTTCGCGTGAGATCCACCTGAATCGGTGTTGGCTGCGCGTTTACCGGCCTGTGACTTGATGGCTGCGGCGTCATGTCCACACGGAGCGTCGAGCTTCTGGCAGTCCGCCGCGGATTCGGGTTGAATGCGGGGCACATGCAGACGGCATTGATCGGACGAAGTTCGTTGAGGGCGTCGCGCCTGGCGTATGGATGCTGGCGAATCGCGGGTAGCTGGGACCCGACGGAGGTGAACGCCGACCGCGAAGCCCAAGGCAGGAAAGCAGTACTGGCCGCCGTGGAGGCCGGCTACACCCTGTTCGATCATGCCGACATCTACTGCCAGGGCGTCTGCGAGACCGTTTTTGGCAAGATCCTGGCCGAAGTGTCCGGTCTCAGGGATCGCATCGTCATCGCCACGAAATGCGGCATCCGACGGCCGAACGATCCCGAGGGTGCGCCTTACCGGTACGATTTTTCGGCGGAATACATCATCGCCTCCTGTGAGCAGTCGCTGAAACGGCTCCGCGTCGAGACCATCGATCTCTACCAGCTGCATCGGCCGGACTACCTCATGGACCCGGGCGAGATCGCGGGGGCGTTCGATTCCCTCCGTCGTGCCGGCAAGGTGCGGGAATTCGGGATCAGCAACTTTGCGCCGTCGCAGGTGGCGATGCTTCAGAAGGCTTGCTCGATGCCGCTCATCGCGAACCAGGTGGAGATCAGTCTGGCGCGTTTGCAGCCGTTCGAGGATGGGACCCTGGATCAGTGTATCGCGGAGGGAATCACTCCCATGGCGTGGAGTCCGTTGGCGGGTGGAAAACTTGGGGATGGCGCTCATCGACTGCTGCCGTCGCAGGAAGGTTATCGAACCGAGACGATGAACGCCGAACTAGACGCCATCGCGAAGGCCCGGGGCACCACCCGCACGGCGATTGCTCTGGCCTGGTTGATGCGGCACCCGTCGGGGATCGTGCCGATCGTGGGGAGCACGGACCCGGCCCGCATCCGGGCGGCGGCGGCGGCGGACTCCCTGATTCTGAGCCGGGACGAATGGTATCGACTGCTCGTGGCCGCGCGTCCCGAACCACTTCCCTGAAGGAACAGAAGGAACCCACCATGGCTTCACAACCCAGTTTCACACCCGGAACCCCGGCCGCCGACGGTTGGCGCATGCCGGCCGAATGGGCGCCTCACCACGCCACCTGGCTGACCTGGCCACGACCGGAAGGCATCAGTTTCCCCGGGAAATACGATCCGGTGCCCGCGGTCTATGCGGCCTTCATCCGTGAGTTGGTCGCGGTGGAGGAAGTTCATGTGAATGTCTGGCACGGCGACATGGAAGAATGGGTTCGTGGCTTGCTGACGACCCACCGTTGCCCGTTGGACCGGGTCCGGTTTCACCACTTCCCGGCGTATGAACCCTGGTGTCGGGACCATGGTCCGATCTTCCTGCGTCGGAACCATGGCGGGCAGGGCGAGCGTGCGGTGGTGGACTGGGGTTACAACGCCTGGGGCAACAAATACCCGCCCTGCGATCTCGACGATGTTGTGCCGCAGCATGTGGCCAGGCTTCGAGGGCTGCCGCTCTTCTCGCCGGGCATCGTGATGGAGGGCGGCTCCCTGGACGTGAACGGCGAGGGAACACTTCTCACCACGGAGAGCTGCCTGCTGAACCCGAACCGGAACCCACGGCTGTCCCGCGCGCAGATCGAACAGTACCTCCGTGATTACCTTGGGGTGTCGAACATCCTCTGGCTGGGCGATGGCATTGTGGGTGACGACACCGACGGCCATGTCGATGACCTGACGCGGTTCGTGAACCCCACGACCGTGGTCACCGTGGTGGAGGCGGATCCGCAGGATGAAAATCACGTGCCGCTGAAAGAGAACCGGGACCGGTTGAAGTCGATGAAGGACGAGAAGGGACGACTCCTGCGGGTGGTGGAACTTCCGATGCCGGGTCGGCTGGAGTACGACGGACAACGGTTGCCGGCCAGTTACGCGAATTTCTATATCGCCAACGGGATCGTGGTGGTGCCGACGTATCGGGACCCGCGCGATCGTGAAGCCCTGGAGATCCTGCAGCGCGAATTCCCCGACCGCCGGGTGGTGGGAGTGGATTCGACGGACCTGATCTGGGGGTTGGGTTCGTTCCACTGCATCTCGCAACAGGAGCCGTCGGCGTAGGTCACCCATCGCATGGCTCCTGCCTCCCGCGTTCTGGGGATCATGTCGGGCACCAGCCTGGACGGGGTGGATTGCGTGCTGACGTCGATCGATGCGGAAGGGCGGCCGTCCTGGGTCAGGAACTGGGCGCGGCGTTTTCCGACCCGGTTGAAGGCGAGACTGGTGGCGTGTGCTTCCGGGGAATCGAGGTCTTGGGAATGCGGGCAACTGCACCACGACCTGGGACGGTTTTATGCCCGGGTTGCAGCGGACGGGCTTGGCCCGGAATCCTTGGCAGCGGTGGGGTTGCATGGGCAGACGGTGTTTCATCAGGGTTCCGGTCGGGCGCCGGCGACCTGGCAGATTGGTGAGCCGGCCTATCTGGCGGAAGCGTTGAGGGTGCCGGTCGTGTCGAACTTCCGTGCCGCCGATCTTGCGGCGGGCGGTGAAGGTGCGCCTTTGGCAACGCTGTTCCATGTCCGGGTGTTCGCGGAACGGGGACGGCACGTGTGCGTGCAGAACCTGGGCGGGATTGGGAACGTGACATCCATCGATTGGAGGAAGGGCGCCGCGCCGACGGTGCGATCCTTCGACACCGGTCCGGGGAACATGTTGATCGACGGTGCGGTCCACCGGTTATCGGAGGGCCGCCAGGCCTATGATCGGGATGGGCGTTGGGCTTCGGCGGGAGAGGTTCACGAAGGGTTGGTGCGGCGCTGGCTGAGGCACCCGTTCTTCCGGCGACCACCGCCGAAGAGCACGGGGCGGGAACAATTCGGGAGTGCCTATCTGGACCGATGCTGGCGGGCGATGGATGCCGCGCGGTTGGGTCGCGACGACAGGGTGGCGAGTCTGCTGGAACTGACGGTGCGCTCGGTGGTGATGAACTATCGGCTCCACCTTCCGTCGGTGCCGGATCGGGTAATTATCGCCGGGGGTGGAGCCATGAATCCGGTGCTCATGAAGCGGTTGGCGACATCGCTGCGGCTGTGGAACTCCGGAGTAAAAACCGAGGCGTGTGGGACGTTGGGCTGGCCGGTGGAAGCGGTGGAAGGCGGGGCGTTTGCGTTGCTGGCGTGGGAGCGACTTCAAGGGCGACCCGGGAACCTGCCTGCAACCACGGGAGCGAGACGGGCGGTCCGGTGTGGTCAGGTGACCGAACCCTGATCGGCCGGGAATTCTGCTTGCGACGCTTTTGTTGAGGGCCAGTGTGACTGGCGTTCCTCCCGGACACCCCGTTGAACGATCCCTTATGCTGAAGCGCGACTTGGCGGAGAAGCTGATCTACGGCCACGAATTCGCGGGCCGGTTCACTCAGGATTCACCGATTCTTCCGGACGTCTGGATCTGTCTGGGGGAGGCGCCGAATCAACGGCACGATTTGTTGCTCACGCCGTTCATTGAATCGGGAGCGAATCCGATGAGTGCGGGCCGGTTGGGCCAGGAATTGAAGGAACGACTGGCGTTGGAGGCGGCCACCCCGGTGTGGCGGAGCCTGCATGACACCGACAGTCCCAAGGCGGGAATCGCCTACAACCAATCGACGGTGGCGGCCCGCTTGACGCTGGGCGAATTGGTTCGTGTGGTGCTGCCGCTCTCCAAGTGGTGGACCGACCGGATCGTGCGGCCGGGCTACGCCGGTCATCTGGCGGTGCTCTCCAAGGCGGACGAACAGGCGGCAGTGGCGGAAGTTCTGGCCTATCCCGAAAGCATGCGGGCGGGGCAGCGCGGGACGCATGCGCTCGCCTGGTTGACCTTGGATGTGGCCTGGATGATCCGGGTGATCGGTGTGCTGGGTTTGGCGTCGGATGCCATGGGTTCAGCCAGCGAACCACACCTCCCATCCGCCGACGCGATGGCCGCCCGACTGGAATCCGTCTGGCCCCAGGCACTTCTTGCGAAGCCGGGTCGTCGGGATGAGCCGAAAGACCTGCGCGACCAGAGACTGGCCTACTACGGGCGCGTCGTGGCGAAGGTTGGTGCGTTGATGAAAGGGTTGGTGCCGGTTCCGGACGGTCATGCCTCCGTGTACTCGGTGAGCCGGAACCGTCGGGCATCGACGACCGTCTGGCGCTCCAAGGCGGCGGTGAAGGCGGATGCAGCCTGTCGGGTGTTCGACATCTCGTGCCGGGACCTGAGCTGGGCGGTGATCGACAGCGGGATCGATGCCCGGCATCCCGCATTTCGGGAGCGTTATCTCAACCGGGAACTGAATCGGACGTTGCCGGTGCCCTTGCCGAAAGGCGTCGTCGAAGCCGGGGTGGATTCCGAGACGTCGTCCACGCACCTCGCATGGGTGAAGGAGCACGCGCAGAAACGGCGCGGCGGGGATTGGTCGGACCGCAGTCGGGTGGTGGCAACCTACGATTTCACCATCATCCGGCACCTGTTGGCGGGTGACGACGACCGGGAGGGGATGTCGGAGTCGGTGAAGGCGCGATTGGCGCGCATCGAAAAGCGATTGGCGAAGCGGAACCAGACGGATCCAACATCGCAACTGCGGGCGGCGCTGAACAGCGGGCGGGAACTGGACTGGACATTGCTGGAGCCGTTCCTGCGGGTTCCGCATGACAAGGAGTATGAAGTGCCCAGCCACGAGCATGGGACGCATGTGGCGGGGATTCTGGGTGGCGAATGGCGGCGGACCGACGGGGACGAACTTTTTCCAGCGCTGGGGGATGTGGTTGGCCTGTGTCCGGACATCCGTCTCTACGATTTACGCGTCTTGGACGAGAACGGGGAGGGCGACGAATTCAACGTGATAGCGGCGTTGCAGTTCGTGCGCAGTCTCAATGCGCACAAGGATTACCGGGTGGTTCATGGGGTGAACCTGAGCCTTTCCATTCCCCATGACGTGGCGAATTACGCCTGTGGACGGACTCCGGTCTGCGAGGAGTGCGAACGCCTGGTGGGGGCGGGAATCGTGGTCGTGGCCGCGGCGGGTAACGACGGCTATCTCCAGTACATGACCGCCAAGGGTCTGTTGGACGGGTACCGGAGCATCAGCATCACCGATCCCGGCAACGCGGAGGGCGTCATCACCGTGGGATCCACCCATCGCGATCAACCGCACACCTATGGGGTTTCGTACTTCTCCAGCCGCGGACCGACGGGCGACGGACGGGCCAAGCCGGATCTCGTGGCGCCAGGGGAGAAGATCGAGGCGCCGGTGCCGTTCCGGGAAGTGAAACGCAAGGATGGCACCAGCATGGCGGCGCCTCATGTGAGCGGCGCAGCAGCGCTCCTGATCGCCCGCCATCGGGAACTCTCCGGCCAACCCCGACGGATCAAGGAGGTGTTGTGCGCCTCGGCCACCGATCTGGGTCGGGAACGGTACTTTCAGGGCTCGGGAATGGTGGACGTGCTGCGGGCTCTTCAGTCGGTGTGAACCCGGAACTGGCAGGAACATCTCAATCCTCTCCGACGCGATGATTTTTTCCCTCGAAGCGCTCAAGGCAGCGTATGGCGATGCCCTGCTTCTCCATTTCGGGGATTCCAGGGCGCCAAAACTGGCCATCATTGATGGCGGACCACGCGGGGTTTATGGGGCGGTGCTCAAGCCACGTCTGGAGGCGCTGATGAAGAACCGAAAACGGCTGAAGGACGGTCGGCTGCCGATCCGCCTCGTCATGGTCAGCCACATCGATGACGACCATGTGAACGGGATTCTGGCGATGGCGAATGAGCTGGCGGATGCGACGGGCCAACTGCCGTACCAGATCCAATCGCTCTGGCACAACAGCTTCGACGACATCCTCGGCAACGCGAGCCAGGAGATGGCGGCCTCCCTGGAACCGCTGGTGAAGAATGTTCTCGCGACGGGCACTCTGCCCGCGGGCGCGGCGCTTCGGCACGTCCACGCGGGGTTGGTGATGGCGAGCGTTGGCCAGGGGCGCGACCTGCGGTTGGCTGCCAGGAAACTTGGCTGGGATCTGAACCAGGAATTCCAGGGCAAGTTGGTGCGTTTACCCGCCTCGGGTCCTCAACCCATTCCCATCGGCGGTCCTGGCGGGATGACCTTCACCGTGCTGGGACCGCTGGAGTCCAAACTGCAGGCGCTTCAGAAGGAATGGGACAAGCAGATCAAGAAGCTGGGGCTGGCTCAGGCGCTGGCTCGGGCTGCGGAGTATGCGGACACCTCGGTGTTCAATCTCTCCAGCATCGTGGTTATGGCGGAGTCGCCGGGCCCGGGCGGGACGACGCGCCGCATGCTGCTGACGGGTGATGCGCGGGGTGATCATGTGCTGGAAGGGTTGGAAGCCGCGAACCTGCTGAAGGATGGCAAGTGCCATGTCGACCTTCTGAAACTCCCGCACCATGGCAGCAACCGGAACCTGGAACGCGGTTTCTTCGAGCAGGTGACTGCCGACCATTACGTGGTGTCGAGCAACGGCGAGAGATTCGACAACCCGGATCAGGACACGCTGGAGTGGCTGGCAACGGCCCGTCGAGGCACGGGTCCGTTCACGGTGTACCTCACCTACCCGGTGGAGGAGTTCCGCTTCAAGAAACGCGCGTCGATCCAGAAGGAGCTGAAGGCGTTCATCGCCGCAGGCAAAAAAAGCGGTGCCTACCGCGTCGTGTGCAGGACTCCGAAGGCGGCGTCGGTCCGGGTGGACCTTGGGGATCCGCTGAGCGGGTGAGCCGGATCAGTCGAGAAACGCGAATTCGTTGAGGTTCAGCAGGGCCCGGCAGAGTTCCACCAGCGAGGACTGGGCGAGGAATTCCTCCGAACGTCGCAGTTCAGCGGGCGAGGGATTCCGTTGAAGCACCCGTTGGAAGGCGCGATGGATTCGGTCCGGAGCGCTGGGCGCCGACTCCTGTTCCACCCGGGTGGCCAGGGCGCCGGCTGCTTCGACGGCTTCCGGGCTGTTCAACAGCGACAGCGCCTGAGGCGCCACGATGGACTCCGTGCGGCGTGGGCAGGAAGTGCTGTTGTCCGGCAGATCGAACGTCTCCAGAAACGGGACCTTCACCGTGCGCTTTTGCACGAGGAAGAGGCTGCGCACGGAACGCCGGTCGGGCGTTGATGGATACCAGCCCTTGGTCTTCTCCGCGTTGTCGTCGAGGAATGCCGGATTGGCCTGCAAGACGTCTTCGGGCAGTTCCGGCCAGGTGGGCGGGCCTCCGTCCCGATGCTGGAGGGAACCCGCCACGGCCAGCATCGCGTCACGCAATTGTTCGGCCGAGAGGCGGCGAAGGTTTTGTCGAGCGAACGAGGTGTTGTCGTCTGCGACTGCCGGGGCGGAAGCCCGCCGATACGCGACGCTGGTGACGATCTGGCGGTGGAGCCGTTTGGTGGACCAACCGCCCCGCAGGAACTCGCCCGCCAACCAGTCCAGCAACTCCGGATGGGAGGGACGGGCACCGGCGAGTCCGAAGTCATTCGCCGTGGCCACCAGCCCCTGGCCGAAGAAGGCCTGCCAGGCACGGTTCACATACACACGCGCGGTGAGTGGGTTGGACGGTGACGCGATCCAGGTTGCCAAGGTTAACCGGCGACCGGTGGTGTTGGTGTTCGACGGCGACACCAGGGCGGCGGGGTTTGGATCCAGAATGGATAGAAAACCGGGCACGACCGTATCGCGCTCGGCCTTGTGATCGCCTTGGAAATGAATGCGGGTCGGTGGAACCGGTTCCCGGGTGTCGGTGGCAACCAACCCGCGTTGGAACGGGCGCTTCGATTTTTCCAGGGAGGCGATGGTTCGGGTCAGCGCTTCGTGCTTCTCCTTGTCGGAAGGAGTCGCCGCTTGGACGGCATCGGCGTCGGACACCGTGATCTTCTTTTCCACGGCGGCGGCCTGCTCCTTGAAATCCTGGGGCTGAGGGTCGTTGGCCATGGCGAGGACGCGACGTTCCTCCTCGGGCAGGGCCGCGATTCGTTCCGTGCGCAGGCGGGTTTTGACGGCTTCAACGAGTTGTTTGCGTTCAGCGGCCAGGGGATCGATCCGACTTTGAACGTCTTCGTGCTGCCGGCGGATGGCGTTCTGGTCTTCGGCCAGATCCAGGGCGAGGTGGTCGCCGTGTTTCAACGGTTCGAAGAACGCGCGCAGACGGAAGTGGTCGGCCTGGGAGATGGGATCGAATTTGTGGTCGTGACAGCGGCAGCAACTCAAGGTGACACCCAGGAAGGCGCTGCCGGTGGTCTCGGTCAGGTCGGCGAGCCATTCGGAGCGGGCGCGGGATTGTTCGTTGAACAGGGGTGCGGAGTTGTCCTGGGGCCCGAGGCGGAGATAGCCGGTGGCGATGAGTTGGTCCTGTTCGGTGGCGGTGCGCGGAGGTCCGGCGAGCAGTTCATCCCCGGCGAGCTGTTCGCGGATGAACTGGTCCAGGGGCTTGTCCGCGTTGAAGGAGCGAACGACGTAGTCACGGAATCGCCAGGCTTGCGGGCGGAACTCATCCCAGTCGAAGCCGTTGCTGTCGCTGTAGCGGATGACATCGAGCCAGAGCCTGGCCTGGTGTTCCCCGTAGCGGGGCGACGCGAGCAGTTCATCCACCAGCCGTTCATAGGCATCGGGCCGCGCATCGTGGAGGAACCGGTCCAATGCCTCCGGTTCCGGCGGCAAGCCGGTGAGGTCGAAGTGGAGGCGGCGGCCGAGCGTGCGACGGTCCGCTTCCGGGGACGGGGCACGGTGATCTGCCTGGAGTCCGGCGAGGAGAAAGCGGTCGATGGGATTTCGCAGGTCCTCCGGAGAAGCGTCGGCGACCTCCGGAGGGGTGATGTTGGAGAGTGGCCGGAGGGACCAGATGTCCAGGCGCTGACCCAGGAAGATTTGGGTGATGGGGTTGCGCGGATCCGACCAGGCGTCACCGATGGGCTCCAGGGGTGGGGTTGGACTCGTGGTTGAGGCGGTGGAGGCAGGTCTCGTGGGCCAGGGTGCTCCGTCACGAATCCAGCGGTCGAAGACGGCGATCTCGGCGGGGCTGAGTTTGTCCTTGGGCGGCATCTCCAGGTCGGCTTTGGCATGGAGCACGGCTTGGAGGAGCAGAGATTCCTCGGGTTTGCCGGGAACGACCGAAGGTCCGACGTCGCCGCCCTTCAACGCGGCGGTGAGGGAATCGAGTCGGAGCGATCCCTTTTGTTTGTCGGGGCCGTGGCAACTGATGCAGCGGGTGTCGAGCAGGGGGTAGACGCGCTCCAGGAAGTGGCGGTCGGCGTCGGAGACGGTCGCCGGATCGGCCAGAACGCCATGGCCGGAGGCCACGATCGCGGCGAGTAAAATCCCGGCGTTGGCGTTCACGAGCCGAGAGTGAAGCAGAAATCGGGAGGTCGTCCAAGGGGTGGATTCGACCCTGCAGAAGTCATTCAGGGATCGCCCAGCCGCCGCCGAAGGTCTTGTAAATGGCGATGGTGGCGGTGGCGGCGTTGGCCTGGGCGCCGGCGAGTTCCACCTGCTGGAGCAGTTGCACGCGTTCGGCGTCGAGAACGGCCAGGAAATCTGCGACCCCGTCCTCATAGCGTTGGCGGGCGAGAGTGGCGGCTTCGGAGGCGGCCGACACGGCCTTGCTCAGGAGGGCGAGCCGTTGCACCTGCCGTTCGTAGGTGCGGAGGGCGTTCTCGGTTTCCTCGAGGGCGAGCAGGACGGTTTGTTGGTAAGTGGCCAAGGTCCCCTCGGCGCGTGCGTTGGCGGCCCGTATCCGTTGGCGGACGCGGCCCAGGTCGAAGGCGGCCCAGGAGATGGTGGGTCCGAAGCCCCAGACATCGGTGCCGCTGTTGTCCAGGCCGGAGAGCCGACTGGCTTCCAGACCGATGCGCCCCTGAACCGTCACGCGCGGGAAGAGATCGGCAACCTGCACGCCGATACGGGCGGTGTCGGCGGCCAGTGATTGTTCTGCGGCCCGGATGTCGGGGCGTCGGCGGAGCAGTTCGGCTGGTTCGGGGGGGAGTGGGAGGGACGGCACCGTGGGAACAGGATGGGAGGGGGATAAAGTGCTGAAGAAATGGCGTGGAGGTTGACCGGCAAGTACCCCGAGACGATGGATGGTGCGGTCGATGGCTGCTTCGAAGGGCGGGATGGTGGCGAGGGTTCCGTTGAGCTGGGATTCGGCACGGGCCACGTCGAGTTGGGTTCCCCGGCCGCCATCGCGCAGGGTTTCGGCGAGTTTCAGACTGGCGGCCTGGTTGGCGGCGCTGTCGCGGGCGGCGGCCAGTTGGGCTTGCAGACCGCGAAGCGCGACGTAGTTCGCCGCGACTTCGGCACGCACGCTGATCAGAACATCATCGCGGGTGGCGCTGACGGCTTCGACGGTGGCGCGAGTGGCTTCCACGTTGCGTCGGACGCGACCGAAGAGATCGAGTTCCCAGGTGGCATCGAAGCCGCCGCGGTACAACTCGATGTGGCGTTGATCGCGGGAGAGGCTGGGTGGTGCGGCGGCGACGCTGGACTGAGTGTTCAGGTATTGGGCTTCAGCGGTGACGGTGGGGGCGTAGTCGAATCGGGCTTCGTTCCAGAGGGCGCGGGCTTCTCGGAGGCGGGCGGAGGCGCGGACGAGGTCCAGGTTGTTGGTGGCGGCGGCGGATTGGAGTTGGTCGAGCAGCGGGTCCTGAAAGGCGGCCCACCAATGGGATTCGACAAGGGAGGTGGGCGCCGAGGGCGTTCCGGTGAGGGCCGCGATGCGCTCGGGCAGCGGAGGGGTGGGTGAACGGTAGTCGGGACCGACGGTGCAGGCGCCCAGGGTGAGGAGCAGGCAGAGGAGGGCGAAGGGGAACAGGGCGCGGGAGGTGCGAAGGAGGGTGTTCCGGATGTTCAACATGTCCTGGGACCGTGAAGCGAGGGGGATTCCGGAGGGCGAGACGCCCTTCTCGACGGCAGACGGGACGCCCGCCGCTACGGACGCGCGGTTCTTCAGGGAAGTCATGGGTGCGGCGTGGGTTGGCCTCGAAAGCGGGTGGGGGTGAGTCGGCGGACGATCACGTAGAAGACCGGGGTGAGGGCGAGGCCGAAAGCGGTGACGCCGATCATGCCGAAGAAGACCGCGGTGCCGAGGGTTTGGCGCATTTCGGCTCCGGCTCCGTGGGCGAGCACGAGTGGGAGCACGCCGAGGACGAAGGCGAGGCTGGTCATGAGGATCGGCCTGAGGCGGAGGCGCGATGCTTCGATGGCGGCGAGGGTGATGGAACTGCCGGCGTCCTCGCGTTGACGGGCGAACTCCACGATGAGGATGGCGTTTTTGGCGGCGAGTCCGACCAGCACGATGAGTCCGATCTGGGTGAAAATGTTGTTGTCCTGGCCGCGGAGCCAGGCACCGACCAGCGAGGACAGGATGCAGAGGGGCACGATCAGCAGGATGGCGAGGGGGAGACTCCAGCTCTCGTAGAGTGCGGCGAGAACGAGGAACACGAAGACCACGGAAAGCGGGAAGATGAAGAGGATCGAGTTGCCGGCGAGGATCTGCTGGTAGGTGAGGTCGGTCCATTCGAACGAGAACCCTTCGGGGAGGTGTTCCTGGGCGAGGCGTTCGATCTTGGCGATCATCTCTCCGGAACTCACCCCGGGCAGGGTGCTGCCGGTGAGATCGGCGGCGGAGTAAAGGTTGTACCGTTGGACACGATCGGCGCCGCCGACGCGGTGGGTTTGGAGGACGGAACCGAGGGGGACAAGTTCGCCACGGCTGTTGCGCACCTTGAGACGATTCAAGGTGGAAGGGTCGACCCGGTACTCGGGGGCGGCCTGGGCGGTGACCTGGTAGGTGCGGCCGAAGAGGTTGAAGTCGTTGACGTAGATGGAACCGAGGTAGATCTGGAGGGCGTCGTTGACTTCGGACAGTGGGACGCCCATGGACTTGGCTTGGGTGCGGTCGATGTCGACCCGGTACTGGGGCACGTTGGGGCGAAAACCGGAGATGAGGGAAGTGAGGCCGGGTTCGTTTTGGGCGGCTTCGAGCAGACGTTTGGCGGCTCCTTCAAGGGAGGCGAGACCGGCGTTGTTGAGGTCCTGGATCTGGATCTTGAACCCGCCGGCGTTTCCGAGACCGCGCAGCGCAGGCGGCGGGAGGACCAGGACGCGGCCTTCCTGGATCACGGAGAGTTTTTTGCGCAGCGTCGCCAGCAGGGCGTCCCCGCGCAGCGCCGGATCTGTCCGGTTGGCGAATTCGTCCATGATGAGGAACGCCGCGCCGACGTTGGGCTGGTTGGCTTGGAGCACGGACGAGTAGCCTGAAATGGCGAAGGTGTGGGCGATTCCAGGCACCTCGCGCACCAGGGTGTCCATGCGGCGCACAACGGCGTCGGTGCGCTCGAACGAAGCGCCGTCGGGGAGCTGGATCACGACCAGGAGGTAGCCCATGTCCTGGCTGGGGATGAACCCGGTGGGCACCTTGCGGAAGAGGCCGAGACCGAGTCCGACGCAGCCGGCGTAGACGAGGACCATCACGGTGGTGATGCGGAGCAGACGTTCCACCCACCGTCCATAGGCGTCGGCGGCGCGCTGGAACAGGCGATTGAAGGGGCGAAAGAACCAGCCCAGAAGGTGTTCGAGAAACCGGGTCATGCGATCCGGCGGGCTTCCGTGGGCGGGCAGCAGCAGGGCGCAGAGGGCCGGGCTGAGCGTCAGGGAATTGAACGCGGAAATGAAGGTCGACACCGCGATGGTGAGGGCAAACTGGCGGTAGAACTGTCCGGTGATTCCGGGGATGAAGGCGGTCGGGATGAACACCGCGCCGAGCACCAGGGCGACAGCAACCACCGGTCCGCTGACCTCGCGCATGGCGGCGAGTGTGGCCTCGCGCGGCGTCAGTCCCTGGCGAATGAAGCGTTCGACATTCTCGACCACGACGATCGCGTCATCCACGACGATGCCGATGGCCAGGACGAGTCCGAACAGGGAGAGGTTGTTGAGGGAAAATCCGAACTGGTGCATGACCGCCAGCGTGCCGATCAGGGAGACCGGAACCGCGAGCAAAGGGATGAGGGAGGCGCGCCAGGTTTGCAGGAAGACAACCACCACGAGGACGACGAGCAGCACCGCTTCGACCAGGGTGCCCAGCACCGATCGCATGGAGGCCCGGACAAACTTGGTGGTGTCGTAGTTGATCCGGTAGCCCACGCCAGGCGGGAACCGTTTCTTGAGGCGTTCGAGGGTTTCGTAGACACGGTCAGCGGTTTCGAGGGCATTGCTCCCCGGGAGCTGGAAGATGCGCAGGGACACCGCGTTCTTGCCGTCCATGTAGGTCTTCACCGAGTAATCGCGCGCGCCGAGTTCCACGCGGGCCACATCGCGGAGGCGGACCATGTCGCCTCGACTGCCGGTCTTGAGAACGATTTCCTCAAATTCCTCGGGACGGGAAAGGCGACCGCGGGCGGTCAGGGTGTACTGGAAATCGGTGCCGGGGGGTGCGGGCGACTGGCCAAGACTGCCGGCGGCGACCTGGAGGTTCTGTTCCCGGATGGCGCGCACCACCTCCCCGGCAGTCAGTCCATGCGAGGCGACCTGATCGGGGTCGAGCCACAGCCGCATGGAATAATCCAGTCCACCCAGGAGCGAGGCCTCGGCCACTCCCGGGATGCGGGCCAGTTCATTCAACACCTGGAGTGTGACGAAATTGGCCAGGTAGGTGACGTTGCGCGAGCCGTCCGGGCTGTAGAACTGGGCGGACAAGGTGAGGTCCGGCGACCGTTTCTGGGCCACCACACCCAGACGGCGAACGTCTTCGGGCAGGCGGGCAATCGCGGCATTGACGCGGTTCTGCACCAGCACCTGGGCCTGGTCGAGATTGGTGCCGAGCTTGAACGTCACGGTGATCTGAACCCGGCCGTCGCTGGTCGCGGACGACGACAGGTACAGCATGTTCTCGACGCCGTTGATTTCCTGTTCGAGCGGCGTGGCGACGGTGTCGGCAAGGGTTTGGGCGTCGGCGCCGGGATAAGTGGCCGACACGACCACGGTTGGCGGCACGACGTCGGGGTACTGGGCGATGGGCAGGACCAGGTAAGCCAGCGCCCCGAGCAGGGTGATGAGCAGGCTGAGGACCGCCGCGAAGATCGGCCGGTCCACGAAGAAACGGGCGATGTTCATGGGCGCGCGGCGGTTGCGGTGGAGTTCGTCATCGCCGGCATCATGGGGACGAGTTGCGTTCGCAGAAGGGACCCTGGACGCGCCGTCATGAGTCCGGTGAGGACCACCTGGTCGGATGGCGCAAGACCGGAACGGACCACCCGGAGGCCGTCCACCAGGGGGCCGAGCACCACGGGCCGAAAGCCCGCGGTTTCGTCGGGTTGAGCGACCAGCACAAAGGGCCGGCCCTGGTCGCTGCCTACGGCGGAATCGCGGATCAGCAGTCCCTCGTACTCCCCGCTGCCGGGAAGTCGTACCCGGGCGAAGTATCCGGGCACCGCCCGGCCATCGGGGTTGGGGAAGACCGCGCGGAGACGGAGGGTGCCGGTGGTGGCGTTGAGTTGGTTGTCGACGAAATCGACGCGGCCCTCCCGGGGGTATCCGGACTCGTCGGTCAAAGCCATCCAGGCCGCGACGTTCCCGGTGGTGCCATTGGTGCGGGCGAGATCGAGTGTGCGGTAGCGCAGGGCGGAGCGTTCGTCCAAGTCCACATAGCAGTGGATGGGATCGATGGACACCACCGTGGTCAGGAGGGTGCCCCCGGAGTCGCCTCCCGAAACAAGGTTGCCTGCGGTGACCCGGGCGTTGCTGATCCGTCCGGCGATCGGGGATCGGATTTCGGTGAACTCAAGATCCAGCTTTGCCGCCTGAAGCGCGGCCTCGGCGCCGCGCACGCTATCCACGGCTTCCGCCGAGGCCTTGATGCGTTGGTCATGGTCATCGGCAGAAATGGCACGGGTGCGGAACAGGGAGTCGGCCCGGCTGGCTTCTGCGGCGGCGAGGTCGGCGCGATGCCTGGCCCGGCTCAGATCCGCGGCGAGGCGGTCGACGACCGCCTGGTAGGGGCGGGGGTCGATGGTGACGAGCAGGTTCGACGGTTGAACGAGACTGCCTTCCTGGAAATGAACCTTCGAAAGATAGCCGGAGACCCTGGACCGTATTTCGACGGTTTCGGGAGCGGCGAGTCGGCCGATGAACTCGTTCCAGTCCTCGACCT
Source organism: Verrucomicrobiota bacterium (assembly GCA_963205105.1). Taxonomy (GTDB): domain Bacteria; phylum Verrucomicrobiota; class Verrucomicrobiia; order Limisphaerales; family CAIMTB01; genus CAIMTB01. The sequence continues at coordinate 2,512 of CAUJJW010000262.1, read as the reverse complement.
GGCGGACGACGGGATGGGCGACGGTGACGGAGACGGCGGCAGGGGCAGGCTTGGCCTGGGGGGTGCTGTTTGGGGCCTTGTGACAGCCCCCGAGGAGGAGGGCGAACGCCGCCAGGCTGGATGCCAGGATGGCGGGGCAACGGCTGCGTGGTGGCGAGATCTGGCTGGAACCATCGGGGACAGGCGCACCGTTGTGCATTGGGCGTATGTTCGACGGGCGCGGGCGGGGTGGCTATGCGGAAGTGCGTGAAGGAGTTTGCGGTTGTTGTTGGTTTACTCCTTGGGGGGCGCTGATGAACTTCCGGCTCGCCTGTCAGGGGGAACCGGGCACTTTTGGGCCATGTTCATCAGCCCGGGCATTGGCAGCCGCCGCTCGTTCCTGAGCCAGATGGGGGCGGGTTTGGGGGCGGTGGCGCTGTCGACTCTCGCCCGGGGCGGGGTGAACCCGGGGAAACCCGTGCTGGATCCCCTGAATCCGTTTGCGCCACGGGTTCCGGCCAGGGTGGGGCGGGCCAGGTCGGTGATTTTTCTGTTCATGGTGGGCGGGCCGTCGCAGGTGGACACCTTCGACTACAAGCCGCTATTGCAGAAGCTGGGTGGCAAGCCGGTGCCGGAGACGATTCGGAAGGCGGTCGAAGGGACGAAGCACGCGAACGTGTTCCATGGGTGCAAGGACGAGTTGATGGCGAGTCCCTATGGGTGGCGGCAATACGGCCGCTCAGGCATGTGGGTGAGCGACCTGTATCCCCAGGTGGCCGAGCACGTGGATGACCTGTGCTTCATCCATTCAATGCAGGCGGACTCGAACAACCATGGTCCGGCGAGCTATCAGATGCACACGGGCGACATTCGGCCGGGGAAGGCCAGCCTGGGCTCGTGGGTGACCTACGGTTTGGGCACCGAGAACCAGGACCTGCCTGCGTATGTGATGCTGTTTGATGCTGGGCCGCTGGGAGGGGCGGCCAACTATTCGAATGGTTTCCTGCCGGCGGCATTTCAGCCCACCCGACTGCGCGATCGGGGGACGCCGGTGTTGGACCTGCTCCCGCCCCCGGAGCTCGCGGATGGGCAGAGGCGCTCGCTGGATTTCATCCGTGACCTGAACCTGGTGCACCGCGAGCCGCGCGCGGGCCACACGGCCCTGGATGCCCGGATTGCCAGCTACGAACTCGCCTACCGGATGCAGTCGGCGGCACTGGAAGTGGGGGATCTGGAGAGGGAGCCGGAGGGATTGCGGCGCGGCTACGGTTGGGACCATCGCGATGCCAAGACGCGAAACTTCGCGCGAAAGTGTCTGATGAGCCGGCGGTTGGTGGAGCGCGGGGTGCGCTTTGTGCAGGTGTACGACATGCCGGACAAGGACGGCTGGGACGCGCACGCGAAGCTCACCGACAACCACACGCCGCGGGCGCGATGGACCGACGAGCCCATCGCAGCATTGCTGGCGGATCTGAAACAGCGGGGGTTGTTGGACACCACGCTGGTGATCTGGGCCAGTGAGTTTGGGAGGACGCCGATGATGCAGGGGGAATTGGGACGGCAACACAATGCGGCGGGGTTCACGCTCTGGATGGCGGGCGGCGGCGTTCGGGCGGGCCAGCGGATCGGTTCCACCGATGAGATCGGGCTGATGGCGGCGGAACAGCCGGTGCATTTTCGGGATCTGCACGCGACGATCCTGACGGCGCTGGGCCTGGATTATGAAGGCCTGAGCTTCGAAGTGAATGCTCGGCAGGAACGGCTGACCGGGGTCGCCGGTGGAGCCCAACCCATCGCCGGCGTGCTGGCGTAGAACAGGCAAGCCTATGCGCATTCTGGTGATTGAAGACGAGGCCAAGCTGGCCCGGTTCATCGAACGGGGACTGAGGGAGGAGGGGTATTCCGTGGACGTGGTGGGGGACGGGGACGGCGGGTTGCATGCGGCGATGGAAACCGAGTACGACCTGGTGGTGTTGGATGTGATGCTGCCGGGGTTGGATGGCTTTCAGGTGCTACGATCGATGCGGAAGGCAGGTCGGGACATGCGGGTCCTGATGTTGACGGCGCTGGATGGGGTGCCGGATCGGGTGCAGGGATTGGAACAAGGAGCAGACGACTACCTGGGCAAACCCTTTGCGTATGCCGAGTTCCTGGCGCGCGTGAAGGCCCTGCTGCGGCGGGGGCGGGAGCGGTCGCCGGGCCGACTGGTGGTCGCCGATTTGGTGTTGGACCGGCGGACCCGTCAAGTGACCCGGGGCGGGAAGCCGGTGAGTTTGACGGTGAAAGAGTACGCGGTGTTGGAGTATCTGATGCAGCGGGTGGACGAGGTGGTCTCGCGGACGGCATTGGCGGAGCACGTTTGGGATGAGCACTACGAACCGATGAGTAACACCATTGATGTGACGGTGTACCATCTGCGACAGAAGGTGGACCGTGGATTCACCGTGCGGCTGGTTCACACCATTCGTGGTGCGGGTTACTGTTTGCGGGTGGAAGAGACGGGGATGAACCCTTCGGAAGGAGAGGTTTCATG
>CAUJJW010000261.1 GCA_963205105.1 Verrucomicrobiota bacterium | reverse complement strand
GCTCTTCATGAACCTACCCATGTCAGCCATCGCGAGGGTTGAAACGGGCTCCCTCACCCCGGCCCTCTCCCGGAGGGAGTGGGCGTCGCGCCCTGCCCTCAGCGACCTGCCTGTACTCCGTCCTTCCGAGCCGTCACGTATCGCCCCAGCGAATGCCCGGCTCAACCCTTCGAAACCCGCGGAGCATTTTCTTCGTCTCCCTCCGGGAGAAGGCCGGGATGAGGGCCGCCCGCTCCACTCCTCGCGCCCCGGTTCAAGGTCCCAATGCGTCGCCCCGGCCATGCGGACTGCCCTGGAAGGTGGGTGCTTGCTGGCGGTGCTTGTCGTGTGGGGGCTGTTGGGCAGCGGGTGTGATCGCGGCGCGGCGCCTGCCACGACCAGCTTATCGGGGAAAAATTCCGCAGCACCCGCCAGCGAACCAAGCAGCCCCTGGTTCCGGGAGGTGGCCGAGTCTTCCGGTATCACCTTTCGGCACACCTCCGGACATCAGGGCCGCTACCTGATGCCGGAGATCAACACGGGCGGGGTGGGGTTGCTGGACTTCGACGGCGACGGGTGGCTGGACGTCTTTTGCGTGAATGGTGGCTTCGCGGATCCTTCACGTGCCGGGGCACCGGGACATCGGTTGTACCGGAATCTCGGGGGTTGGCGGTTCGACGACGTAACCGAGCGGGCGGGAGTGGGGGGGAACGAAGGCTATGGCATGGGGGTGGCCTGCGCCGACTACGACGGTGATGGTCGGACCGACCTGTATCTGCTGAACCTTCGGGGCAATGTGCTCTACCGAAACCGGGGCGATGGGACCTTCGAGGATGTGACGGCGCGGGCGGGTGTGGCGGGGGATGCATGGAGCAGCAGCGCCGCGTTTTTCGATGCGGACCGCGACGGTGCGTTGGACCTGTTCGTGGTGAACTACATCCACTGGTCGATGGCCGGCGAGGTGCTGTGCTCATCGCGCGGAGGCATCGAGGACTACTGCTCTCCGCTCAGTTATCGGGCGCCGGCCATGGACCGGTTCTATCGGAATCGTGGTGATGGGACCTTCGAAGATGCCACCGCGCGGTTCGGTGTGGATCGCGCTTATGGCAATGGATTGGGGGTAGCGACGGGGGATTGGGACGGCGACGGGTGGGTGGACGTGTTTGTGGCCAATGACGCGACGGCCAACCAATTGTGGATGAACCGGAACGGGCAGGGCTTTGTGGACGAGGCGCTGGTCCGGGGATGTGCCTTGAATGCCGTGGGCGTGCCGCGAGCCGGGATGGGGGCGGTGGCCGTGGATTTGACGGGGCGCGGCGAGTTGGACCTGTTCGTCACCCACCTGGTCGGAGAAGGCAACGGATGGTTTGCCAACCAACAGGGGCACTTCATGGATCGCATCACGGCGCGGGGCCCGATGCGGGGAAGCCTCCCCTTCACGGGTTTCGGTCTTGGGTTTCGGGACTTTGATCACGATGGAGAATGGGACTTGTTCGTGGCGAACGGACGCGTGCGTTTGGGGGGGCGGGATCTGGACCCTGCCGATCCGTATGCCGAGCCGAACCTTCTGCTGCGGGGATTGGGCGGGGCCGAATTCGAGGAAGTCCGGCCGGCGGGTGGGACGTCACCGGTGTTGATGGCGGCGAGTCGTGGAGCGGCGTTCGGGGATCTGGACAATGATGGCGCCGACGACGTGGTGATTGTGAACAAGGACGGCCCGGTGCATGTGTTGCGCAACGTCGTGGGAGCCAAGGGACCATGGGTCGGGTTGGAAGTCCGCGACGCGCGCGGTGCGTTGGCCCGGAACGCGGTGGTTCGGGTGGAACGTGGGGAGCGTCGATGGGTACGCCAGGTTCAGCCCAATGAAGCCTACGGCTCGAGTCACGATCCTCGATTGATCTTCGGGCTGGGGACGTCGGCGGACCGGGTGGACGCGGAGGTTCGTTGGGTGGATGGCGCGGTGGAGCGCTTCGGTCCGCTGGTGGTCGGTCAGTACCATGTCCTGACCTGCGGTCGGGGTCAGTCTGCGGATGGTTCCGTGCGATGAACCTGCGGGGGGCGCATCTCCGTGTCGTCAGAAGACACGGCCCTCATTTCGACAGGATGAACACGATGAACAGGATGCAATGCCGTTCCGCTTGGGTTCCTGAGCATCCTGTTCATCCTGTAAATCCTGTCCAAAACTCTCCGATGATTGGATCTCCCATCCACAACACCGACATACGCCCCTGCGGGAACTGGGATGGAAACGGCCTTTGCCTTCTCAGGGGCTGGAATTAGGCTTCGGGCATGAACTTTTCCCTGATCAGGCGAGGACTCTGTGCGTCGTTGACCGCCGCGGCGGCGTTGCTTTTGGCCGGCTGTGGTGGCGAGAAAGCAGAGAAGGTGGATATCAACGCACAGGCTGCGGCTCTGGCGGGTGATGCGGATGCCAAGGTCACGGCGCTGTCGGAGATCTCCAAAGTGGGAGCGGAAGCCGCGAGTCTGGTGCCCAAGATTCAGGCACTGCTGAAGGATGAGGACGCCACGGTGCGCCGGACGGCGGCGTATGTCCTGGGAACCATCGGACCGGCGGCCAAGGCAGCCGTGCCGGACTTGAAGGCGATGTTGGATACCCAGGACCGGGATCAGATGACCGCTGTGGCAAATGCCCTCCGTGCAATCGATCCGTCCTCCCTGCCTGGAATGAAGGTGGAAAACACCGCTCCCGGCGGTGGTGGCGAATGAAGCACGCTTTCCGATCCACCCTCGACTGGGGAATTGTCGGCATTTGGCTTTGTATCGGGTGGTTGTGCACGGGCTGCCAGACCCTGCCGGGGGTCGAACGGGCGCGGCGAGGCGACGAGATTATGGTTTGTGGCCGGCTGTTTCGGACCGGCACACCGGTGGTGCTCTGGACCGATCCCGGTGGGTATGACGCCTATCGTGTCGAACGGCGGTTCAGTCCGTGGACCAACGCGAGCTGGGAAGTCACGGCTGCGACTTCCAAAAACCTCGACACCCCGAACCGCTATGGGCTTCGCAAGGACCGCCTCTCGGAGTCCGAAGTCGAGCGGGTGCGGGGAGGTGGTTGGGACCTGCCGTTGTTGCAGCGGGTGGTGGACCAGTTTGTTCTGCACTACGACGCCACGGGCACGAGTCAGCGCTGCTTTGAGGTGCTTCACGATCATCGGGGGTTGAGCGTCCATTTCATGCTGGATGTGGACGGCACGATCTACCAGACCCTCGACCTCAAGGAACGTGCCTGGCACGCGACCACCTCCAATTCGCGGTCGATCGGCATCGAGATCGCCCAGATGGGTGCCATTTCTCCGGAAGCGACCAACCGCTGGGCGGACTGGTACGCGATGGACGGCCAAGGACCCTACCTGCGCCTGCCGCCGTCCATGGAAGGGATCGATCCTGGTTTTCGAAAGCCCGGCTTTGTGGGACGTCCGGCACGGCCGGAACCGGTGGCCGGTGAAATCCAGGGGCGCAAACTGCTGCAGTACGATTTCACGCCGGAACAGTACCGGTCGCTGGCAAAATTGACGGCGGCGCTTTGCCGGATCTTCCCGGAGTTGCCGTGCGAGTATCCGCGTGACGGGGATGGCGAGTTGGTGAGGGGCAAACTTCCGGAGGAAACACTTCGCAACTACCGTGGTTTGCTGGGGCACTTCCACATCCAAACCGACAAGGTCGACCCGGGACCGGCCTTCGATTGGGACCGCGTGGTGCGGGACGCGCAGTGGTACGGGAAGGGTGGCTGGGATCGGAAGTGAGTTGAGTTACGGCGATGCCAGCTTCGGGATCAGGTGAGCGATCCACGGGAGCAGGGCGAAGGTGGTGGCGTTGAAGAAGCCGTGGGCAAGAACGGCCTCCGCCAGGGATCGGTGAAAGAGCAGAATGGCTCCGAGACCCAGGCCGATGCCGGTGGTGGCCGCGACGCCCACCCAACCCTGCGGGGTGTGGCCAAGGCCGAACAGAATGGCGACTGGGATCAGCGCAAACCATGGCCCCCAGCGGCCTCCGAACCAGCCCGGAGCGAGCCGTCCGAGCAAGGCGATCATTCCCGCCCGCCAGAGTTCTTCGCGAAGTCCAGCCAGCACGAAGCTCACCAGGGTGAGCATCAGCGCCAGGTACAACGGGTCCTGAAGCGCGGCGACATCGACCATTGCCTCCACCTTGGGGCGCATGCTGTCGAGGTCGGTGATGGGCTTGCCGCGGACCAGTTGGGCGACCCCCAGCGAGCCGGCCAGAAGCATGCCGATGCCGACGCGAAGGGCGATGGACCAGGCGATGGCGCGCGGCCAACTCCACCAGCGAATGGGTGTGGTGAGGTACAACTCGGCCCATCGGAATCGGGCCAGCCACGCCGCCAGTCCGAAGGCCGCGGTGAACAGGGTCAATTCGATGCCGCACAGCACGAGAACGCCGCTGACGTTCCCCGGAAGGATGGCTGAATCCGAGCCTTCCCGGGACAGTCCGAGCAGCGCGGGCAGCATCACATAGGTGGAGAGGAGCAGCAGAGCTGCCGCGGATCGCCAGCCAGCGGGGAATCCTGGTCGATCGGGTGGGTCCACCGGCAGCGCGCCGGGAAGCACCGGAGGTTGGGTGGACGACACGATCGATTAGAGGAATGGCGAGCTCGGGACTTTGTCCGCGAGAGCTCGTGCCTGTTCGTGGGTGGTGACTTCGGCGGGAAGTTCGACCAGGGACCACTTCATGGGGAACTCGTACGATTTACGGGGTCGAAGGCGGGCTTCGGCACCCATGGGCTGGAGTTCGGTCTTGGTCTCGTCCCAGGCCACCGCGACGCTGTTGCCCGCCTCGGAGTAAACGGCGCCGGAATAGTACGGGAAATGAATGATGAACAGGGTCCGGCCATGGGCGTAGGCCAGCCATTGGGCATCGCTGTCGGCACCGATCTTGGTCGCCGAACCCCCGGTGCGGGCCACCAGCACGCCGTTCAACACTTGAACCGCGGCAGACTCCGGCTTGGTGCCGTCGTAGGTGATCTTGCCGTTCTCGGTTTGGCGGATCGCCCAGCCCGGGGTGAATCGGCTCTTCTTGTTCACGGGGAAGAAGGCGAACCCACCCGGTTGGCAGGCGATGCGGTGCCAGAAGCAGGAGGCCAGGTCCCGATCCAGGATGTTCTTGATGCGATGAACGAAGCCGAGTTCGCCCGTCGCGGGATCGTAGGCGATCTCCTTTTCCATCTCCACGCCAATGGCTTTGTCCTCGGGCCCCTTGAGCGCGATGAACGCCTTCTTCTTGGTGCTCCAGGAATATTCGCCGAGCAGGGTGAGCGGGTGATCGGGCAGTGAGGCGACCTCAGGACCGATGGCGCACACAAACCCGCCGGGATCGAAGGGGGCGTCGCCGGGTTTGTACAATTGGCCGGCGGCGTTGGGATTGGTCCAGAGGATGTTCTCGTTGTGCAGGCCGTAGGAAAGAATGCGCCCGCCAAGGTTGGGGGCGAGCACGGCTTTGGCGGCGGCGTCCTTCGACTCCATGATCAGCACATCGGACCAGCCCTGGAACGTGCCGCGGGACACGCCGCGCACGTCAACTTTCTGGGCGAGGGCCGACGGGGTGACGAGTGCGAGAGCCAGGAAGGCGGGAAGGAATATGGAAAAGCGTTTCATGTCCGGAGGCGCGTCGCCTCAAGGGAGTGAATCGGTGGCTGACCCATTTGGCAATCTCGCGGGGGATTCCTCCCCACGTCGATCTGGCGTGGAGCCGAGGAGGGAGCGTGACGGCATGATGGGTCGGGTCGGTTCACTCCGAAGGAGCCGGGGTTGCGGAGGCCGATGGAAGCGGGCTGATCCGGGTCAGCGGCTTCCCCGTGGCGGGCTCGACAGGAATCGACGGCAGGTATTCCGGGACCAGAGCATCGGGTGATGACGGCGGCTGGCCGCGTTCGAGGGTGTAGGCGCGGGCGGCCAGTTGGAGGGTGAGGGCTCGAGTGGCGAGCAGGGAGGTGTTGTGTTTGGCCTCGGCCTTGTCGAAGGCCGCCTGGGTTCTACGGCGCAGAAAGAGGTTCCAGGCGACTCGCATGGCGAAGGGACTGTTCCGCCGCACATACAACTCTTCGTACAGCAACACGCCTTTGAACGACTCACGCGTGGGGTCCAACTGGGCGAGCGCAAGCGCGGCCTTGCGGGCCGGGCCTGCCGGTAATTCCGGGAGTGCTTTCTCCAGGGGAGCGCGAGCCATTGCTTCAGCCGCGGTCGCCATCAGGGAATCCATGAGGACCCCGCCCTGGGCGAGGCGCACGCCGAAGTCGATCCCCTGAGTCGAAGCCGTCACCAACCGATCCCAGTCCTTCGCCTGTCGGGCCAACTCAGCTTCGCCGACGATCAGTCGCGCCAAAGCCTTCATGCCGCTCAAGGTGTCCAGGTGGGTCTGGGCATTCGAAGAAGAGTAGGCGGGGGCCAGGGAAGATCGGGAAAGCCCAACCCGCAGACGTTCGAGCGCCAATCGGTTGCTGGCGACGTACGCCGCGATCTGCTCCGGCGTTTCCTTGCCCACCGGCGCCGGCTTTTCGCCGAGCATGCGGGAAGCGACGATGAATTCGTCGTAGCCATTGGGGACCGGGATGGGTCGGGGATCGGGCAGCCGGGGAGCCTGGTTCGCGATGAGAAGGACTCCCACCCCACCGAGCAAGGCGAGCACCAAACCAGCCAGTATCCTTCGGGACATGGCGGCAGCATTCGTCCTCACCGGCCATTTGTCAGGCGTTCAGGCAGATTCTTAACAGCCCGTTAAAGAACAGCGCCGGGTCGGGTGACCCGGCCTACAACGGCTGAATTCATTGGCAAAGTTGTAGGCCACGTGACCCCACGTGGCGTTTTTCTGACAATTTTAACGGGCTCTCAAGGCGATGGCGGCGGGGTGAAGGGGATCTTGGCCTGGAGTTGCTTGACGATTTCCGCGCCGGATTTTCCCGAGTCGGCGATCAGCCCGGCGGCCAGTCCCGCGGTGTAGGCAGTGGCCACGGAGGTGCCGTTGACCACGTAGGATTCGCCCTGGTAGGGGACCACGCTGGTGCCGGGAGCGATGAGATCCACGTAGTTGCCGCGGTTCGCGTACGGCGCGATGGCGCCGCCACGAGTGCTGGCAGTTACCGCGACCACTTCCGGGTAGGCGGCGGGATAGTTGAGGCTGGTGGTGGGTAGGTTGCCCGGAGCAGCGAAGGCGATCACGCCTGCCTGCGAGGCTTGTTGGATCGCGTCGTGCAGGATTGGACTCGAACTGGGCCCGGCCAGGCTGAGATTGAGAATGTCGGCGCCGCGCTCGAGGGCGACCACGACCCCTTGAGCCACTTCGAAGGACGACGTCTCGGAGCGACCGCCGTACACATCAATGGGAAGCACCCGCACCGGCTGACCGGTGTCGGATTGCTGGCTGATGGCCAGACCCTGAATCACGGTCTCGAACATCGCGGGTCCATGGGAAAGCCCTGAATCACCCGCAGCCCCGCCCGCAACGCTCACGCCGGGAAGCAGGAAATCGGCGTGCGCCACGCCGGTCGACGACACTGCTGTGTCGAGCAACGCGATGATGACCGAGGAACCGTCCTTCAACGGGCGTGCCTTGAGGCTCACCGGAAGCGGGGTGAGTCCGTTCGCGCGTTCCAGTTGAGTGGGTGAGCCGATGGCGTAATTCGACTCGACGCTCTCGACGTTCTCGTTGCTGGCGAGTTCGGTCCGCGCCCGGTCCGCGGCCTCCGCGTCGTCGAAGACCAGCCGGTGCGCGTCCAAGCCGTCGATGGAGCCGGCCACCCGCGCGCCGAGACGTTTGGCGAGCGCGTGAATGTCTTCCTTGGAACCTTTCTTGAGACGGACGATCAATTCCTTTTCGAGCACCCCGGGTTCCTTGGCGTCGTCGGTGTCCTTCGGAGGCTGGACCTCCAGGGTGGCGCTGTCGGCGTTGGACCGAAAGACGAGCAGGCGGGAGGGGCCTTTCGGGGTGGGCAGGAGCGCGAAATTGACATCGGCGAGCAGGACCGCGAGGGCATCGCGCTCGGGGCGTTGGGTGAAGCGGGCGGCGACCTGGGGATCGAGGCCGGGCTCCACCAGCACGGTCCAGCCGGTGGACGCGGCGATCTTTTCGAGCGCCTTGGACAGCGGCCAGCCCCGGAGGTCGGCGTCGACGCGGCGTTTGGCGCGGTCCCAGCGCAGGTAACCGGCGCTGGAGGGCGAGGGGGCCTGTTTCCTCGCAACCTTGGATTCGGGAGGTGTGGCGGGCGATGGGTCAGCCCCGGACGAGGCAAGAACCAGCGCGAAGAAAAGAATCAGCCACCCACGTTTCACGCCGACAGCGTAGCACCGGATCGTGGGGAGCACAGGGAAAGGTTGGGGGTCAGGGCATGGCTCCGTTGGTGGCGACGCGGCGGGGCGGGGTGACCACGGGCAGGGGCGGGGTGTCGATGGCGGTGGGAAGGGGAGGGAACACGGGGAGTTTGTTGACGATTTGGCGCCAGGCCTGGCGTTCGTTCGCGGGCAGGGATCCCCAGCGTTCCGCCTGACGGAGGAACTCGGTGCGCTCGGCAGAGGGCATGGTGGCGAGGCGGGTGAAGGACTCGACACACGACCGGCGTTGGGCGGGGCTGAGGCTGCGGAAGCGTTCCAGCACCCGCTGCATATCCTGTCGTTCCAGGGTGGTCATTTCCTGCAAGGCCCGTTCGCGCCTGGGGGCGGAGCCTTCGAAGAAACGTTGCCAATTCTCCTGGATGCGCTCGCGATCCGCGGCGGGGAGTTGACTGAGTTTCGAGAGTTCAGCCTGCACGCGCAGCGGAACCGCGGGCGCAGCGGTGATGGCGGCGGGCGCGTTCCCGGCGGTGACGGGCGGGATCGGGGGCGGCGTGGAGAGCCGGGCTTGAGCCAGGTAACGCAGCGTGCCTTCGTTTTCGAGCAGCACGGTGCGGTCCTCGGGCGAGAGCCGATCCCAGAACTCCAGGCGCAAGCGGAGAACGGGTTGCAGGTCGGACGGGGCGGCGGCGAGCAAGGTGCTGCGTTCGCCGGGTGCGCGGCGGATCAATTGTTGCAGGTGCCAGTAAAGGTCGGTGGCACGGAGACGTTCCTCGCGCGTGGCCGGAGCCATGCCTTCGTAGGCGGCGAGGCGGGTGCGCAGGAATTCGCGTTGGCGCGGAGGACGCGCGGCGAGGGCGTTGGTGCGTTCGGCGGCGGGCAGGGCGAGCAGATGCCGGAACGTCGCGACCGGCGAGGTGGGCAGCGGTGGCGCAGGCGGCAAGCCGGCGGCTGATCCGGGGATGGGAGGCTGGGCCAGCGCGAGGCGGGTGAATGCCAGGACGGCACAGGCGAGATGGATCCAGCGGTGTTTCATGGAGTGGTCTTACTCGAGGGCGGCGAGGAGTTCGAAGTCCACGGGTGGCGCGCTCTGGCCGAAGCGTTGGATGACTTCAAAATCCTCCAGCACTTCCTGGGGAACCGAGGCCAGCGTGTGAAGCTGACGGACATCGCGGCGAAACTCGGCCTGCTGCTGCTGGGTCCGCCAATTCCAGCCACCGAGAGCAACCACCACGGCGACGGCAGTGGTCACCGCTGGCACCCAGAAGCGAGGCCGCAGCCAGGACCAGCGTGAAGGGGCGGCCGTCCGGGCGCGTTCCGACGAGCCTATTTCCCGGCGCACCTGCGAAAGAACGCGCGACGTGAAATTGGAGGGGACGGACACGTCGGGGAGCCCGCGAAGGGCTCGGGCCAGCCGGGATTTTTCCTGCCAACCGGCCGCGGCTTCCGGATGCCGGGTGAGCCAGTCGTTCAGCGTGTGCTTTTCGTCCGGCGTCAGATCGCGCCGCAGAAGAGCGTCTTCGAGGTGGGGCAAGGGGTCCTCGTTCATGGCACAGGGGTTCAAAACCGCGGGGGTCGAAAAGTTTCCGTGGAGTCCGATTCCGAGGTCCACGCCCCGGAATGCAGGTAGGCCTTCAGCCGTCGCTTCAGCGTCTCGCGACCCCGATGGATCAAGGACTTGGTGGCCGACACCGACACCTGCAGAATCTGGGCGATTTCCTCGTAGGGCAGATTTTTTTCGCGGACCAGCAGGATGGCGGAACGCTGGGATTCGGGCAGATCGCGCAGGGCTTCGTCGACTTTGTGGGTGAGTTCCGCGAGGAGCACCTGGTCGGCAACGCCGTGGACTTCGGCATCGGCATGGTCCCGTTCGAGAGCGCCGTCGGAGGTCTCGATCGGAGCGTCGAGGGACTCCGCCGGATGTCGGGCCCGGCGACGGAGTTCATTCAGGCAGAGGTTGCGAGCGATGGTGAACAGCCAGGTGGAAAACCTGGATGCCACCCGGTATCGGGGAGCTGCCTTCCACACCTGCACGAAGACCTGTTGTGCGACGTCCTCGGTTTCGTCGGCGTCCCGCAGCGTACGCTGTATGAAATTGAAAACCGGCTGCCGGTACTTCTCCACCAGTCCCTCAAATGCGGACAGGTCACCCTGCTGCACGCGAAGCATCAGGGCTGCGTCATCGTCTGGACCGTCCGTCATTCGGGCCACGGTAGGCGGTGTCGAGGGGGTTAGAAACCGCGAATCACCGCGGGCCAGGGCCAAGGCACACCCTCGTGAATCACCGTCGGCGGGAGAAAGTTGCGGTGCGCCTCAACGGGCGAGGACCGCGGCTTCTTCGGCGGGCGAGAGCTGCTTCCACTGGCCGGCGGGCAGTTCACCCAGTTCGAAGGCGCCGATGCGCACCCGGATCAGGCGCAACGTGGGATGACCGATTGCAGCGGTCATGCGCCGGACCTGGCGGTTGCGGCCTTCGACGAGTTCGAGGGCGATCCAACAGTCGGGGACAGTTTTTCGCACGCGGATCGGCGGGTCGCGGGGCGGGACGATGGGTTGGGGATCGAGGTTCCAAGCCCGGCAGGGGAGGGTCTTGCTGCCCTGGATCACCAACCCACGGGCAAGCTCGGCGAGACGTTCGGGGGTGGGAATGCCTTCGACCTGGACCCAGTACCGACGGGGATGGGACTGCTTCGGTTGGAGCAGGCGCGCGGTCCAATGGGGCTCGTCGCTCAGCAAAAGGAGCCCCTCTGAATCGGCGTCCAGTCGGCCGATGGGGTAGATCTTCGGGGGAAGACCGCATTCGGCCAACGTGCGGTTGGGGGATCCGTCCGTGGTGAACTGGGAGAGGACGCCCCACGGTTTGTGGAGGGCGACGAGCACGGGCGAGGTTGGGGCGACGGACGGTCAGGCGTCAAACGGCGCTTCCAGGTTTTGGCGTGCGACGGAGTCTGGTGCGACTAGGGTTTGAGGCGTGAGTAGAAAGGTTCTCCCGACGGGACATGAATCGGCAGGGGTACCAGGGCCAACGGCCCGCGATCTATCAGCCTGGGGCGACGCCCCAGGCGAAGTGTTATCCCGGAATCCCAGGGCTGAAGGCCCTGCCCATCCATCGGTTGAATCTGGGGATGTTGGCCGCGGATCGTCACCAGATGGGTCGGGCCTTCAGCCCTGGGCCTGGTTTGTGGGGGCGTTCCTGGGCCTTCGGCTCAGGCTGGGATGGGACGGGCCGTTGGCCCGTGGTAAGGGCGCCGACGTAAGCCAGTTCGTGGGAAGCGCCCTGTTCAAAAACGACCTGCCCACGGCCCTTGAACCGGGGATTCCGGGGGGCGAGACGCCCCCCTCTACGGCAGGCGAGACGCCCGCCGCTACGGACGACAGGTTCATGGAGAGCGCCCTGTTCGAAACCGACCTGCTCACAGGCCATGAACCGGGGATTCCGGCAGGCGGGGCGCCCACCGCCAAGGACCTCGGGTCCGGCGGATGGTTGCGGTTCATCATCGCTGGCGTTCTCGGCGGCGTGGGCATGATCGGCGGCGCCCGTGCGGCAACCCCATTGGCACAACACCCCGTGACTTTGGATTCCCCACTTCCTGCCCTGGTGATTTTTACCAACGCCGCCTCCTGGTCGCGCGCGGCCTCGACCAACTCGCCGGGCGAGCTGGTGCTTCACTCACCGGAAATCCGATCCGTCCACACCTGGAATGAAGTGGTGGTCTCCTGGAACGTGGAACCAGCCGATGGCGCGGGTTTGGCCGTTGCAGCACGCGCCCAGGTGGGGGAGCGATGGACGCGCGAATATCGTCTCGGCCATTGGTCGCTGAATGGCGAATCGCCGCTGCGCCGGACGAGCTTGGACGGGGAATCCGACGCGGACGGCAAGGTGAAGACGGACACGCTGGCGATGCGCGAGGGCGCCGTCGGTGTATCGCTGGATTTACGGCTTTCCGGAACTCTGGCGCTGTCGCCGGAACGACTCCGCTGGGTGACGGTTTCCCTCTGCGACACCCGGAAATCTCCGGAACCGCGAGCGGCGCTGCGGGCGGTGTGGGGCACGACACTGGACGTTCCCGAACGTTCGCAGGTGGCCTATCTGGATGGGCGGGCCTGGTGCAGTCCGACCTCGGTTTCCATGATGCTGGGGTGGTGGTCGCGGCGGTGGTCACGGACTGAATGGGATCGGGACGTTCCGACGGTGGCGGCGGGGGTGAACGATCCGGGTTGGCCTGGAACGGGCAATTGGCCCTTCAACACGGCGTACGCGGGGAGTTTCCCGGGCATGCGGGCGTGTGCGGCCCGGTTGCGGGACCTGCGGGACGTGGAGGATTTGGTGTCGGCGGGGATCCCGGTGGTGTTGTCGGTGAATGCGCCGGCGCTGCGAGGCAAGCCGGTGGCGCCGGATGGCGGGCATTTGGTGATCTGTGTGGGATTCACGACGGAGGGCGACGTGGTGGCGAACGATCCTTGGGCGCGGTTGGAGGAAGGGCAGCGGGTGCGACGGGTGTATCTGCGGGAGAATGTGGACCGGGCATGGACGCATGCCCACCGGTTGGCGTACCTGATTGCGCCGGAAGCCCAGGCGAAAAGCTTCCCGGCGGTGTGGCGGTAGACGTTGGAGCGATGGGGCGGGCACATCTCCGTGTTGTCGGAGGACACGGCCCTCTTTTTGACAGGATGAACACGATGAACAGGATGAAATGCCGTGATGCTTGGGTTCCTCAGCATCCTGTTCATCCTGTGAATCCTGTCCAAAACCCTCCGATGCCTGGATCTCCCGTCCACAAAACGGAGATACGCCCGATGGGACAGCGTCTCATGCGAAGCCTCGCCTCGGTGAAGGGGGTGGGCTAGCGTTCCGCGTGAGCCATGGCGATGCCCAGTGAACGATCAGCAATTGGCGGATGGATCTGGCGCGGGCTGGATGCAGTGGCTGATATGTGCGTTCGGCCGCTTCGGCACATGTTCCGCATGTTCCTGCGCCTGCTGGCGTTTGGTTTGATCGTGTTGGGAACCGGGGTGACCAAGATCGGGAAAGGTCGGGCCGTGGTACGAGGGGCGGCGATGGAGCAGATCCGGCGGGCGGGGGTGGGACTGCTGCCGTTCGTGGGTTTGCTCTCGTTCGTGGCAGGGTTCGCCATTTTGGGCCAGTCGGTGGTGCTTCTGCGTCAATTTGGGGCCGAGGACGTTTTGGGCACGGTGATGGTGGTGGTGGTGTTCCGGGAATTGGCGCCGGTGGCGACCGCGCTGGTGGTGTTGCTGCGAGTTGGGACGGGGACTGTTGTGGAACTGGCGACCATGCGGGCCACCGGTGAAGTGGAGGCATTGGAGGCGTTGAGCATCGATCCGGTGCACTACCTGGTTCTGCCGCGGGTGATCGGATTGGCGGTGTCGGTGTTCTGCCTGACGGTCTACTTCATGATCGGGGCCTTGGCGGGCGGGTACCTGTTCTGTTTTCTGGAGCAACTGCCACTCACGATGTTGGACTATTTGAACCAGTTGGCGAAGGCGCTGGTCTGGCAGGATTTTCTTCTGCTTATGCTGAAGACGGGAGGCTTCGGGGCGGCGATTGCCGTGCTCACCTGCTACCAGGGACTGTCGAAACCGCTGCGACTCGATCAGGTCCCGCTCGCGACCACACAGGCGGTGACTCACTGTCTGCTGTTCTGTCTGGGGTTGGATGTGGTTTTCCTGGGCTTCTACCTACTGGGCGAACTGTGACGACCGGACCTGAAAACAACGACATGGTGATCGAGTTGGAGGCAGTGGATGTGCTTGCCCTGGCATCGCCTCGTCTCGTGGCGATTCGTCAGGTGGATTGGCAGGTTCGGCAGGGTGAGCGCTGGTTGATCTCGGGGGCAGCGAGAACTGGAAAATCGAGCGTGGTGGGCGTTGCCGCCGGACTGGTTCGACCGGCGAGCGGAAGGCACCTCTTGTTCGGCCGGGATATGGCCCAGTTGAACGAATCGGATCGGACCGCGCTGCGCCTCAGGGTGGGGGTGGTGTTCGGTGGAGGTGGGCGGCTCTTCCCCATGTTGAATGTGCTCCAAAATCTGACGATGCCGCTGTTGTACCACCTGGGAAACTCAGGGCTGGAGGACGCCGAATTTGTAAAACGGGTTCTGTCCGTCTTCGAGCTCGAGCCGTTTGCGCACTGGTGGCCGGCGGACCTGCCGCGTTGGGCGGCCCAGCGGGTCGCGTTGGCACGAGCGCTGGTGCTTCGGCCCTCGGTGCTGCTGTTGGATGAACCCACCCTGGGCCTGCCGGCTGAGGAAACCACCTGGTGGCAACAGTTCCTCTCCGGGGGAGGGGTGGACGCCTTGGGGCAGGCGTGCATGCCGACCACCTGGATCCTCGCGGCGACGGAGCCTCGGACCTGGGAGCACTGGGCGGGAAGGCATGCACAGATTGCGGCGGGTCGCTGGGAAGTGACGGGAGTCGCCCCCAGGATTGCGTCCTTTTCGGAGTAACGGATGCTTGGGCCATGGCACTTCAGGATCTCACACCCGAACTTCGAACGCGGATGAGCCGCGTCGAGCGGTTGGTGGGGCTCTTCGTTTTTCTGGCGGCCCTGCTCATGCTCGCCGGGTTCGCCTATTACCTTTCCGAAACGGGTAAGCGTCGCGGCTGGTTCGTCAACAAGGTCCCCTATTACTGCTACACCAAGGACGCCACCGGACTGAAGGCGGGGGATTCCGTCTGGATGTTGGGACGAGAGATCGGGCGTATTGTCGAGGTTCAGGCCATGCCGCTGGATCCATGGAACATGGCGCAGCAATGGAACGTCTTCGTGCGGTTCCAGGTCCGGGAACCTGACTTCGGTTTCATTCTGACGGATTCCAAGGTGCGTGTCGTGTCGTCGGATTTCTTCGGTGCCCGACACCTGGAAGTGACCCCGGGCGATCCGGACGTGGGATTGATCACGGTGGGGGAGGAGAAGCGTTGGGAAGATCGCACCATTCGGAACCACACCAACGCCAATGAAATGGTGTTGCTGCGAACGATCGTCCAGCAGCGCAAAGGGGTCTGGCTCCAGAACGTGGATGAAGCTCCGGCCATGGCCGAGCGGGTGGAAAACATCGTCAAGAATATCGCCGATGCCCTGCCCGGCATGACCAACCAATTGGGACAGGTCCTCGTTCGCGCCTCCGAGGCGGTTTCGAATGCGAACGTCGCCCTGGTTCAGCTTCAGCCGTCCCTGACCAACATGCAGGCGCTGACGCAACGACTCACCACCGAGGACGGCGTCATCGGGCGGATGGTGCTGACCACCAATCTTCAGAGCCAGGTGGGCAGCACGCTCGCGAGCATGGATTCGACGCTCACCAACACCACGGCGCTGATCCGGACCAGCGAGGTGCAACTTCAGGACCTGACCCGACGCATCGCCCTGACCCTCGACAACGTCGCCCTGGTCACGAGCAACCTCAGCGCCCAGGTGAATGCCAACAGCCTCATGCTGGGCGAGGTGTCATCGCTGGTGGTGAACGCCGACGACATGGTTCAGGGCTTGAAGCGGCATTGGCTCCTGCGCTCCGCGTTTGGACCCATGTCCAATGCGCCCATCGGCAGCGTGGTGGTGCCGAGCCTGGATCTGTCACCGCGCTAAAGCACCCATGACCGTGATCACGCACGATTCGAAAATCACAGGAAGCCTGGGGAAGGCCTTGGCCTGGTCCCTGGCGGTGCTCGTCCTGGCGGTGGTTGGGGGGAACGTGGTCGGTTGTGCTTCGAAGCCGGTTCCGCCTCCGCCGCCGCGCGCCTGGGAAGAAGCCGGGCGTCTGTCCCGGCAAGCCGCTCTCTTGCAGTCCAACGGGGATTGGAACGGAGCCCTGGCCTGGTGGGATCGGGCGGCGCGCCAATACCAGTTGCTCAACGACCGTACGAACCTCGCCGTGGCCTGGCATAATCTGGGCGTGAGCCATCGGGCTTTGGGGCAAACCCAGGAGGCCATGGCCGATCTGGAGCGGGCCTCGGCGTTGAATGAAGAACTTGGCCTGACCAACGCGTGGTGGCGCAACCAGATCGCGTTGCTCCAAGTGGCCAACGACAGCGCTCAAGCGGGTCGGAGCACACGGCTGGCGCGCCTGGACCAACTCCCCGGTCGACCGGAGGATGGAACGTTGGGAGCCATTCTAGCCCAGGAACGTGCTCGAACTTGGATGGAGGAGGGGCGTTTGCCGGAAGCGCTCGGCGAGGCGGAACGGGCGGTCGCGGCGTTTGCCGCGGTTGGAGATCGTGCCGGGCGAGCCGCGGCGCAGGTGACCGTTGCGAAGATCTTGCGGCGCTTGGAACGGTTTGGGCAGGCAGCCCGGATTTGGCAGGAGGCGCTGATGGAATTTGAAGCGTTGGGGGATCCGCGTGGCGTGGCGGTGTCACTGGCCGGTTGGGGAGGGTGTCTGGCCGCGGAAGGACGTGATCCAGCTCTGGCCATGGATCTGTTGAAGCGTGCGGAAGCGAATTACCGGAGCCTGGGATTGGGTCGTGAAGCCGAGGCGCTTGCGGAAGAGCGCGATGCGCTGAAGCAACCGTGACGCTGCGGCGTGGCGGCGTGGCGTTGCGGCTCTTAACGACAAAGGCCAGTCACCTTGCGGCGGCTGGCCTGTCGAACGACCCAGACAACAACACCTTTTGGACTCTGAACAAAGCCCGCAGGGCAGGCAGCGAATCCCACCCCGCGGGCGAACCCAAACAACTCCGAAAACTCTGACGACGTTGGCGCGGGTTTGTTCAAAACTTTTTTGCCAAGCCCCAGGCAGTCACGAGATTTCCTTGGGCGGGAGGCGGGGGTGGGAGAGAATGCCGGCATGCGGATTACGAACCTCAATCCAGCCCACGACATTGGGGCGAGCTCTTGGGTGGTGGATTTTGAAGGGCACAGGATGTTGTTGGATGCAGGGGTTCACCCGAAGCGTGAAGGCAAGGAGGGGCTGCCGATGTACGAACGCATGGGTGGGGGCGATTTGGACGCCATCGTGATCAGCCATTGTCATCACGACCATGTCGGTTCGCTGCCCGTGGCGGTCCGGAATTTTCCCCGGGCGCATGTGCTCATGACCGAGCTCAGCTATTTCCTGGTCGACCGGGTGTTGCACAACTCGGTGAACGTCATGTCCCGACAGCGGGACGAGTTGGGTATTGCCGAGTATCCCCTGTTCACCCATGGGGAAGTGGACGACATCGAGTCGGTCTTCCAGGGTTTCCGCTACAACCGCGAGGTGGAGTGGGCGGGTTTCACCAGAACCCAGACAGGGAATCGGTCGCCGACCATGGAGTTCCTCGACGCGGGGCACGCGCTGGGTGCTGCGGGGGTGATGGTGCGGGGTGAGAACGAGACCTTGTTTTATACGGGCGACGTTTCGTTCCGCGATCAGACGATCCTGAAGGGCGCCCGCTTTGAGGATATTCAGGCGGACGTGATGATCATGGAGACCACCCGTGGGGGAAGGGCCACTCCGGAAGGGTTCACCCGCGATCTCGAGATCGAACGTCTGGTGGTCGCGATTCGCGAGGTCTTGGACCGGAAGGGGAGCGTGCTGATCCCGGCATTTGCCTTGGGTCGGACGCAGGAGATTCTGGCGCTTCTTTCAGTGCTCATGCGGTCCGGGCGGTTGCCCCGTCAGCCGATCTACATCGGCGGCTTGGGCCGGGTGTTCACGGAGATCTACGATTTGCAGGCGCATCGGACTCATCGCCATCACAGCAATTTGTCGCTGACCCAATCGTTGGATCTTCAGGTTTTGGAACGTCGCCAGTTGGAGACCATCAAACTCGGGGGGGGACGGATTTTTGTTCTGACCTCGGGCATGATGACTGCCAACACCGCGGCCTACGAGATGGCGCTTCGAATGATTGAGGACGAGCGCCACGGGATCTTTTTTGTCGGTTATGCAGATCCTGCCACGCCGGCTGGAAAACTGCGCGCCGCGGCACAGGGTTCCACCTTCGCCTTTGGTCCTCAGGACCGGGCGGTCACCCGGCGTTGTGATATCCGGGAATTCGACCTCACCGCCCATGCGAACCGGGAGGAACTCCTGGATTTCGTGGGCCAAGTCTCCCCCAAAACCGTCATCCTGGGTCACGGGGAAGACGACGCCCGGGGTTGGTTCCGCGAACAGATCGGCATCCACTACCCCCGAGTCAAGGTGCTCGACCCAGGACCCGGCGAATCGGTGGAGGGGTAGTGGCGCCATTCCGTTAGCGTGATCGGGCGGGAGGTGCGTCAAAATCCTGACCGGAGACCTGCTCCTCGAAATGCATCCGTTCATGCAGGATCCGGGCAACCTGCACCATGTTACCGACTACCCGGTAGACGATGTAGTGGTGCTCCACCCGATAGAACCTGCACCCGGGCAGGATGTCGTCCCGCTTCTTGCTGCCGCGAAGCGCGGGATTGGCGGCGATCGCGTGCAGGGCCGCTTCAACGTGCTTCCGATAGATGTGGAATTGGTCGGCTCCCCAGGTCGACAGCGTGTATTCGTAGATGCCAACCAGGTCGGCGTCGGCGTGAGCTGAGAGAATGTATTTTCCCACGGGCTGGGCGCATCATCGGCCTCGGTGGCGTTCAAGGACGCTTTCAGCGATCTCCTCGGCTGTCCGTGGGGATACATCACCGCGGTCGAGGCCTTCAAAGCCTTTGTTCACCTCCGCTTTCAGGTGCTCGCGTTTGAAGGCGAGCAGTTCTTGAAAGGTGGCTTCTGAGGTGATGACGACGGATGGACGACCATGCTTGGTCACCGAAACGGGGGCTTGAAGCGCCATGTCCATGATCCGCCCAAAGTTCTGCTTTGCGTCGTTCGCCGTGACAGTTTCCATTTGAATCATGCTCCAATCGTCTAATTCGTCCATTTTAGACCATTAATGACTCCTGTTCAATGGCGAGTTTTGCTGAATCCCTACCTAATCCGCGCGGCCGATGTCCTGCGACAATTCGAGGCGTCGGACAAAATCCCGCCCCTTGATCCACTCCGCATGACCATCGGTGAAGACGGCGTTGTAACCTTCATCGCCGTGGTTGTCCCAACGGTCGGGGAAATCATTTCGCCCCGCCGGTGAAAGCGGTCCGCGTGGGCCGTGGGAAGGCCCTTCATCGGCATCGACGAACAGCCAGATGTTGGCCGGGCCGGGCACCGTGCCTTTCAATCCAAACGTGGAGTTCTTGTGCTCGTAGGTCAGCACGTTGCTGGTCGTCTTCGGTGTGGCACCCGGTTCGGGAGCGATGGCGCCCATATGGCCGTAAATCTCGTAGGAGTAGCCGTTGGTCCACTTGTTGGGAGCCACATCCTGCAAATCCATCAGTCCGAGGACTTCGCTGGTGCGCCGATTGAGCGCGAGATTGGTGCGCACGTTGTTCTGCGTGCTCGGACAGATGTAGGTCCGAACGGCGGGGATGTAGCGCGGGTAAAGGAAGTTGATGTCGTCGTCGACATAGTTCGTTAGGGGCGTGAAGCGGCCGCGTGAATCGTCGTCGGCGTACATGATGCACCCGAGGCCCATCTGCTTGACGTTGTTGATGCAGAGGATGCGCTTGGCGCGCTCCTTGGACTTTGCAAGCGCGGGCAGGAGCATGGAGGCGAGGATCGCGATGATCGCGATCACGACGAGCAGTTCGATGAGCGTGAATGCGCGTCGGCCGTTGCATGGAACAATCGCACCGTTGCGGGCGGGTGAGATTCGACCCGGCGGAAGGGGCTTCACGGGCAGGGCAGGTGGGCAGGAAGGTCGGTTCATGCGGTGGGCAAGTCGGCCGGAGGGGGATTCCCGGCGCCCGATCAGCGGGCGCGCACTTCTGTTCCTGTTTCGACGGGGTGTCAACGGGCAAGATGCGAACAAAAAAGGGGACGCCCGGAAGGCGTCCCCTTGCGAAGTTTTGGGCAGGAATTACTGGCCCTGAATTCGGAAGAACAGAGGGCTCGCTCCAATCGTCACCGTGGCGGTCTTTTCGGTGGTGGGGGCGCCGACGTTTTCCCAGGCGCCGCCAGAGACGGTGGCCCGGCGTTGAACCTGGAACGGCGGCGTGCCGGCCGCCCAGGTGAGGCGCACGTTGGCACCATCACGCGCGATGGTGACGCTGCCGATCGGTTCGCTCGCAGAACCACCGGTCTCCACCGCGTTCGATGCAGGGGATGTGACTGATGTTCCAACCTCCGAGAACGTCTCGCTCGAGGAGTAGGTGACCACGACGCAGAGCTTGCTCGCGCCTGGCACGGTGACAGCGCTCAAGTCGAAGGTGAATTCGCCAGGATTGCCGTTCAGGTCGTCCGGTCCACCCTCGAAGAAGGTGGCGAGGTAGCGGCCCGGGATGACCGAGCCTGCCGGAGCGGCGGGATCCGCGACGTAGACATCGACGTCGGCGAAGTAACCTTCCGCCGCCGGTGTGACCGTGCCCGACAGCTTGTTCTCGGCGTAGGTGGTGACCGTGGGAACGACGCTGTCCGGGTTCGAGACGTACGCGGCGTAGTACTCGTTGTAAGGACGGCCGTTGGCACCGTCGGCGAACAGGAACTCGGTGAAGCCGTTGCCGGAAAGGATATTGCGGCGGGCGACAATGGGAACTTCCTTCCCGGCGATCAGCACTGCGGTTCCGGGGATCTTGGTGATGACGTTGCCTTCGGTGGCATCGGCGACGCCGTCGTTGTTGGAACCCAGACGGTAACTGCCGGCCCCGGGACCTTCGAGCAGGTCGGGGGTTTTGAGGGTGGGAACCGGCGGTGTGGAAACGCCATCGACGCCGACGCCGAAGTAGTTGCCGGCGACCACGACGTTGCTGGCGTTGGAGTAGAACTCGATCAGGTGATCATAGACGACCTGGTTGAACACGTTGCGCTCGTTGTCGTCGTTGATGTTGTCGCCGCGGACACCGATGACGGTGCCGGTGGTGTGACGGCCGTTTTCGTAGTTTTCGACAGTCGAATCCCCGGCTTCACGTCCGGCGTCGACCTGGGCCTGATAGATGTCCTCGACGTTGAGGAAGGTCTTACCGTCCGGTTTGACGTTGAAGTAATTGCCGGCAGTGATGGCCTCGGGCAGTTCGAGTGCGAGGGCCAGGTGAAGGCCTGCGAGCAGGTTGCCTTCCGCCAGATCATTGAGGCCGTCGGAGTCGGTGCCGACGATGAGGCCGCCGGAGAAGGTGTCGAGGTTGCCGCCGTCGATGGGGACGCGGTGGCGGAATCCTGCGACGGCTGAAGCCAGGCCTTTGATGGTGTTGCCGTCGGGAAGGATGCCGAACCAGTTGCCCTGGACCCGGGCGTTGCGGGCTTCCTGAACCAGCGCGATGGAGTAAATCGCTGGGTCCTCATCGCTGCCCAGGGTATGGCGCCCGACGAAACTCAGGCCGCGGATGGTGACGTTGTCGGCGCCGAGGATGCCGAGAATGGCGTTTTCGGAGTCGCCATACCCGGAATAGGGCAGCCGGGTGGAGGCGCGGTTGGGCTTCTCCGCAGGGCCGGTTTGGGCGTCGCTCGAGGAGTCCAGCACGATGGCGATCTTGGCGTTGTTGCCCGAGAGGAACGGGTTCGAATTCGGCGAGGACCCCGGCTGAGTATAGCCGTCGATGGTGATTCCTTGTTTGGTGATGAGGGGGTAGCCGCCGATGGGGGTGGCGATCACGTGCGGTCCGGCGCCCGGGATGTTGAACGCGATGATGTCGTTCTCCTGCAAGCCGGCGAGAGCCTCCGCCAGGCTGGTTTTACCGTCCGCGGCGGTGCTGGCGTTGTCGGTGGTGTCGACGACCACCGTGCGCAGGGGTTCGACGCGGACGTTGTCGAAGAGGGCGTAGGTTTCTTCGCGGGGATCGGCGATGGACGTGAACGGGTCGGCGTAGCCGAGCATGATGTTGCCCGAGGTGAAGGCGGTGTCATTGACGCGTTGGGCGATGACATGGCCGTTGATCTTCCAGGTGACGGTGGTGCCGCGCTGGGCGATCTCGACTTCGAGCCACTGTTTGCCGGGCATGCCGGGTGCCTCGAATCGAGGATACGGGAAAACATTCTGGAAATGCGGCTCCGGATCGTTGGTATCGAGGGCTCCGTCGTTGTTACGATCGATGAGGCCGCCGGTGGCATCGGCGAGCTTGGGTACAGGCGGTTGGCCGGGGCCGCCGCCTTGGAGGCTGACGAAATCCCGGGCCGCGCCGCCCTCGCCGGTGAGTCCGAAAAAGATGCCGTCGCTGTTGTCGCGTCCGATGGCGGTGTTTTTGAAGGGGTCGGTCAGGGACGTGCCGGTGAGCACGAACCAGTTCATGAATTCGCCGCCGTGATTGATGCCGGCGAGAGCGTATTCGGTGGTGCCGACGCCGGTGTCGGCGTAGGCGCCGTGGGCGAGGAAAAGGTCGAACTTAAGGACGTAATCGCCGGAGAACGATTTGCCCTTGGGATAGAGGTTGACGGCCATACGCTCGGCGAGGTCGTCCTTCCGGTTCACGTTGACGCGGATGCCGCGGGTGGTGGATCCGGAGGAGTTGGGTGCGGGCGGGATGGCGAATTCGACAGGTTCGGCATCACCGGCGGACTTGTAGACCTTGACGGTCAGTTGGCTGTAATCGAAGGCCCAATCGATGGAGTAATCATCGGGGTTGGAGCCTTCGAAATAGCCGGTTTTCACGGTCCAGTTGGCCGAGGAATCGGTGTCGAAGTTGTCTTCGAACAGCGGCGCCGCACTGGCGAACGGTGCCAAGGCGACGGGAAGGACGAGCGGGATCAGTCGACGGAACATCGCGGGGTTCAATTGCATGGTTCTAAGTTTGGATGGGTGGAAGGCTGGCATGGCGTCGGGGGAACGTCTCGGAGTGGCGTGGCGACATGACTGGACGAACCCTTCACCCTGGGTGTAGGGCCTTATCATGATTGCGCAGGCGAGACAAGGATGGGGGCCGGGGCACGATAAAAATGGAGGTTTGAGCCGGTCCTCTGAAATAACCCCTTGCTGTGCTCCGAGGGGCTACCTATAGTCCGCGTCCCTTTCGGCAGACGAAGGACACATTATGCGACGAGCCCGGACGCCCAAGACGAAGAAATCGGTAGCCAAGCGATTCAAGATCACAGGTACCGGCAAAGTGATGCGTTCCCGCGCCGGTCGCCGTCACTTGCTGCAAACCAAAGGCCCTGGTCGCCGCCGCAGCCTGCGCAAGCAGGTGGAAGTTGGCCCGACGGACGCGCATCGCGTTCTGGCCTGCCTGCCATTCACGCGATGAAGCGGAGCGGCCTGCCTGCAAGGGCAGCCCGCGCTGCGGCCACCGCCGATTGC
>CAUJJW010000260.1 GCA_963205105.1 Verrucomicrobiota bacterium | reverse complement strand
TCCCTCCGGGAGAGGGTTGGGGTGAGGGAGCCCGGTTCATTCCTAGCGATGGTTTGCATGGGAAGGTTCATGGAGTGGCTGTTGGTTCATCGCGTTGTTTAATAATACCGAGCGTTCACTCCTCCGGTGACCGCCCGTGCGCAGTCAGCCACAACATCCGCGCGCACGAAAGCCCGGTCTTGCGGGTAATTTGCGATGTGTTGTGGAGGCCTGAAAAAGAAGAAAGGGCGGATCCTTGCGGACCCGCCC
Source organism: Verrucomicrobiota bacterium (assembly GCA_963205105.1). GTDB lineage: Bacteria > Verrucomicrobiota > Verrucomicrobiia > Limisphaerales > CAIMTB01 > CAIMTB01. The sequence continues at coordinate 6,621 of CAUJJW010000260.1, read as the reverse complement.
CTCTTGTCGAAACCGCCACGTCGTGGCGGGCAAAGTCGGCTGTGCGAGCCAACCGATGGCCGGAAGCTATTCCTTCTCCCGGGCGGCACGGGCCTCGTCGGCAGCGTCGAACGCCGAAGCCAGGGCGACCAGATCTTCGCCAGGCTTGAGAGCGTCGAGGATCTTCTGCTCTTCCTTGAGCTGTTCCGGGGAGTAATTCGCAGCCTTGATCGACAGACCGATCCGGCGCTCCGCGCGGTCGATCTTGACCACGCGCGCGGTTACTTCCTGACCCACGGTGAGCACCGTCTTGATCTTCTCCACGCGGTCTTCGCTGACCTGGGAGATGTGGACCAAGCCGTCGATCTCGTTCTGAAGGCCGATGAAGGCGCCGAAGCTCGCGAGCTTGGTGACCTTGCCGGTGACGAGATCGCCCACCTTGTAGTGGCGATCGATGTGTTCCCAGGGATCCTCGCCGAGCTGCTTGACGCCGAGGGCGATCCGCTGGTTCGGACGGTCGACTTCGAGCACAACCGCCTCGACCTCGTCGCCCTTCTTGAGCACTTCGGAGGGGTGGTTGACCTTGCGGGTCCAGGAGATGTCCGAGACATGGACCATGCCGTCGATGCCTTCTTCGAGTTCGACGAAGGCGCCGTAGCTGGTGAGGTTTCGGACCTTGCCCTTGACCTTGGTTCCGGGCGGGTACTTCTCGTGGGCGCTGTCCCAGGGGTTGGCCTCGAGCTGGCGGATGCCGAGGCTGATCTTCTGCTCATCCCGGTTGATGCCGAGAACCACCGCGTCGATTTCCTGGCCCTGCTTGAGGACGTCGGAAGGCTTGGCGATGCGCTTGGTCCAGGAGAGCTCCGTGACGTGGATGAGGCCTTCGACACCGGGCTCGATCTCGACGAAGGCGCCGTAGGGCACCAGGTTGACGATCTTGCCGTGGACCCGCTGTCCGACGGTGTACTTCTCCTCGATGCTCTCCCACGGATTGCGGAGCTTCTGCTTCAGGCCGAGGCTGACGCGTTCCTTCTCCTTGTTGACGTCCAGAACGACGACATCGATTTCTTGACCGACCTTGAGCAGTTCGGACGGATGCCCGATGCGGCCCCAGGACATGTCGGTGATATGGAGCAGGCCGTCGAGGCCGTTGAGATCGATGAACGCACCGAAGTCGGTGATGTTCTTGACCGTGCCCTTGCGGATATCGCCCGGGGTCATCTCCTGGAGCAGGCGCGACCGGCGTTCGGCGCGTTCCGCTTCAATGAGTTCGCGGCGGGACAGGACGATGTTCTGGCGGTCCTGGTTGATCTTGACGATTTTGAAATCGTAGTTGTTGCCGACGTAGATCTGGAGATTCTTCGGCGGAACGACATCGACCTGGGACGCGGGGAGGAACGCTTCCACCCCGACATTCACGAGGAGGCCGCCCTTGACCACGGCCTTGACCTTGCCGCTGATCACGCCGCCTTCGGTGGCGCAGCTGAGGATCTTCTCCCAGTTCTGCTTGAACTCAGCGCGTTCCTTCGAGACGACCACCATGCCGTCACGGTCTTCGAGCTTCTCGATGTAGATCGGGACTTCGTCGCCGACTTTCACGGAGGAGATGTCCTCGAACTCCGCGGCGGAGACGACGCCTTCACTCTTGTAGCCAATGTCGACGAGGACTTCGCGGGCGCGAACCTCGATGATGATTCCCTTAACAATCTGGCCGGGGGCAAAGCGAAGATCGCTGCCCTTCAGGGCCTCTTCCATGGTGAGCATGCTGGCGGGTACTCTCTTTCCGACTGGGTGGAGACTTTGCGGGCGAAAGGCCCTGCGAAGACTCCATTGCCTAAACGTAACGAACGTTGCCGGGCAACGGAGGTTGACGGTTAGGTTACGGGTTAACTGTTCGTTTCTCAGCCCCTTGTGGGCGTCCGCCATTGCGGAGCCCGGGCAGGAGGTTGAGCGTAACGGGGAAGCAAACCGTGGCAAGGGGCAATTTGAGGACCCTCAACCCTCCCGCGACCCTTCAACCGTCGGCGTTCGAACCCGGCGAACGGACCACCGGCCCCGATTCCTTGGGGACCGCGACGGGCGGATTTGGCGGACTCAGAAGCCTCGCCTTGGCCTCCGCCGACAACGCCGATTGAGCGATCCAAGCCCGTGCGGCGACCGCGTCGGATTCAAGCCAACCTGCGCCGACCCGCTCCAGTTCCTCGGCACGACGCACCGGGTCCGCGATCTGCATTGCCCATTCCGAGGCCGTCGCCGGAACCATGGGCAGGATTTTCGCGACGTAGGCTGACACCGCGGTGTCGCGGAAGTTCCCCGCCGGCAAGGCGTCGAGCCATTGTCCTGCCTCCTCCACCCTCTGGTCCGCCCAGATCGTGACCAGTTCACGTCCTGCCGTTTCGCGCAATTCTCCCTCCGGGAAGGCAGACACCCACGCGCCGGCGATCGTCGGATCGGTCTGTGCCCACCGTTGCACGATGCCCACCACGGTGTCGTTCTGTTCCCGCCCCTCGGGCATGGATTTTACCGCTGCAGTGGCGGCGGCCATGGGATCGCCATCGCCCCACTCGGTGAAGATATCCTTCCACAGCCGGTTGCGAAGCGCCTCGTCAGAGACCTGCGACGCCCATTCCACCGCGTCCGCTGGCGCCTGTGACGCCCACTGGGTGGCGGAGAAATTCAACAACTCGTCCCGTCGTCCTGTCGGTTGCATGGCGATGGCCATTTCCATGGCCTCCACCGGCCGCGTTCGAGCCAGCTCATAGCCCACCTGAATGAGGGCTCCGTCGCGAGCGGACGGCTCCGAAAGCCCCAACGCCCAGGTTCGCGCCGCCTCCACATCCCGTGTGGCCCAACCTCGGGCCACATCCCCAAAAGCCTCGTCACGTGCCTCCCCCGGTGACATCCGGCCGATCCAAGCGGTGGCGGCTAGAGGATCCTTGGCGCCCCATCGCTCCAGCAGGCGTTGTCGCAGTTCCTTGCCAGAGGCTGCGAACTCAGGGTGGGTCAGAACGGCCAATGCCAGGCCCAAGTCCCCGTCACCCACCTTGGCCAACACCGCCTCCAGCGATTCCCGATGCCGGGACGGATCGGTTTCGGCCATCAATCCCTCGACCGCCGCCGTGAGGAGCGGACGCAACGCGTTCGGCAATGGTTTGTTCGGATCGCCAGGGCCGATCCCGGCATTCGTAGCCCCGGCGGGAGGGGCAGGCTGTCGGGTGTCTCCCGACTCAGCCGATTGGGAAGAGACCTCAGCACCACCCGGGCGCACCCCTTCTTTCCCTGGCGCATACGAGGAGGGCACGCCGCGGTCGCCGGAGCGGCGGTAGACCGCCAAACCCACCGTGGCGGCGATCGCCATCCCTGCAAGCAAACCACCACCGTAGCGGATTCGCGTATTCATGGACTTCAGGACCGTCGAGAAAGTATCGGACAAAAGTGAGCCCGAATTAAAGCAGATCGCGGTGGCCCCGCCCGAAGGCAAGACCACCGCGATCGTGATGTGCTCATCCGCAACCGGAGTCGGCTGGGAGGCTATTGCCGTTCAGCCCTCGATTACGGGACCGCGGTGATGTTGGTGAACGTCGCCTTGGAGATGACGCCGTCGTTGTGGCTGGTGGTCGCCAAGCCGATGTACACGCTGGAACCCATCGTGATCGTCGTCGACCCGAGTTGAGTCCAGGTCGACCCATTCGCCGAGTAAGAGGCGGTGAAGGTGTTGCTGGAACGTACGATCTTGACCCAGTACGGAGCCGTGGGCCCGGCCGTGTTGATGTTGGCGCTGCTGCCGCCGGTCGTGGCCCGGTATTGGAACGCCACACCGTTCGACGGCGTGATGAACACCGAGGCGTGCTCGGATCCCGGGTTGAGCGACTCGCGAATCATGACACCCGCCTTCGCCCAGCCGTCGGTGTTTTGCACGCCCGTCACCTTGGCGACCACGGTGCAGTTGCCGCTGGCCGCCTGGTAGACGTAGCGGAACTCATCCGAGGTGTTCCAGATGTCGGCGCCCGATCCGTTGATCGTGAACGTGCCGCTGCTCGCGGTCGCGCTGCCTGCCGCGTCCACCGAGCCGATGTTCGACGTCGCCCAGGGGCTGGGGAGTCCCGCCGTCGGGATGCCGCAGGCCTCGGGGGAGTCGGGGGTTTCCACGCCACCCACCACCGCGCAGACCACGTAGTAGTACTGGCTGCCGTTCGCCAACCCGGTGTTGGACCAGGAGGTCGAGGTATGGCCGCTCTTGACCACCGTGTACGGACCATTTGGTGTCGTGGAGCGCTTGATCTTGTAGCTCGTCGCACCGGAGCAGCTGGGCCACTGGATGGTGCAGGAGGTGTTGCCGGCAATCACCGTCGGGCACCCGGGGGCGCAGCCGAGGAGTTGAACCGACCAGGTGGAGGACTTCGAAACCACCGGCAGGTTTCCAGGCGGATGGCCGTAAGCCGTCGCCGTGGTCGCCAGCGGGTTCGGATCGGTCGCCTTGACCACGTACGTCTTCTCGAAGACATAGGTTTCACCCGGCGTCACCGGCGTCTTGTGCCAGATCTGACCGCCAAAGAGCGGGTCGCTGACGCTCATGCCGCCGTAGAGGCAGGTGTTGCCCGTGTTCTTCACCTCGTACCGGAAGGTGATGGTGCTTCCGCACATGGCCGAGGTCGGCCCCGTTTTCACGAGGCTCACCGAAGGCGCCGTGCCGGTGTAACCGAACTTCAGTCCGGTCACATCCTGGCAGGAGGTCAGGTTGACCGATGTCTTCCCGTTGAACGTGGAATCCGGGTCCACCGACAGGTCGTAGTTCGCCGGCGGAACCACGATGACCGTGTAGGTGTCGGGCGTCAGCTCCGAGAAGCTGTAGGCACCGTCCGCTCCCGTCGTCACCGAGTCCACCAGACCGCCCGACGAATCCTTCAACTGGACCGTGAATCCGCTCAGGCCGATTTCCCCGGTCAGATAGCCGTCGTCGTTGCAGTCCCGCATCACGATGCCGCTGACGCTGCCGAAGCAGGTCTGGCTCGTGGGCGCGCACACTTCGAGTTTGTCGATCTTGAACTTGTCCTCAGGCGTGGTGTCCCCCGGCTGAGCCGCGATCACCAGCACGTTGCCGACGATTTCGCCGCCGTTGAATGTGGCCCAGCGCGTGGTCGTGCTGGTCGTCAGGTTGTCCTCCGCCACGAGGCTGGAGAGCACCGCATCACTCAGCGTGATGTGGTTGTTGTACGGATTCGACTTGGTCCCGATCCACACCGTCAGATCGCTGTCGTCCACCACGTACCCGAGGAAGGCACGGCTCACCACCACCGGCTGCGAGAACTCGAACAGGACGAAGTTGTCCCGGTCGATGTTGTCCACGGTATGCGCGTTGCCGGAACCCGTTCCTTCGCCGGAATCCGTCACACCCAATCCACCGGGGAAGGATCCGAGGAAGGCCGCAGACCATGCACCCGTCGACTTGATGCGGCTGAAGGCCGAGGCCTTCACCGAGACGCCACCCGCGTTGAAGGTGCGAACGTTGCCATCCGTGCCGTCCGTGCCTGAGTTGCCACCCATGTGGAATGTGGCGGGAATGCAGGCCGTGACCGTCGGCTTGTAGATGCCGGCGTCCCAACTGTCGTCGTCCTCATCATCCACCAACGTGGTGCAAGCCGTCTTGCCGGTGACGGGGTCCGCATCGCTGTCGGTCGGATCCGACGCCGAGCCGGCGGTGGACGGACTGAATACGAAGCCCGCAGGCAGGTTGCTGAACTTCACGTAGTAGTCGCCAGGAGCGACCGTGAAGCTGTAGAGACCCGTCGAGCTCGTCGTGGTCGTGCCGACCAGGGCGTCACCGGCGCAGCGGTAGAGCTGAACCGTCACATTCGGAACGCCATCTTCGCCGGTGTCCTGGAAGCCGTTTTGGTTCTCATCTTCCCAAACGCGGTTTCCGATCGTCGCCAGCGGCAGGGAACCGGGCGCGCAAACATCCAGTTTCTGGATCTTGAACTTGTCCTCGGGGGATTCGTCACCCGGCCAGGCCGCAATGACCAAGGCGTTGGCAACGATGGCTCCCGAATTGAACGTCGCCCAGCGGGTGCCGGAGGTCGTCGTCGTGTTGTCTTCCGTGTGCGAGAACGCGCCGAGAACCGAGTCGTTCAGCACCAGGTGGTTGTTGTACGGATCAGCAAAGTTGCCGAGCCACACCGTCAGATCACTGTCGTCCACCACGTAGCCCAGGAAGGCCTGGCTCACCACCACCGGTTGGGAGAACTCGAACAGCACGTAGTTGATGCGATCGATGTTGTCCACCGTGTGCGCATTCCCGCTGCCCGTGCCCTCACTGGAGTCCGTGACACCCAACCCGCCCGGGAACTGCCCGAGATAGGCCGGAGCCCACGAACCGTCGGCGATGGACCGGCTGAAGGCCGTGGCCTTCACCGAAACGCCACCCGCCGTGAACGTCTTGACGTTGCCGTCAGGACCATCCGTGCCGTTGTTGCCATCGAACACAAAGGTCGAGGGAACGCATTCTTCCACCGGCTTGTAACCGCCCGCGTCGATCGTCGGGTTGTTTTCGCCGGAGGCCAGCGTCACACACTCGGACTTGCCGGTGCTGGTGTTCGCGTTGCTGTCCGTGGCCGTCGGGCCTTGGTACGCCTGGGTGAACGTGTA
>CAUJJW010000259.1 GCA_963205105.1 Verrucomicrobiota bacterium | reverse complement strand
GGAAGGTCGCCCTCGCCAACCTCGAACGGGCGCTCGGTCACCAACTCGACGCCGGCCAACGCATCGCCGTTGCCCGGGAAAACTTCCGCCGTATCGGCGAGAATTACGCCAGCGCCCTCCGCACCGCCACCATGACCTGGGAGGAACTTGCACCCCACATCGATCTCGCCGGCCTCACGCCAGCCAAGGCGATCATGGATCGTGATCCCGATCGTAGTGTCGTCGTCGCCATCGGACATTTCGGCAATTTCGAACTCTTCACCTGGGTCAAAGTCGCCTTTCCAGGGATTCAGCTGGTCACCACCTACCGCGGACTTCGCCAAGGGGTCGCCACGCGGATGTTGCTCAAATTGCGTGAACGCAGTGGATGCTTGTTCTTCGAACGCCGCCGCGAATCCAAAGCGCTTCGCGAGGCACTGCGTTCCCGCCGGAGCGTGCTCGGTCTCCTCGCCGACCAACACGATGGACGGGGTGTCCGGGTCCCGTTCCTTGGCATCGACGCAGGTACCTCCACCGCGCCTGCCATCTTCGCCCTGCGCTACGGTTGCACCCTGCTCACCGGCTACTGCTTCCGCACCGGCTCGGCCCAGTGGCGCCTCGAAATGGGGGACGAAATCCCAACCCGCACCGCCGATGGTGAACGACGAAGTCTTCATGCCATCGCCTCCGACATGAACCACTCGTTCGAAAAAGCCGTGCTCCAGGATCCCGCGAATTGGTTCTGGGTGCATCGTCGATGGAAGCCAGCACGCACGCCCACGGTCGGTGTCGCCCCAGTCACCCCCTGAGGTGTCGTCTGAAAAAGGTGCCCACGCAGCGCTCGAACCAGGCGCCGATCCGAAAGCCGATCCGTCCAGGATGTCGGGCTCGTTGACAAGTGGCGCTGGGGTGGGTTTGACTGTCGATCGCCTTCGGCTTCCCGGATGGCGCGTTCGTCTATCGGTTAGGACACGGCCCTCTCAAGGCTGAAAGACGGGTTCGATTCCCGTACGCGCTACCATTCTACATCAAGCACTTACAACTGATTGCAGTAAAGGTGCAGTAAAATGGCCTATCGCCAGCTCATGTAGGGACATCCTCCTCGATTCGGAGAGGCCGGTCGGAATTGAGTACTATCGAGGGTCTCTGCGGCTGCTGCGAGGGGGCAGGGCCGGGCGGTTTCTTCTGAAAGCCGGGCTCGTAATGTCCGAAAAACTTGAACGAGCCACAACGTATTGGCTGCCGGCCACTTGACCCTAGGCATCAATGGACACTTCGAGTGGAAGTCCTGGGAAGAAGTCGGCCTTAAGTGGACCATTTCGAGATGAACGCGCTCTCGTTCTTGATCGTATGCATTGCCGGTTGGATGAACCGGCATCAGAACCACGTTATCGATTATCTCACGGAGGAGATTCGTGTGCTGAAGGAACAACTCGGCAGGCAGCCGAGGTTTGATGACGTCCAACGCCGACGCCTGGCGGTCAAAGGCAAGCTTCTTGGCCGAAAGGGCCTTTTCCGTTTTGCCAGCATCGTCACCCCAGACACGCTTCTGGACTGGCATCGCCGCCTCGTCGCCCTGAAATACGATTCGAGCACAAGGCGACGTCCGGGTCGCCCTCAAACCGCCGCCGACCTTCGAGAACTAATTCTGAGGATGGCGCGTGAGAATCGATCGTGGGGGTATACGCGCATCCAGGGTGCGTTGGCCAACTCGCGTCACGAAGTCGGCCGCGGGACCATCGCCAAGATCTTGAGGGAAGCGGGGATCGATCCGGCGCCCGGGCGTCGCAAGGGTACGCCGTGGAAGGAGTTCCTGAGAATGAACTGGGATGTCCTGGCTGCGACTGATTTCTTCACGGCCGAGGTGTGGACGGCCTTTGGGTTGGTCCGCTACCACGTGCTCTTCGTCCTCCGGCTCATGACGCGGGAGGTCCACATTGCCGGCATTGTACGCGAACCGGGAGAACAATGGATGAAGCAGATGGCGCGAAATCTCACGGACTCCTCGGATGGATTTCTGCGGGGCTGCCGCTTCTTGATCCATGATCGATCCGCGTTGTTCAGCGAGCAGTTCCGGACGATCCTCCAGAGTGGTGGTGTGGAACCCGTGAGATTGCCGGCGAGATCTCCGAATTTGAACGCGTTCGCTGAGCGATTTGTTCGCAGCATCAGGGAGTCGTGCTTACAGCGGGTCGTGATGATGGGTGAATCGTCGTTGCGCCGGGCCATCTCAGAGTTCGTCTCGCACTATCATCAGGAACGCAACCATCAAGGGCTCGGTAACACGATCATTCGACCGGAGTTCAGCGAGTTCCCAGCGACGGGAACGGTCCACTCTCGAACGCGACTTGGTGGCATGCTTCGCTACTATTATCGAGAGGCCGCGTGACCGAACGGCTATCGGGGAGGTTTTCGGACACTACGCGAACCCGGGGAATTCGCCCAACGGTTGAGTAGCCCAAAGAGCCGCCGGTGGAGCATCCGCTGAGTTGGCCTTCCATGAGGCTAGAAGGACTCGGGCGATGCGATCCGGATTCGGTGCACGAAGGTCGCCGGAGGCAAGAAGGAGCAGGCCAAGGCCCATCAGAAGGCCGCACGACACGAGTAGGGACTGGCTGGTTTTGGCTCGCATGGACGCGTGATCGGATTTGCAGCTAACGACCCAAGCTCAGCGACCCGGCCCGCGAGACGCCGCGATTGCAACAGTGATGCGATGGCCGGGTTCGCTGCAGCGCATTGTTAGGCCGTTGTGTCTCGACTGTCATATCTAAATGCTCCTGGTCTGCTCGTGAATGACGTGTCAACTGTTGCTCCTGCGAACTGGTCCTCGAAGCCGAGTCGTCCACTGCAAATCAACCGCGTGTGCTCGGCAGTCGCGTGAATCTCGCTGACGTAATACTCGGCCGGATGGTGGGTGTCGAAGCAGAAAAACCTGTTGCCAATCTGTAGCTCGCCAAGAATCGGCTGCACTACGAACTCGACCAATCCCGGCTGAGCGCCAGAGCGACAGGCTGTGATGCGGAATTTCGGCATGGCGTGTGAAGCGGCCTAACGCCTCGGTCTGCGACGGCGGGAAGAATGGTCAGTCCTGGAAGCCTGGCGAAAACCGCCGTTCGCAGGACCGAATGGTTCGGCGGCGTCTCTCAGAGTAGCCGGCTCGCCAATCAAAGCGGAACTCGCGGGCATGCCACCAAGGAAGCGATAACCTGCAAAACGGTGCTCGTCCGAAAAGGAGCCAGCCTCTCGACCACATGGACGACGGTGGCAACGAACGGCCCGGTAGCAGCCCTGCGGGAACCCACGGTATATCGCGCCTGTGGGTTAATTTTGTGACGACCTCAGAGCCTCTGGCGGAACCGCGCATCAGGTATGACTCGTCCGTCGAACGCCTGCGTGAGCGACAGGAGGCAGCGGGAAACGGTCTCAGGATTTAAGACGAGCGGGGAGGCTGCCTCCTGTTCGCTCGACGCAATGGTTGGGCACATCAGTCACGGAACCATGTCACGATCTGGTATGGGTCAGACATCAAGAACGCGGCCACTAGTATCCATCCAGTGGCATAAAGAGCTATTTGCATGAAATGCTGCCGCCACGACAACCGGAGGCGTGGCACGAGAACAGAAATGCCCCAGACCGGCAAAGCAGCGAACATCGCGTACATGGCAAGCCAAACGACCGCGTGAAAGTGCATTTGGAATGCAACACTGGCATAGTCCTCCCACATGGGACGCGGCCAATGACCGAGACCAAAGCGGACGTGCGCGGCAAGCGCGATAGACAGAATAAAGAGCCCAGCGCTTGATCCAGCACTCGCCCAGGTGATTCTCGCTGCCCAAGTCTTCATTTGGTGGCTACGTTGGTTCAGATGCTATCTCGCCCAACGCCTGCGTGAGCGACAGGAGGCAGCGGGAAACGGTCTCAAGAGCCAAAGCGAGCGTGGAGGCTGCCTCCTGTTCGCTCGACGCAATGGTTGGGCATTGGGTCTTTGCTTATCTGGAGGTCCATCCTTCGGTGGCGGACCATCCGCCATCAGTATTCGAACTCTGAGAACTCTACCATCCCGGAAATCAACCAACAGCTTCCAATCGCTAGCGCCAAACTCCATCGGCATCCGAATCAGCCAATCGTCAGCTCGCTCGTCATGAAGTCGAAGCTGCGGTGTCGCATAACGCTGAAACAAGTCCCGGACCTCTGAAGACGATGAGTCCAACTGAATGGCCTGATGAAGTTGCACCAAAGCAGCGCGGTTTGGAGCGTTACTCGTGTGACTGTGAAATGACCAGCTAGAGAAGATCAAGAAACTGATAGCAATTACTGCCAGTAGAATTACCCCGTCGCGAATCAATGAACGGGAAAGCTTCATGGCGCTGTGACGCCCAACGCCCTGCTCTGCCACGCCGGAGCGGGACGCTCAACCTGGAAGCTGGACGCTACCCGGCGTTGGCAGCAGCAGATGGTTCGGCCAGAAGCGCTCGCCGCAGATCGCCCACGGTCCGAAACTGCCCGACGCAACGCGCCAATATTTTCGATCGTGAGAGTATGCTGAGCAGTGCCTCTCGATCGTCAGCGCCTTGGGGAACGAGGTGGTACCTGCCTGGATGAAAGGCGGTGATAGGTGCGGTAATCTCAGGGATGAAGAGGCGCCCCATCTGGTCGCGGAACTCATATTCGCCATTCGCGACATCGATGGCCTCGAACTCTGATTCAGCCTCGAGAAGAGACTCGAACAAGAATAGGGACCGGTCGTCATTTGCGAGCGCAAGGATCATGTGGCCGAACGCCTGCGTGAGCGACAGGAGGCAGCGGGCGGCGGACTCAGGAGTTACGGCGGGCGTGGAGGCTGCCCCCTGTTCGCTCGACGCAATGGTTCGCCCGCTCTCATTTCTGAAATACGGAGAGGTTCTCTTCACGGAGTACCCGACGATATGCGCAATAGGGAGCCCCTGAAGGTGAGCACTCCAACCACTCAAGCTCCAGAATCCAATCTCCCGTCAAGTGTCGAGCTCGCGGTGGCAGATAGGATTGCCGCCAGTGCCGGTTTAGCTCCCACACGTACCCCCAACGCTCTGCGAGGCGAAATGCATTGAGTTCCTCATCCACAGTCTGTGCTCTCTCGACCTGTCTGATGAGGTACCAGAACTTTAGAGGTCGGTAGAGCCCACGATCCACAATGAGCAAGAAGATGGGTGCCGCGGCGAGGAAGCCCAGCGCGCAGGCAAGGCGCCGCAGCGGGCTCGCGGCAGAATGTTCAGCGCGCATCTGCGAGTTGCGCTTTGAAATGAGGTATAGACTGACCGCCGTGAACGCCATAACAGGAAGGAGAGGCCAGATTCGCAGAACCGGGCTAAACCAAAATGTGGCGCCATCGTCGATAATCAGATCGAAAACCAAGAGCATCGCGAGGCCGCTGGCAATAAGACCCAACACGTAAGCCGTGAGCCGAACGAATAACGCCGAGATTTGAGTCTCTGGCCGCGTGGTGCGCATTGGGTTGGCGAACGCCTGCGTGAGCGACAGGAGGCAGCTGGAAACGGGCTGAAGAACTGAACCGAGCGTGGAGGCTGCCTCCTGTTCGCTCGACGCAATGGTTCGGTAAAAATGGGGAATGGATGGTAGACACGTCTGTGGAGGCTCCAGGCAGATCGTCCACCTGCGTCACAAGCACGCGTAGAACGAAAGTTGCAAGCATGGCCAAAGAATGGGGTCCGAGAAGTGCGTGGGATCAAGGGCGCGCAATGGCATCATGACTGGCACAAAGACGAAGGCCGTAAACCGTCACCTCGGTAACGACGGCTCGGGTGCCCAACCTGAGAATATGGGAAGGCAAAGGCCATGCTGCCGGGCTTGGGCGTACGGAACGAAATGATGGCTTGTGGAGGCGAGCCAACTTTCCCCTCCGAACGCCTGCGTGAGCGACGGGAGGCAGCGGGAAACGGACTCGGGAGTTGCGGCGGGCGTGGAGGCTGCCTCCCGTTCGCTCGACGCAATGGTTCGGAAATAAGCGT
>CAUJJW010000258.1 GCA_963205105.1 Verrucomicrobiota bacterium | reverse complement strand
CCAACACCCGGCCCAACCCTTCGAAACCCGCGGGAAATATTCTCCCTCTCCCTCCGGGAGAGGGCCGGGGTGAGGGCCGCTCGCTGCATTCCTCGCTCCACGGTTCATGGTCCCAATGCGTGTCCAATTTCTGGAAAACGTTCCTCTCCATGAATCTTTCCAGGCAAGCCATCGCGAGGGTTGATACCGGCTCCCTCACCCCAACCCTCTCCCGGCGGGAGAGGGTGTCGCGTCCTGCCCTCGGGGACATGCATGAACCCCGTTCTTGCGAGCCGTCTCAACTCGTTCCAGCCAACGCCTGCCTCAACCCTGCAAACCTCGCGGAGCACTTTCTCCTTCTCCTTCCGGGAGAAGGCCGGGATGAGGGCCGCCCGCTCCACTCCTCGCGCCACGGTTCATGGTCCCCATACGTGTCGAATTTCTGGAAATCGTTCCTCTCCATGAACCGCGAGTTTCCAGCCCCAGCCACGACGCCCGCCTGGCCCCAGGACCACCGCCCCACCTTACCGGGGCGCGCGCAGCCGGAAAAATTTCCCGCTTTCCTTCAGTATCGGGATGACGTGGCGACCGCGGACGTTGGGCACTTGAACCCAGGGACCTTCGAGACGTTCCGCCACTTCCAGCACCGTCCCGGATTCGTCGTCCCATTCGACCACGATCTCGGCCGGCGGATCGGGATTCTCCGGAGTGGGAAGCGGACGCCGCACCGGGTTGATCTTCACCTCCCGCTTTTTCGAGCAGTCCACCGTCACCTTGAACTGACAGGTCTGCACCGGAACACCCGGTTCCGAGATGCGGCAGGTGACCTCGGTGGTGCCCATCGGGAAACGACTGCCGGAGGGCGGATTGCAGGTGACCGCGATCGGGGTGCAGCCGAGCAATGCCTCCACCGAATAGTTCACCACGGCGCCGTCTTCGTCGTCACAGCGCACCGTGAAGTCGTTGGGGCACGTCAGGCTCACGGTGCGATTCACCGTCGGATCGAGCACCTTCAGGCTGATGACGCATCGGCCCACATTGCCCCGGTTGTCCGTGACGCTGAGGGTGATGTCATGGGTACCCACACCCACCAGCGTGCCGGGAGCCGGCTCCTGGCGGATGGGAGCATCGAGCCCGATGCCGCAGTTGTCGTCGAAGTCCACCAGGGGCCGCAGGTCGGGGACCCGGGTCTTGCAGGGGACATCGTTGCCCGACTGCCCAATCTGGAGGGTGACTTCGTTGGTCCGGCAGGTGAGGCGCGGTGGGGTGGTGTCCCCGAAGAACAAGCAGGCGGGCCATCCATAGGACATGTATTCACTCCAGCCGTACACGATCACCCCCACGTTGGCCGTGGCGGTCAGGGTGTGAACGCCCTGGTTCACCCCGAGCCGGGCGTAGCGGAATCCGCTGCCCGGAATTTCCGCGAATGGCACGTTGGTCACCGTCCCGTCCAGAGTCAGGGAAGTCACCGACGCCGGAGCCACCACCGTCAGGTGATGGGTGAGGAAGTTCGTGCCGCCGGTGGCGAAGACGTGGGATGCCGTGAAATGGGAGCGTCCCGGAACGGTCACCATGAAGGGATCCGAGTTCACCACGCCGTCCTGGTCCGAACTCGAAGCAAACTGATGCACCAGCACCGGCTCGGTGGCGGTGATGTGCCCCGGCTGGGTGAGCAAGGTCTCGAACACGTCCCCGCGGTTGGTGAGGGTCATCGGAATCCCGTTGACCGTGATCAGGGTGTCGTTCCGTGCCGCGACGATACGCACGGATTCCCCCCCGGTCCGGGTGAGCAGCGGGGCGGTGAAATATTCGGCCCCCAACCGTTCCACCGGCACCATCTGTTCGACCAGGTAGTCACAGAAGAACAGGCCGCCTGAATTCACATTGGCGCAGACATGACCGCCCAGGACGGCGACGGGCTGATCGGCTTCGATCACCGTGCCGGTCAGGTCGGCGGGAGCATCGTTCGTGTTCCGGAGCTGGTAACAGTCGCCGATGTTGGTCAGGACAATCGTGTACGGCACTCCCGCGATGCGAAGACCGGTTTCCACCTTCGGAGTGATGACCACCGAGGTGTTCGTCTTCGTCGCCACCACGGCGAATTGCGACCCGGATATCTCCGGAACCCCCACCTGGGTGTTGGGGAAGGCCGCAACGACGTACTCCCCGGTGAGAACCTCGGTCGGCAACGCCAGGAAACCATCGCTGGTGTGATCGGCCTGGCTGATCGCCTGCACCCCGACCGGCGCCGTGGCTGTCACGTGAATGCCGCGGTTGAGCACGCCGTCGTTCAACCCGCCGAGATCCACCGCCGCCGGCAACGTGATGGTCGCCACCGAACTGGCGATCGTGGCCACCAGGTTGGTGTTCAGACCGGGAATCGACACCGTGACGGTCGTTCCGTTCGCACCCGTGACCCGCAACCGCGGCGTCGCCGGACTCGCCGGGTCGGGCGCATACATGCCCGGAAACGCGAACCAGAAGTCACGCCCGGTACACCCCAGTTCACATCCGGTATCCTCCTCGATGACCACCCGGTGGTCTTCCACTTCCCCTTCACCGCCGTCGCCCGTGTACGTGTTCAGACCGAAGCGGCTCAACCGGAACCGCGCAAAGGTCGGACCGCTCTTCGCTGTCGCTGGAACCTGGAACACCAGGACATTCTGCCCCTGCCTCAGACGTTCGCTCGTGAACAGACGATCCCCGGCCTCCCCCCAGTCCCCGTCATCACCGAAATCAATCCAGGCGTCCAAACGCCCATCCTGGGACGCCTCCACGCGCACTTCCGCTTCCTGCCCCGGGAAGAGCTGCGTCGTGAACACCACGCCGTCCTCGTCATCCGACGATGCCGCCGGAACCGAGTCGTCACCCGAGGCGTTGGCACTGGGTTGACCGTCGTTCTCCGCATCGACGCTTTTGCCGAGGTGGAAGGCATCGACCACCGTGTGACGCGCGCCATCCTTGGCTTCCGTCGTCGGGTACCGCGCCGGCGCATCGCCCCAGTCCTTCGGCGGCGCCACAATCAGGAAGGTGTAATCCTCGACCTCGCCGTCCGGAGCCGGTCCGAACCAGCTGTTCAACCCCTGCCGGCTCAGCCGGAACCGAGCGTACGACTGTCCCGGGGTCGCGTTGGCCGGCACCGTCACCTTGAAGGTTCGGGTCTCCGAACTGAACGGCTCACCGATCAACACCCATTCTCCCGGTTCCGCAAAATTGCCGTTGCGGTTGAAGTCGAACCACGCGTCCACCCGGCCCACACCCACCACGGTGACGGAGATTTCGGGTGTGGCGCCTGGCACAAAAAAGGGCGCCCCCGTGACCCCGTCCTCATCGTCCGGCTGGCCCGCGATGTCATCGCCAATCGCCAGCACATGGGGCACCCCGTTCGTCTCCAGGTCGATCACCTGCCCCAACGAGAGCCCTTGAATGCGCACATGCCGCGCCCCGTTGGTGGCCAATAACGTCCGATAGATGTCCGGAGCGTCGCCAAAATCCTCGGTGGCATTGTTTTCGCCGCCGCCGCCTCCACCGCCAGTCCGGGTGATCTCGACCCGGTAGTCCTCCACCTCACCGTCCTCGCCGCTGTCTCCGGCGAATCCCTGGTCCTGATCCACAAAAAGCCGAAATCGGGCGTAGGTCTGGCCCACCACCGCATTGGCGGGAACGGTGACCGTGAAATCATTGTTCCCAACGACCAACGGCCGATTGCGGATGATCCAATCACCCACCTCGGCCCATGTGTCGTTCCGTGCCCAGTCGATCCAGGCCGACAACCGTCCTGGGAGATGCCCGGCCGGACGCGCATGCAGCACGCGGATGGTCACGGTGTTCCCTGGGATGAGCGGATCCAGGAAGATGACCCCGTCCTCGTCCGCTCCATCCGCAGTCGCCGCCGCGTTCTGCAAGGTCCCATTGTCGGCGTCCACCCCGCTGCCCAGGGTGAAACCCTGCCGTACCACCTGCGCCGCTCCGTTGTTCGCGCGCACGGTGGGATAGGGTTGGTCCGGGGCGTCCCCGTAATCCTTGGTCTCGTCGCCACCGCCACCGCCACCGGTGGTCTTCTGGTTCAAACGCGCCGTTTCGCTGGTCGTGCTGCCGGCCCCATTGCTGACCACGACATCGTAGTCGCCAAAGTCACCGGCCAGGACCCGGGCCAGGCTCAGAGTGCTGCTGGTGGCGCCCGGAATCGCCTGCCCGTTCCGCCGCCATTGGAAGGTGAAGGGACCCGTCCCATTCACGCTCACCGTGAACACCGCCGTTCCCTGTTCCGCCACTTCCTGAGGCGCGGGTTGAATCACGATCGAGGGCGGCAAGGTGCTGTTGACCCCCGACAGCGTTCGCAAATCCAGGGCGTTCGGCAGGTATTCAGGCTGGAAGTAACGATTGGGCAGTACCTGGAGATTGGGGGTTCGGCTGAACCGTCCGCTCACGCCACGGTCCGCGGTCAGAATCCGAAACCGCACGTCGGCATCCGGCACAAACGCCCCCAACATTCGGGTGGAAAGCGTTCCCCCCTGAAGCGTGACCGATCCCTGGACGACTTCGACGATGTCGTGGCCGATGCCCGGTCCTGCGACGCTGGCGACTTCCACATCCAAAACGCCCGTGGCGGCGTGGGTGTAGTTCCCCGTGATGGTGACCCGCCCCGGAGACGCGCCGGGCGACAGAATCCCGGCGTTGGAGAAGGCGACCCCCGAGACGTCGATGGCTCCTGAACCCAGGATGCGACCACCTTGGGCGTTCAAGAAGCTGGCGCCACTCACTGACAGAGTGTGGTCATTCAACGCCAGGCGGCCTTCGTTGCGATGCTGGGCACCAGTCGCCAGCACCTCCAGCGGGTATTCCAGGGTGATGAGCCCCCGATTGCGCAACGCGCTGCGAATCTGCCGTCCGCCGGCATTCGCAGCAGCGACCTGAATCACCCCTTCTTCGCCGTTCACCACCACGCCATCCGCCCCACGCAGCGAGGTGGAGCGGTCGGATCGCAGCGTCTCCAATCGGATGATGCCCCGGTTGATCAGGTTGGTGTTGAACATCAACGAGGCGTTGGCGCCCACGTCGCTGATCACCCGCAGAATCAGATTCTCCAGGTTATCGCCCAGCAACTCGCTGCCCGCCCCGTACAGCTTCAATTCATTGGCCTCCGCCGGGGATCGGGTTGGAAGAATGCCCACATTCAAAAAAGCCACATCGCCTTCCACCCTGCCGCCGTCGATTTGATGAATCCCCGTCACCATCACGGGGTGGTTGGTCGCCAGCAGAAGTCCCTGGTTGACCAGCGTTCCGTTGATTTGTCGTTCACCACCCTCGCCCCGCACCACCTCCAGGACGCCGGAGGGGGCATTGGTGAAAGACTCGGACAGCTGCAAGCGGCTGGTCCGATCGCTTCGGGACGAGCCCAGGACGATGCGTCCCGCATTCACCGCCCCGGCGATTGGAGTCAGGGTCGTAAAATTCCCCACATCCGTATCGAGAGACAGCGTCGAAACGGGACTGGCGTTGGCCACCAGCGCGCTGCTGGCGCCCAACAACCGAAGCGTGGATGGCGATTCCAGGGACGACGCGACCAACGTGGTGGCGTTGTAGACCCGGATATCGCCGGCAAGCGTTCCTCCCAGGACGTTCACCCGCCCCTCGGTGAGGGTCAGTGTGCCGCGCACGTCCAGACTCCCGGAGTTTTGGGAGAACACCGAGCGCCGGTTGTCCACCAACAATTCGATGCCCTGCTCGACCACCACCCGTCCCTGATTCAAGAGACTGCCCACCAACTGGCGTCCGCCGTCGTTGGTGGAAACCACTTGGATCAGGCCCCGGTTGTCCAGCACACCTCCATTGGCCAGCAAGGTCGTGGTGCGGTCGCCTCGCAGGCTTTCCAGCCGGAGGATGCCTCGGTTGATCATGTTCGACGACAACCGGAGCGCGCCCTGGGCTCCGATGTCGCTGATCACCCGCAGCACCAGGTTGGTCGGAATGTTCCCCACCAATTCCGATCCGTTGCCGAACAATTGGAGTTCGGTGGGCGCCGGCGTCGATCCGGTGGGAACCACCCGCACATTGAGAAACCGAACGTCCCCGTCGGCACGGCCTCCGTCAGCCTGGTAGGTCCCGGTCACGAGAACGAACGTCTCCGTGCTGAGCAGACGACCCTGGTTTACCCAGGATCCTTGGATGGATCGGTCCCCACCGCCATCACGGAGCACCTCGATAACGCCCGAGGCGCGGTTGATCAGGCCTGCGCTGGTGTCGAGACGTACGGCACGATCGCTCCGGGCCGATCCCATGACGATGCGCCCCACGTTCACCGCGCCGGTGCGTGTGGTCAGTGCCGTATTGTTTCCGACGTCCGTGTCGAGTCGGAGTGTCATGGTGGGACTTGCATTGCCTACCAAGACACTCGTCGCCCCCAGGAGCCGGAGTTCCCCGGGGGTGGTCCAGGTCGAGGCGACGGAAGTCACCGCGTTGTAGGCCCGCACGTCGCCCGTCAACTGTCCCCCGGTCATGGTCACCCGACCTTCTTCAATCACCAAAGGTCCGCGCGCCTCCACCCGACCTGCCACGGCTTCAAACAAGCGGTCACGATTCGCCACCTCCAACGTGATTCCCGATTCCACCAGCAACCCGCCGCGATTCACGATCCCGCCGTTGATCCGACGCCCACCGCCGCCTTCGGCGATGACCGACAGCGTGCCCAGATTCTCGAAGCCGGTGGCGCCCGTGACCGCAAACCCGGACGTGCGGTCCGACCGCGGACTCTCCAGTCGGATGGCGCCCCGGTTCCGGAGGAATTCCGCCGCCGTCAGTAGGGAGTTGTTCCCGACATCGGTGGAGATGCGCAGGGTGCAGGAAAGGTCCAGGGACCGAACCGTGGTGGAACCAATGAACTGCACCACGAGACTCAAACCTTCACCCTCAATCCGAACATCGTCCCCGGCGCCCGGCAGCCGGCCGTCTTGCCAGTTGGAAGGGCTGAACCAGGAGTGGGTTCCGGTGGTGGGACCGACCCAGGATACCGTGGCAGCCATCGAACTCACCATGGTCAGCACGAACCCAACCAGGACGCCGAGCCAGAGGCCTCGGACCAACCTTGGCAGGCGCCACCGATGCACGGCCGCTGCGGGGGCGGAGTCACGCGCTAGGTCTAGGCTTGAAGACTGCAGGTTCATGGGATCTTCAGAGAAATGTTGAGCCGCCGGACCGGGAATCGCGGATCCGCTTCCCATCGCGTCGATGAACCGATCTCGCTCCAGGAGTCACGCAGGGCCATCGCCCTTCGGACAGTCCCGGAGGGCATGCTGGATCGTGTGGTGATGAAGTTGGCGCCGCTGCCGCCCACGGCATTCTCGTAGGCCCCCGCTTCGGTCAGGGTCAGCGTGAGAAACGCATTCACCACCTGCGGCGTGGCGATCTGCAGCGAGAAGGGCGTCCCTGAGGTACCGATTGCGGCAGTGGTGGCCGAAAAATCCAGGGTGTCAGTCCCACCTTCGAGGGAATCCTCCACCAGGACATCACTGCCCAGCGCCGCGTCGGCGTCGAAGGCGTAGGTGTCGTTGCCCAGGCCGCCAGCCAGAAGGTCATCCTCACCCCGGCCTTCCAACCGGTTGTCCAGCGAGTTGCCCGTGATGGTGTCCGCGAAACGGGTTCCCAACGCGTTCTCTACCGAATGCCCGCGCACCAGGAACAATCTGAGATTGGCATGCACCGACTGCACCCGCCCCACGCCCAGATTCAACGTCACCCCCGCACTGATCGCGCCGTTGAACTCCAGGGTGTCCACACCTCCCGACCCCACTTCTTCCCACACGATGTCCGTCCCCAGCGAACCCGCCCCCAGGCCAAAGGAATACTCGTCGTCGCCCTCACCGCCTTCAAGATGGTCATCCCCTGCCCCGCCCACGAACTGGTCGTTCCCGACTCCGCCCACCAGCGTGTTGCCCAAATCATTGCCCGTCAGTCGGTCGTTCCGATCCCCGCCCCGGAGGTTCTCGATCGCCAAACCATTCACCAAGGTCAGCGCCACGTTCGGGTTCACCGACTGCGCCGAGGTGGGCGCCAGGGAAACCACCACGATCCGATCCGAGGTCGCCGAGAAGTCCAGCCAGTCGATGCCTCCCGCGTCATCCACCACCTCGCCGTTCAGGTCGGTATCCGCATCGAACGTGTAAGTGTCGTCGCCCACTCCGCCGGCCATCGTGTCGTCGCCCGGGCCGGCGACCAGGATGTCGTTGCCCACGCCTCCACGAAGCGTGTCATGGCCCCCGGCCCCGTCCAACCGCACGTCGCCATCAAAGCCCGAGGCGTCCAGCGTGTTGTCTCCGTCCCCACCCGTCAGTTCCGCCGCCTCGAAGCCGATCAGCGTGTCTTCCACCCGTCCGTCCACGCTCAGCGTGCCCGGCAACAGCACGAGGTTCGCGTTGCGCACTTCCACCACCGTGTCGCGGAACGGTTGCCCGAAGGCATTCACCCCGCCGCCGCCGTCGAGAAGATCCTCGCCCCTTCCGCCTTGGAGCCGGTCGTTGCCTTCCATTCCCAGAAGCGTGTTGGCCTGGGCGTTCCCGATCAGCACGTCGTCCTGATGCGTGCCGGTCACGTGCTCAAACACGCCGGTGCCCGAAAGCCGGATCCGCAGGTTCGCGTTGACTCCCTGGGTCGTCGCCAGGTCCAGAGAGAGAGTCACGCCCAGGGATTCGGTCGCCGAGAAATCGAGCAAATCCGTTCCGCCGCCCAAAACCTCGAACAGGACGTCCTGGTCCAGGGCTTCGTCGGCGTCGAAGCGATAGACGTCATCCCCACCCAACCCTGCCAGTGCATCGTTGCCAGCGCCGCCTTCCAGAATGTCCGCCTGGGAACTGCCCACCAGGGTGTCGTCGCCCCCGCGCCCTTCCAGCGTAACGGTCCCATTGAAGGCTTCCGCCGACATGCGGTTGGCCCCGTCGCCCCCGATCAGATGGGCTTGCTCCACCGTTCCCGTGAACGTGTCGGTCTCCCCAGCAATCACCAGCGACGTCGCGGTCAGCAGGAAGTCCGCATCGCGTTCTTCGGTCAGGATGTCGAGGCCGCGGGAAGCATCGATCTGGTCGTTCCCAGGCCCTCCCGTCAGGTGGTTGGTTCCCGTGCCCCCGATCAGGGTGTCGTCGCCTCCCGCACCATCGAGCCGAACCACGCCCGAGAATGTCGACGCATCCAGGCGGTTGGGAGCGTCGTCGCCGGTCAGGCTGATGGCATCGAAGGTCGACGGGGTGAACGTGTCGGCTTCTCCGGTGGCCGCGTTGGTCAGCGTGGTGGAGGACAGGTTCCAATTCCCGGCCCGTTCTTCCAGGAAGGTGTCGTAGCCGCTCGTGCCGCCGTCCAGGAAGTCGTTGCCTTCGCGTCCCCAGATCACGTTGTCGCGCGCGTTGCCCGTCAACCGGTCCTGCGTCCCCGTTCCCGGGGCAAAACGGCCTCCGTAGAGGTTCTCGATTCCTGAAGAAACAGGCGTACCAAAACCGACCACCAGCGATTGCCGCTGGACCACCATCAGACTGCCGCCCACCGAAATGATCTGCTGTTCAGGCGCTGCGGTGTTCAGGGTCAACGTCAGCGTGGGCGCCACCACCTGGCTGGTGGTGAGACTCAGGTTCAGGCTGACGGCCTGCCCGGTGGTCTCGCCAAAGTCGATCGTGTCCGTGTCCCGGGAGGCCGGCTCGAAGATGTCATCATGCCCCAGGGCGATGTCGGCATCGAACAGGTACAGGTCGTTCCCTTCGCCACCCGTGAGATCATCATCCCCACGTCGTCCTTCCAGGACGTCGTCGCCGGTCCCGCCATCCAACACGTTGTTCAACAGATTGCCCCGCAACACGTCGTTCCCGGAGCCGCCGAAAACGTTCTCCAGCACGTCCGCCGGAAAGTTCAGCACCAGCACCGTGGTCGTCCCGTTCAGAATCGTCATCGACGTCGACGCCAGGTCGATGGAAAGGCTCAGACCAGTGGTGGAGAAATCGAGGGTGTCGGCGCCGCCCAGCGGGGAGGCTCCTTCGCCCAGGGTGTCGGTTCCCAGGATGGTGTCGGTGTCGAAGACGTAGAGGTCGTTCTCACTGCCGCCGTTCAGCGTGTCGTTCCCGGTCCCGCCTTCCAGCGTGTCGTTGCCACCTTCGCCTTCCAACACGTCATCGCCGGCATCACCGCTCAACGAGTCGTTGCCCATGCCACCCAGGAGGACCACCGCTCCAGCATCCGTGAACCAGCCGAAGTCACCGAGCAACACGTCGTTGCCCTGCCCCCCGGAGATGGCGTCGTCGTCCGGACATGGGTTGTCGAAGATCAAAAGGACCGCGGAAGGCTGGGCGCCTTTCACGTTGCCGCCCGTCGGGTTCTTTAGAGTCAGCAGAACCGTCTCGTAGCCTTCGTCGACATCATCTTCCAGAATGCTGACCAGGAACGGTTTCCCGGCCTCGCCTGGCCCGAAGCGGACGGTCCCGCGCGCACCCAGGTAATCGCTGTCCACCACCGCCGTACCGTTGGCGGTGAAATAGACCGCCACCGGCGACAGCGAGGCGCCATCACCCAGCAGCGTGATCACCGCCGATCCATCGGTTTCACGCACGGCGTAGATGCCCTGGCCGAAGGAGACGTTCCACGGCGCACGACCCGCCGGAAGGCTGCGAACGCCGGCGTCGATATTGGCCAGCGTGGCTCCTTCACCGACCGTGATCGCCGAGGTCAAACCCAGCAGGGCATCCGCGTCGCTGTTGTTGGCGGATCCACCCACGCCCTGCGCCACCAGCGCATACCCGCCCGGAATCAGGAAGTGCACCTGATAATCGCACGCCGCCAGCTGCGTGAAGGTGTAGGCACCCGTCCCATCGGTGTAAGCCGTCGCAATCAGGGTCCAGCCGACGTCGTAAAGGTTCACTTGAACCCCTTCCAGCCCGCGTTCATTGCCCGGCGACGGCTTGAGCTCGGTGTTGTCGCCATCCGAGTCGATCCAAACCCTGCCGCTAATCGTGCCGGGCACCGGCAAAGAGTCCGGGTCCACGTAGATCCGAGTCCGAGTGGTACCCACCAGAGTTTCCGTGAGGTCGATGTCGTACCCCAGTCCTTCGCAGGAGCAGCCGGGCCCAAGCCAGTGTCCACCAATCAACCAGTCATCCCCCGCACCACCCTCCAGTTGATCACTGCCGGAGCCACCGTACACGGTGTCGTTGTTCCCTGTCGTGCCGCTGCCCGTCGAACCCGTCGGAACCGCCGGCGTTTCCGGGATTTCATAGCCAAAATCCAGCACCGCCACCGCGTCCGCCAATTCATAGGCCATCGGAACCACCCAGGAGGTGGAAGCGGCTCCTTCCGGCAGGTCGGTCTCATCCACGGCGACCGTGTACTCATCCAACGGCAGGTTCAGGAGATAGCTGCCATCCGACGAAGTGCTGGTCGCATAAACCGTACCCGATGTGACACTGGTGAAGGTGATCCCCACGCCAGAGAATCCGCTGTCCGTTGCCCCATCCAGGAATCCATTCCCGTTCCAATCGAGGAACACTGTCCCCGAAAGACTGCCCAGGTCGTCGTCGAGAATGACGCCGTAGCCGCGGTCATGACTGTCCTCCCCTCCCGAGGCGTCGCTGTCCAAGAGGTCGTCGCCGATCGTGGCGTTCGTCGGGTCGGACAGGACCACCAACAGGTCTTCCACCGCTTCTACTTCGGAATCGTTGCGGGTGGTGATCGTGACGATCTGCGGGGTGTTGAGGGTGGCCACCGCGAAGGTCAGCACCCCGGTCCGGGTGATGAAGTCGTCCTCGGCCACCGCCGTTCCGCTGATCGAGGTGTAACGCACCGTGACATCCACTTCGCTCGCGCCGGTGACGGTCACCGGGAATGACAGCGTGCCTGGGCTTCCGTCAGACAGGCGCTCCATCGCGAAGTGTCCCGTCGACATGGCATCGCCGATGGTGATCACCGGAGGGGCGTCATCCTCGACGATCGTGAGCCTCGCCTCCGTGATCAGGCCGCGCACGTCGCCACCCGTGGGGTTGGCCAGATGCAACAGCACCGTCTCATCGCCTTCATACACGGATTGTCCGAAGGTGTTGGTGTTGTCATAGGTCGCGATCGTGAAGGTCTTCAACGTCTCGCCCACGCCAAACCGAACCAAACCTCGTTGGCCTCCCGCCACGTCGGGGTTCAACGCGTCGTCGTAATCGACGCCCGCGGTGGCGGTCCCACCCGACGCCCAATAGACCGCCAACGGCTGCGAGGTGTCTCCCGCCCGCACCAGGGTGATCGTCGCCACGCCACCTTCGATAACGGAATACCGGGCGTCGCTGA
The DNA here is from genome assembly GCA_963205105.1 of Verrucomicrobiota bacterium. Lineage (GTDB taxonomy): Bacteria > Verrucomicrobiota > Verrucomicrobiia > Limisphaerales > CAIMTB01 > CAIMTB01. The sequence goes on along the minus strand of CAUJJW010000258.1, from coordinate 27,521 downwards.
ACTGAACGAACCACGGTCCCGGGTCCGTGCTTTCGTCGTTGAGAATGGTCACCACCGCGTGGTTGGGGTGGGTCGCCGTGGTGCCAATCTGCCCATTCACCGCCGACAGCAGGTTGACGAAGAAGAACTCGTTCGTTTCCACCGTCGTGTCGCCGATGACATAAACAGCGATGCTGCGCCGGGTTTCGCCCGGTTCAAAGGTCAGCGTCTCGAAGGCATAGGCGAAGTCCGCCGCCTCCAGCAGCGTGGCCGCATCCAAAGCGGTGCCACGGTTCGTGTTCCAGGTCACGCTCACCGGCCGGCCACTCGGCCGATCCAGGCTCATTTCCAGCTTCAGCTCACGATTGCCCGCGTGGCCCTCGTCCACCCGGCCCGATCCCACCGTGCGAACCTGCACATACGGCGTGGGATCATCATCCGTCGTCTCCGGCGTCAGCGGGTTGTCGTCCAGAATCGTTCCCATCGCGGTGTCGTCGGCGAATTCGAATCCCGACAGCGGCGTGGCGTCAGTGCGGGCCAGCCGGGCCAGCAGTCGTTCATCGTATTCGTCCAGATCATCCCCACGGATCGTCACCTGAAAGGTCCGTGTCGTCGCGTCCTCCGCGAACGTCGCGGTGCCCGTCGCATCCACATAATCGACGCCCACCGTGGCGGTGTCGTCGGCCGGCGATCCATCCGGCTGGGTCGCCTGCAACAGGCGCCAGTCGAACCGCAGGGTCTGCCAGCTGGGATTCGACAGGGTGACAGTGAACGCCATCTGCACGTCGTTGGTCCCGTTCAGCTCATGGACCGAGGTATCCGCGATGGTCACCCGGGGCGCCAGGTCGTCATCCACGATCGTCCCCACCCCCACGGCATCGGCGATCGTGAGGGCGTCCGTCACCAGGAAGGCATCGGTCAGCGTGACCAGCAGAACTTCGTTCAGTTCATCCTTGAGATCCCCCATCACCGGCACCCGCACCTCCAGGCTCAGAACTCCCGGCAGAAACACGAGGGTGTACTCGGTGGACGAGTAGTCGATGCCCGGATTCGCATCCTGCGTCGAGGTGTCCGCGTCCAACCCGGTCCGGTACACCACCGTGACCACGGCCGCCGCCGGCGACGACAAGGAGACGGTGAAGTTTAGGAAGGTCACACCCACGTCTCCCTCCTCCACCGACGCATCACCAATGCTGAGTGTCGGGGTGCCGCCACGGATTCCGGCATCCAGAGTCAGGTCACTCTCGCCTGCATCGAGTTCGAACACCGCCGATTCGCCTGTCCCATCGCCGTCGGCATCCAGGATGTCACTGTCGACATCGGATTCACCGGACCCACGGGCAGAAAACGACGTTCCAGCCGCCGCATGCACGCGCAGGAAATACGCGCCCGCCGCAAGCCCGGAGAAACGGAACGCGCCGTTCGCATCCGTGTACGCTCGGGCTGTTGAAGCGGTGCCTCCGCTCAGGAACAGTTCCACAAGGACGCCGCCCAAACCGGGTTCACCAGCGTCCTGAACGCCGTCCTCGTCCACATCCAGCCAGACGCGATCCCCCACCTCCGCCCCGGCAAAACTCGTGGCCATTCCCGAATGCGCGTCATCGGCAAACAGCACATCGTCGCCTTCTCCACCATCCAGGAAGTCCGCCCCATCGGGTTCAGCTGTCAGGGTGGAACCGACCAACCGGTAGGCAACGGTGACCACGGTCGTGACCCCGCTGGCCACGTGGTTGCCGCCGAACAACGCATCGTTGCCCCCGACTCCCACCAGGGTGTCGTCGCCCGGACCGCCCGAGAGGGTGTCGTTCCCGGCACCGGAGACCCCGGTGATCTTCAAGCCGCTGACAATCGTGCCGTCGTCACCCACCAACACGTCATCGCCCAGCCCACCGGAGAGCGTGTCGTTGCCGAGGTTGCCGACGAGTTCGTCATCGCCGTCGCCGCCTTCGAGGGAATCATCCCCTTCCCCGCCTGCGAGCGTGTCGTTGCCATCGCCGCCTTCCAGCACATCCACGCCACCGTCCCCGTTCAGCGTGTCCCGGCCGTTGCCACCCACCAGCACGTCGTTGCCTTCGCCGCCGCTCAGGGTGTCGTTGTCCAGGCCGCCTTCCAGTTCGTCCTGTCCGTCCTCGCCCAACAGTTGATCGTTACCTTCCCAGCCCAGAAGCGTGTCATTGCCGCTTCCGCCGTAGAACCGGTCGCCAATCCCCGCAAACTCACCGTTGGCAGCTTCCGAGGTGATCGTGTCGTTGCCGTCGTCGCCGTAGTACGTCCCGCCGCCCCGCGACGCCTTCAGGAGATCGTCGCCGGAGCCACCATAGACCGTGGCGGCCACCGCCACGCCAGTGAGGTCCACGGTATCGTCCCCGGTTCCGGCCTTCACCAGGATCGATTTCACCCCGTGATAGGTCTGTTGGATGCCGTTGAAACGCACTTCCACCGACTGCTCGCCATCCGCCAGCGGGCTCAAGGCGCGGACATAGAACTTCTCGTCGCCATCGGCGGTGTCGCCGTAGAGCCGCAGCGCCGCAAACTCGCCCATGTGCAGCACCAGTTGACCGGCCTCCACCTCGGCCTCCGTTTCCGTGCCATCGCCGTTGGTGTTGAACGACGCGAGTTCCGGCTCGGGACAGTCGATCTCAAATTCCAGCAGGGTGATCTCACCGAAGTTCCATTCCTTGTCGATCTTCGCGATGAGCAGGTTCACCTCCAGAAACGCGTCGAGAGACACGTAGATCCGGCCGTTGATGTCGAAGATGCAAAGAGGACCCTGCTGGGCGTTGGTGACGATCTCACTCAGACGAACCCGTCCATCCTCATCGGGATCGCGCAGATCGAACAGGACGTCGGCGTAGATGCCGCCGGTGACCCCGGCCGAGGCCACCAGGATGTCCAGTTCCGCTCCGGCAAACAGACCACCGCTCAGGGTGAGTTCGGTGATCTCGTTCCCGTAGTCGTCGAGGTCCTTCACATAGAAGCCGTCGAAGAGGTCGAGAATGTCCTTGTCCGAGCTGCTGAAGTATTTCTGCAAGCCCAGGGTGTCATAGCCAAAGGTCAGATCAATCCGGGCGCCAATGCTGCCGCCAAAGATAATGTACAGCGGCGGGAAGATGGGGATCTGGAAGTCAATACTGGCTTCGAACTCCAACAACGGCATTTCGAACTCCACAAAGCTGACCGGCTGACCGGTGAAGAGCTTGAACAACTCGGAGATCTTGAGGAACGGAAAGGTGAAGCCGATGTCGGCCAGTTTCCCGAGGAACTTGCCCTCGGAACTCGTCTCCGGGGTCTCCTCGGTCAGGTCGATCTCGTCGTCCGAGAGGTTGCCCGCCGCTCCGATGTTCCCCAGCGCATCGAGCAGGAGATCGAAGCTGCCGATGTTGATCACCAGCCCGCCTGTGGCCGACACCGACGTGTCCTGAACGAGTTCGAACACGGTATCCACGGCTTCGATGAACAGCCGCGTGCTCGGCGCGATCAGTCCGGCGTTCTCCCCCAGCTTCAACAGGGTCAACGGCCCGCCGTTCAGGTCCGAGAACAGCGGAAGCTCCATCGTGAGCAGGTCGATCAGCGGCTTGGCCGGTTCCAACACCGCCTGGATCTGCTCCAGAATGGGTCCCAGGAACTGGGCGATAAACGAGCCGAGATCGAGTTGCAGGTTGCGGAAACCGAATTCCAGCTCCCCATCCGAATCCTCCGACCCTGTCCCTTCCAGCGGGTCCCAACTCCAAACCAGATCAAATTCAGCCAGAATCCGAGGGAACCGGGCGTCTTCGCCGAAGCTGATTTCCAGGTCCAGGTGCACTTCCGCCACCGCCGTCAGGTTCACCACCAGCGTCTTCCCCAGATTGAAACCGCCACCCACGATTTCCGAGAAGCTCAGCCGCCCATCCGCGTCCACCACGTCGACCCCGAATTGGCCCTCAAAGAACGTCGAAAGCCGCGGGGCCCCCAGCGCATCCACGCCGTCCGATTCATCCGACACCTGGGCTTGCAGGAACAGCAGGTTGCCCGTCGCGCTCAACCCGGGAACCGTCACCCGGAAGAACACCATCAGCTCCATGTCGTCCGCCGGCGAGACGTCATCCGCACCGTTGGTGTCGAAGAAGAAGCCGTCCGACGTCGAAAGGCCAAAGAGGAGGTTCAGACTGTAACCGATTTCAATCTGAACGTTCCCGTCGATCTCCAGACCCAGCGCCGGAATGCCAATGTCGATGTCGATCGGGTCGGCCTGGGTGTCCACCAGCGCGATCGTCTGGCTCAGCCGGATGTTGAACAGCAGCACCACTTCGCCGTCGACGGATTGGCACTCGATGTCGATGTCGTCCGCCGACCCGATGGTGTTGCCCGCTGCATCCACCAGCAGGTTGAGCCCCGGTTTGCCCAGAACGTTCCAAAAGGCCTGTTTCACCAGGTCGATCGGATCGCCTACGCTCTCCAGCTTCGCCCGAATGTCCGCCAGGAGGCCTTCGCGGAATTGCTCGATGAAATCGCCTGCCTCGGCCAGACCGTCACCCACCAGCGGCAGGTTCCGGTTCAACACTTCACTCTGGAGCCCGTCCTGCAGCATCCCCAGCAGCGCATCCAGGCCGTCGAGCAGGACCGATGCGTTGGCGACCAGATCGCAGACATTGAAGTTCAGCAGCAAGCCCGCCAGATCCGGAGTCGTGATCTGAACCGGCACTCCGGTGCGGTTGAAGAGGTTGGGAAGGCTCGGAATATCGATGACCAGTTCGTTGTCCGGATGCCCGTCGCCGTTGTCATCCCGGTTCGAACCGACCGGGAAGGTTTCCGTAGGGAAGAAGAGAGGAAGTTCGGCACTCGCGCCCGCCTCGAGTTGAACCGCCAGATCCGAGACGAAGCTCAGTCCGTCCCGCAGATAGTGGCGCCCGTCGCCGTCCGGGTCCTCAATCGTGATGGCAAACCGCGCGTCCTCGCCATCCCCGGTGGTGTTTGGATCCCCATCCCGATCCACCGTCACCGTGCCGTCCTTCACAAAGACCCCCAATGGCCCCACTGACGCGGTGAATTCAATGTCCGTGCCACGCACCGACGCGTTCAAGGAGGCCGAGGTCGTGTCGTAAAGGAACGGCACCCACAGGCAGGGATTGGAAACGTCGATGCCGAATTCGAGCAGGAAATCCGCGCTGGCGGTGACGTTCAGGTTCGCGCTGCCTTCCAACTGAACGAAGTTCGAGATGCCTCCGAGTAGGGCGCGGGCGGGATCGTCGGCCGGAAGAAGTTCGACGAGATCATCAAGACCAAGATCGAGGGCGAGGAAGTTGCCGTAGGCGAGGTTGTAACGGAGGGAAAACTTCAGGGCGGTCACCGAGATCGTGCCGGTCCCCGTCCCGGCTTCGGTCGCGGTATCGAGGGCGGCCTGGAAGGGTTGGCTCGTCGCTGCGTTGACGATCGCCACCAGCTTCCCGGCCGTCGTGTAGCCGGCGTGGTAGAAGATCCGCAGGGTGCGGTTGATCGAATCGTACTCCACCGCCGCGTCATCGGTGATGCCGGTGTACCGACCGTCATCCACGAACTCGATCTTCACCCCGCGCTCGGTGGTTCCCGTGGTCCGGGCCGAGAACACGATCGCATTGGCTCCACCGGATGGATTGAAGACCGTCGTCACCCGCGAGGTGGCGCCGCCCCCCGCAAAGGGCGACGGCGCAAAGTCGTCCACCGACAGCGTGATCAGGCGCGGATCGCTCACCTGGAAAAACGCCTCCAGATCGGCTTCCAGGGTGGCAATCGTGTCGGCGTCCGCCGTCGCCAGTCCTTCAACGAGTTCGGCAAAGTTGCCCGCGCTATCCAACAGATCGCCAATGCTCAGGTTGATCAGCGGAATCGGCTGACCCAGGAAACCGAACCCTTGCATGGCTTCCAACTCATCCGCGATCGAGTCCAGCGCCTGAACAATGTTCAGGAAGGTCAGGCAGCTGAAGTTCCCCAACCCACCCATCGTCGGCAGCGTGATGAAGAGGCCGAGGTTGTTGGTGGTCGGGTGATACGGCGCCCCATTGTAGTCGGTGAAATGGATGTCGGGGATGTAGATCCGCAACTGCTCCGTCGCGGGCAGGTCGATCAGGTCGGGTTCCAGGGTGATGGTCGGCGCCGTGATGTCGATGCTGCCGGTCAGCACCGGAGCCACTCCGAGAATCGAGCCAAAGTCGGGCGCCGCCAGCTTCAGATCGCCCAACAGAAACCGCGTCTCCCCCGTCGGCCCTTGCAGGGAAACGTTCACCGAGGCCGAGCCAACCGCCGCCCCATCCGCCATCACGATCGAAAACACCCCAAACCGGAACGACGCCCCCAGCCCGGTGGCCGAAATCGTCGCCGAACCTTCGAGAACCACGTCGTCCACGAACAACCCCTTCACATCGGCACGATCGATCTGGCCCACCATGAACCCAAGTTCCGTAAAGGCGGTGTCGCTGTCGTCTCCAAGTATCTGGATCGAACTGATGACGCCGAGTTGGCTGTCGAGGTTGCCGTCGCCGTTCAGGTCTTCCCCGGCATCCAGCACACGATCCCCATCCGCGTCCTCATCCAGGACGACCAGTTGAATCGCATTCCCGGACACCACCGCAATCACCCGATCCTTTAAGCCGTTGCCCGTCGTGAACCGGGCGTTGATGTCGCTCACCAAGTCCGCCAGCGAGGTGTTGCTCGCGTCCCTCGGGACCGTGATGTCGTGGCGGTCGTCGTCCAGTTTCAGGGTGAACCGCGCATCCCGGGTCAACACCCCGTTCGACGGCGGCGGAATCAGCGGGTTGGTCTGAATCCGCGGCGTGACCGAGGCGTTCAGGTCAAAACCCAGGATGAAACCGGCATGCACATTCGCCGTTATGGTGAACGTGCCGCACGCCGTCGCCTCCGCCAGCGGCCCCAGGCCCTGATCCGAAAAAAAGAAGAACGACCGGCTCTCCACGAAGGTCTGTTCAAATGCCACTTCCAACCGGATTTCTTTCAAATCCGTGTCCCAGACCAGCTTCACGTCCAGCGGCACTCCGCCCTCCGCCAAGGCCTCGGAGAGTTGATCGGCAAAGTCCTCGATCCCGTCGTAGTTCGGCGTCTCCGTGTTGTATTGGGTCGCCGCAAAGCCAATCTCCGCCACCATCGCATCGGTGTTGGGCGTGGCGCTGGACCCATCCGGATCCGGCACGGTCAGTTTCAGCCGCGACGCCGTGGCGCCAGGCTTCAGGCGGAGCGCGAATTTCCGACCTTCACCCACCACCGCCTCCACCGAGGCGCCCAACCCGGCCACCGTCAGTGCCGCGTTGAAGGTCGTGGTCAGGTCCTCCAGCGACGCATTCAACGCCGTGTCGGCGGCCTTCACTGCGACACCCACCGCCGCCAGGTCATCCAGTTGAAGCTCGAATGCGGCGTCGAACGCCAAGCGGCCCCGGTTGGCCACCGACTCCGAGGACGCCCCACCAGCCACGATCTCGCGCCGAACCAGCTGGTTGTAGATCCGGTCGACGAACGCCTGGGAGAAGTCAAACAGATCGCCCAAGGTGGTTCCGCTGGTGAACGGCACCGTGGTGTCGAATACCGACGAATCCCGGAATTGCGCCAGCCAGTCCGCCAGGCCGTTCAGCATCCCCAGCACCTGCATCGGCGTGATGTTGCAGAAGTCCGTCAGACACTCGAAATCCGACGTCGTCACCGTCGGCGAGGTCGCATCAAAGACATTGGAGTCGGCGATCAGGATCATCGGCGAGCATCCTTCCGCCACATCCGTGCCGCCCACCATCGCCGTCAGTGGCAGGGTGATGGTCAGCGTCCCCAAAGGCGCTGGGGTCAAGCTGACCAGCGAGGTCGCCGAAACCGCCTCCAACTGCCCCAGAGAGATCGGGTTCCCGCCGTGGATGGTGAAGTTCACCGTGGTGGTCAACGCCGCGGAACCATCCACGATTCCCGCCGTCAGAAATCCCAGGGTCACCGGGGCATCGATGTCCGGGACCGAGAGATTCAGGGTGGATCGCAGCCAGTTGAAATCGAGGTAGACATCAGTCTTCGCCAAGCCCCCGGACGGATTGTTCAGGAAGCCGCTCAAATCCATCCCCAGGACAACCTCCGATTCAAACCCCAGCGAGGCCGCCACCGGGATCGACAGGTCCAACCCCAGCCCACTCGCCTCCGGTCCAAAGCCTTCTTCCGTCAGTTCCGTCTCAATCGTCTTTTCGACGCCAAGTTCCACCACCAGGGCAAAGGCATCGCTGTCGACATCGAAGCCACCGCGGATGCTGATGGGTCCCTGAGCCAACCCACCTTCCGCACCATCTCCCAACCGCAACCTGAGCGCTTCGATCAGGCGCACCACCAGACCATCCAGGTTCGGTTCGTCTACCTCATCGCAGTAGTCGCGCAACACGTCCACCAGGTCGAAGAACTCGCCCAGCCCGAATCCATAGCGGTCGTCGGTCAGCAGCTCGTCGAGGGTGTTGTTGTTCGGGTCGTCCAGGAACGGCAGCGGGATCTGCAGTGCCGTCTGGACGATCGGATCTTCCAAGGCGTCGCCGATGGCCGCCAGTTCATCGAGCAGTTCCCTGAGCCGGTCTTTGATCAGCTCGAAGTTCAGACTGCCCACGTAAACATCCGGCTCGGTGCCCAACGGACTGGAGGAACGGGCGTACACCACCTTCTCGTCCGCCGTCGTGGTCGGTAACGCCGCCGAAACCTCCCCTTCGCCGGAAACCGTGGAGATCGATTCAATCGGCGCCGCCTCCAGCTCCGCACCGGTCAGTCGGTTGTCCCCCGAGGGATCGGAGAGCCGTTGGTCTGCCGAGGCTTGAATGGAGACAATCCCGCGGGTGGTCGAGGTCGGGCTGCCCGCGCCCATGCTGAAAGCAGCCGCAATGGCTTCGCCGTAGTAGTAGATGCCCTGCGACGCCACATAGTCCAGGAGCCCAAAGGTTTCCGAGACAGGCTTGGAAACATCCAAATGCACCCGGGCCGTCATGGTGAAGTAGTCGGTCAGGTACAGCACCGGCGCCGTCGAGAATTCCACTCCTAGGTCCGTCGCCTGTTGCCCCAGCACCAGGAAGCTCGGGGAGTCCTGCGACCGGACGAAATGGATGACAAATTCCAGAGCCGAAGTGGTCGCATTGGCCAAACCGCCCGCCGCCACCAGCCCGTTCCGGAAGAGGGCCTCCATCACATCCATGGCGTCACTGCCGTTGGGCAGCGCCCGGATCGCACTGGCCGCCCCCGTGAAAGAAACCTCCAAAACCGAGAACAACACCAGCGGTCCCTGTCCCAGCGATCGCCCGAGCAACGCCACTTGCGCTTCCAAGGTAGCCAGACCCGCCGCAAATCCGCTCAGCGCCACCGCCTTCAGTCCCAAAAGCCCATCCGCAATCGCCCCCAGTTGGGCCGTCGTAAAGGACACAGTCTCAGGCTCAGGAGCGGAGTGCACCGACGGCGACGTTCCCTGTGAAGCTTGCCCCGCCAACCCGGGTTGCGACGGTGAGTTCCAGTACCCGTCCACCAGATAGAACAGCAGATCGGTGCCGTAGCTCTGATTGCCAATCACGATGAACCCGTCCGACGACCGCTCCAGTGCCTCCAAGACCGCCCGAATCCCCTTCGTGCTCGAAAGCATCCCCGTGTGCGTGTGGGATTCGCTCCCCGCAAAGGTCAATTCCTTGAGCCGCAGATGGGTGTTGGGATCCCCATGCACCGGGTACGAGCCCCGATCCAGGTAGAGGCCCACTGCAGAAACCAAGGGCACCGAACCGTCCCCCGACCCGGGTTTGCCCTGCGCCTGGTCCGAAACATACCAGGTCTCCCCAGGTGCTGCCCGATTGGCCGCGAAGTCCGTGAACGGGGTCACGAAGAAATCACCCTCTTCCCAAGGATACGACGGCCCCACCCGCCGGGTCAGGGAGGTCGCCGTCTTATAGGCGGCGGTGTAGATCACCGTCAGGTCTCCGCCTAGCAGGTTGATGAAGTTGGTCGGAAGGTGGATCCGGCCCGGGTTGGGGTCCTCCGACCCTTCCGTGTACGACCAGTCGGAGGCCAAGTGCTCCGGACCATACAGAAGGTCCATGCCGTCATTCAGGTCGATCACCAGCCGATTGGCATGGGAGCTCTGATTGAACGGGAGTTTCTGACCCCCTTCCGTGATCAGCGAGGGAACCCGTCGACTCGGATCTTCAAACACCAAGGGATAGGTTCCCGTCAGCGAAATCAGCGTCGGGCAGTACGCCTCGGTGAACGCCACCGTGCTCAAACCCCGCCCTCCGACGGCCCCCTGAATGGTGGTTCCGGCAGGCCCCGCGAGGTTCACCCCAGCCAGATGCCGGGTGTAGGCCGCCGACAAAACCTTCCCCAAAGCCACATACGAGGTGTCCGCTCCCCAGTCGTTTTGTGCCAATTGAAACGGGGTCGCCGCTCCCCGCATTGGCACCCCCATCGTCACCAAATCGTGAACCCGGGGCAGCGGCAGCGACGTCGTGATCGGTGTTCCATCGGCGGCTTTCGTCCCGGCCGGCACCGTCAACCCGTTCGCCAATCGCCCGCTCGAAACCGTCGCCGACCCGCCATAGGCGCCGCTCTGAAGGTAGGCCCGGATCACCAACCCACCCGTGCTATGAGCCACCACATCCACCTCCGCCGGGAGCGTGTCATCGTGGTCCGCCGCCCAACTCAGCGCCGCCCGCGAAATCCAATAGCCGATGTAGTCGATCCCGTACTCGAAGACGGAATCCGTGATCTGATTTGCAGTGATCGCGCTCCCGTCCGGATTGTCGATCGAACCGTCCACCACCCCGTCCACTGGCCCCGGGGTGACCCGCCAATCATAGTTCGCAGCAAAAAGATCCCGGTTCCGGGTGTACCCGGAGTTGATCAGGGATTGAATCAGATCGTCGTACCCCGTGGTCAGGGGATCGATCAGCAACCGGTTGGGATGGAAGCCTCTCTGCACCAGCCAGGCTTCAAAATCGGCTTGCGACGGGAAGGAACCCCCAATGCCATGCAGGATCAGAATGGGGCGGTCCGGAGTCACTTTCGCTGGAGGCGCTGGAATCGCTTGCGCCTCACCTGTTCCTCCGTCCGGCGGCCCCTGCGCCGCATGCAGTGACCCGACCAAAATCTCGGCGTGACTCAACACACCCTCCGGCGACTCCACCACGGGGGAGTCCTCCCCCAAACTCAGCCCACCCACCGGCAGGTTCTCATCACCACTCTCGAGGAACCGCGCCTCCGTAGCGGCCACCCCCGTAGCGGCGGGCGTCTCGCCTGCCGTAGAGGGGGGCGTCTCGCCCCCCGAAATCCCTGCTTCCAGGTCGGTGAGCAACTCCGCTTCGAACAGCTGGCTTCCCAGGCTCCCTGCCTCCGTGGCGGCGGGCGTCTCGCCTGCCGTAGAGGGGGGCGTCTCGCCCCCCGGAATCCCTGCCTCCAGGTCGGTGAGCAACTCCGTTTCGAACAACTGGCTCCCCAGGTACCCTGCCTCCGTAGCGGCGGGCGTCTCGCCTGCCGTGGAGGGGGGCGTCTCGCCCCCCGGAATCCCTGCTTCAAGGTCGGTGAGCAACTCCGTTTCGAACAACTGGCTTCCCAGGCTCCCTGCCTCCGTAGCGGCGGGCACCTCGCCTGCCGTAGACAATGCCGCTTCCGAATCCGTAGCGGGCTCCAACCCCGCCGCACCTTCTCCAATACCCCCCAGCGACTCCAACCGTTCGCCATCGTCCAGTACCGAAGGTTGTTCCTCCCCCATCCGCCTCAGATCGGTGGGTGAAGCCATTTCCACCGCCGGCATCGATGCGCCGCTTCCCGTCAACGCCCCCGCCCCGGATTCGTCGGGCACAGGCAGAACGTTCACGCCATCGGCCGAGAGGAGCACGCGCGCCTCCAATCCCTCAAGCTGGTAGAGTCCTTGGTCGACCACAGGCAGGAATCGACATTGGGAAGGAACTGCCGTCCTTACGTCAATCCGTTTTCCAAATTCGAGGGATAAGGAAAGACAACCACCATCTTTGCTTTTGACCGCCCTCCATCCCGAACCTCAACCTGCGCCTATGTCCAAGGTCACGTCGTCGTTCGCCCTCCTGGCAGTCGCTCTGGCCGTTTCCTGCGCTCGCACCACCTCCGTGAAAGATGCCCCCAAACTGGCCTACCCAGCCACCGCCAAAAACCCGGTCACCGACTCTTACCACGGCACCGACGTCATCGATCCCTACCGCTGGTTGGAGGATGACAACGCCCCAGCCACCAGGGATTGGGTGAAAACCCAAAACGCCGTCACCTTCGGTCATCTGGCCTCCCTGCCCGAGCGGTCGTCCATCTCCAACCGACTCACTCAGCTCTGGAATTTCGAACGCTGGAGCACGCCCTCCCATCACGGCAACCGGTTCTTCGTCTCCCGCAACAACGGCCTGCAAAACCAAAGCGTCGTGTTCTCCATGGATTCGCTCGAAGGCGAACTCCGCGAACTGCTCGACCCCAACCGCCTCTCCTCCGATGGCACCGTCGCCCTCAGCGGCACCGATCTGTCCGATGACGGCAAACTCCTCGCCTATGGCATCTCCCGATCCGGGTCCGATTGGCAGGAGTGGCGCGTTCGAAACGTCGACTCCGCCAAGGATCTCCCCGACATCGTCCAGTGGGTGAAGTTCTCGTCCGCGTCCTGGAACAAGGATGGCTCCGGCTTCTACTACAGCCGTTATGATGCACCGAAACCCGGCGAGGCCCTCACCGGTGCCAACTATTTCCACAAGTTGTACTTCCATCGCCTCGGCACCCCCCAGTCCAGCGATGTCCTCGTCTTCGATCGCCCCGACAAAAAGGAATGGAACTTTTACGGCGGCGTCAGCGACGACGGCCATTACTTGATCATCACCGCGTCCGAGGGAACCGATCCCCGCAACCGCGTCCTGTACAAGGACCTCACCAAACCCGGTTCCCCGGTCGTCGAGTTGCTCATGGACTTCGACGCCGACTACTCCTTCATCGACAACGACGGATCGATGTTCTGGTTCCGCACCGACCTGAACGCCCCGCGTGCCCGGGTGATCGGCATCGATGTCACCCGCCCGGATCGCGCCAACTGGAAGGAGATCATTCCCCAGTCCGAAGACACCCTCACCGCCGTCAGCGCCGTCGGGGACCGTTTCCTGTGCCATTACCTCAAGGACGCCCGCAGCGTGGTCAAGGTCTTCACCCTGGACGGTCGTTTCGAACGGGATGTCGATCTCCCTGGCATCGGTTCCGCGGGCGGTTTCGGCGGCAAGCGCTCCGACAAGGAAACCTTCTATTCGTTCACCAGCTTCACCGCGCCCGGGACCGTCTATCGGTACGATGTCGCTGCAGGAACCAGTTCGGCCTGGCGCGCCCCCAAGGTGGACTTCGATTCCGCCGCCTATGAAACCCGCCAGATTTTCTACCCCAGCAAGGACGGTACGCAGGTCCCGATGTTCATCACCCACAAGAAGGGCATGAAGCTGGACGGCAAGAACCCCACTTACCTGTACGGGTACGGCGGGTTCAACATCAGCCTCACCCCCACCTTCTCCGTGGCGATCGCTGCCTGGCTCGAAATGGGTGGCGTCTATGCCATGCCCAACCTCCGCGGCGGTGGCGAGTACGGCGAAGCCTGGCACAAGGCCGGCACCAAGTTGCAAAAGCAGAACGTCTTCGACGACTTCATCGCCGCCGCCGAATGGCTCATCGCCAACCGGTATACAGCACCCGAACGCCTGGCCATCGGTGGTGGCAGCAATGGCGGCCTGCTCGTCGGCGCCTGCATGACCCAGCGACCCGAACTCTTCGCCGCCGCCCTGCCCGCCGTCGGCGTGATGGATATGCTGCGCTTCCACAAGTTCACCATCGGCTGGGCCTGGACCAGCGACTACGGCAGCAGCGACAACCCGGAGGAATTCAAGGCGCTGTACGCCTACTCCCCCTACCACAACCTCAAGCCGGGCACGCGGTATCCCAGCACCATGGTCACCACCGCCGACCACGACGACCGCGTCGTGCCGGCGCACAGCTTCAAATTCGCCGCCCGCCTCCAGGAATGTCATAAGGGCCCCAACCCGGTCCTGATCCGGATCGACGTCAAGGCAGGCCACGGCGCGGGCAAACCCACCAGCAAACAAATCGCCGAAGCCGCCGACCGCTGGGCCTTCCTCGTCCGCGAACTGGGCATGAAAGTGCGGTTCTGACCCCGGCATGCCCGTGGCGGAGGATTCCCCAGCGACGTCGCAATCGCGCGTCTTTCACCGGTTGCAGGACGCCTTTGAATGCCCGCGCTGCCACGCACCAGTCCTCCCAGAATCGGAAGCCACGGCCTGTGGGTCCTGCGGTGATGTGTTTCGCTATGACCAGGCCCGTTCCAAGTTCCGCGTGGAGCGGTCCTGGGCCCGGACTTTGGACTTCACCTCCGTTACCCTCATGGGCCTGGCATTGCTGGAGTGCCTGGTGGCGGATCGCCTCACCCTCCTGGGCTGGAGTCTCGGCCTGGTGGGCTACGCCCTCCATTACTACAACGGCATCCGCACCGGTGTGCTGGGTTCAAGATTCTTTATCTTCAGCACGTCCTGGATCGTCTACCGCGCTGAATCCCCCACCCTCTTCGACGTGGCCATCATCGTGGAAGGAATCGTATTCGTCGGGCTCACGTTCGCAGCAATGCTCACCCTCTAGTTGGCCAAATAGAGATCCAATCGAGGAGAAGGGCGGCGTGAATTTATATGCGTTTCTATCAAATAGGCCGACCATCGACATGGAGCTTCTCGGGCTTGGTACATGGCTATGGGACGTTAGGATTGTCCCGCACTACAACTCAGCTCCACTACCAGAAGAACCTCACGCGGGGGCTTGGATCGAGCCTCCGCCAGTCCAACTGCCCATCATAGTTAAGGACATCCCGTGCCCTTGTCAGACCAAGAAGATTGTTCGCGTAGAGCTCAAGTATCCGATTCACGTCTTCTTCACCATGGAGATTCGTGAAGCGAACGAGACTTTTCCCAGGCGCCGATTAGAAAATTTCTATGACCATGAAATGCTTCACGCGAGAAATCAAATCGATGCTCTAGATGCTGTAAAGCGCGATTATGAATTGATGATGAACAAATGCGTTTCAGCCACCTGCCGCAAAGCATTCAATAACTATGTCCCCGTTTTGTGGGAATATCTCAGGAGGCGACTTACCTATAATGACTTTGTTATTGATAGGGCTTCAAGCGAGACCCTAACGCGATACCACAATTTTGAAGTGAACCCATGGGTTGTTGCTGTTGAGCACGCGCGCCGCTCTTGGCTGCAAGACTGCTCATCCGACCTATTTGAATAGGCGTACCCACCCTGAACTGGTCATAATTCGGGCCCGACCCGCGGTCGCGCTATCTGCCGTGAAGCTATTGACCTTTATCGCGGTCTCATTGGTTACGCTAACCTCGTGTAAGGACGCTTCCGTGGAAAACACCTACCTGACTAATGATATCCGGGCCGGTGCGATTGCAAATATCACAAATACTTCTTCTGATTCGCATACGCTTACCGGGTTTACTGAGGTGAACAGTGTTCTCGCCAGCGTGACATGGCGAAGGAACCTTGCTGATTATGAGATGTTGACATTCAGAAGCATTGCCGCTTCCGGGCGTAATCCTAAACTTACTCGTTTGCTGCGCTCCTTTGATGACTCCAGCATCATTGAGCTACCGCCTGAAGTTGTAAGTATTGCTGATTTCCTGAATTTGGCGCCCGATGTCGAAAGCCTCCTCGAACTGTCGCCTTGGATGAAGCCAATTCTTCGCGGTGTCTCTTTCCAAGCGATTGGTTCAAATCTTTTGGTAGTGTTGAGAGGCAAGGTTCCTGGTGAGAACGATGGCATTCAATTGTTTGCCCTGAAGGTTTCATTAGCCTCATGGCAGTTGCTTCAAACAAACCATACTTCGTACGCAATTCGGGCAATCGACCACTAAGTCGAGTTTAAGGACAACAAGGGCGCGCGCCGCGACATTGGGCATTTGCACCTCGGACAGGCGCCTTGGCAAGTTCAAGAGGACACCTCCAGACTTACCTTCCCCTGCGAGTCACCCCGCGATGCGGGACCCCCGGTGCCGGTGACCCCGGCATCCCCCACAGGTGGGGACAATGAAGTCGGGGGTTGATCGACGGGTGGCCTGACTGGGGACGGGGGTGGGGAGGAGTATGACACCAACCCCCAAGCCCAGGAGGGCTTAGGAAGTCGGTTGCGCGATCCATGTGCAAAAGGCGTTCAATGGCGGCAAAGAATTGAACGCCTTTGAACGGGGTTTCCCACCACACCCGGGCTCCCATTTGCCGCCATTGAACGCTGGATTCCGGGCACTCCCGTGAGACGCCCCCCCCGCCGGCCTGGGCAATCACGCCGCGTTCTTCTCGCGGTGTTGGGCGAGCAACGCCTGAATCATTTCGATGATCTTTTCCTGCTGACGCCGTGGGAGTCGGCCAGTGGCTTCGAACACTTCCTGCAGCCGGCCCTTGGCGGCGGGGCGTTTCGGTTTCGGCGTTTGGGCGCCCAGCAACACCTCGACACCGACTCCGAGCGCGTTGGCCAAGGGCACCAACACGTCACCACGAGGCGGCTTCTCCGAGCGTTCCCAGAACGCAATGTTGGACTGCGGCAGGCCCAGTTTGCCGGCCAACTGAACCTGGGTCAGTCCGGCGGACTCACGCAGAGCGGCCCGAGCTGGGGGCTCCTTCTCGAGCCTCCGACACACCCATCGGGAAGGCCACCGCCTAGCGGGTCAGGACTGGCATTTATCTTCCGATGCGGCAAGCATGCTTGCATGCATCCGGCACCATCCGGCTCGTCCGGTGAACAGACCGAGCAGGGTACGTTGGCGGCGCGGTGGGTTGCCACATGGATCACTGCGGGGCCCGAACTTGAGCGCATTCGGCGTGCCGAACTCCGTGCGGCCGACACTTTCTTATCGATTCAGGGGCTTTGCATGCCGATGGATTTTTCCCAGGAACCCTTCAAGCCCGCGCGGACTTCCGGATTGATCGAACAACAGCTCTGGTTTTCTCGCGCGAGAATTCGGGCATGAACGATGTCATTCGTGGCGCCGCGGACCTCCAGGAGCTCTGCGAACGAGAATCGTGGCGATTCTGTTTCATCGGCGGATTGGCTCTCTTGCGCTGGGGTGAACCCCGAACGACGCGGGACGCCGACCTTACTCTCCTCACGGGCTTCGGCGGGGAGGAGCGATTCATCAAGAGGCTCCTGGAGACTTTCGAGGCTCGCATCCCGGACGCTTCTGCGTTCGCCTTGCGTCATCGCGTGCTTCTACTTCAGTCCTCCAGCGGAGTCGGGTTGGACGTGGCATTGGGTGGTCTTCCGTTCGAGGAGGACTGCGTCGAACGGAGCTCCTGGTTCGTCTACCCTCCCCACATTCCCCTTCGGACCTGTTCGGCCGAGGATCTGATTGTGATGAAGTCCTTTGCGAGTCGCCCCCAAGATTGGGTGGACGTGAGCGGGATCATCGTCCGCCAAAACGTCTCCCTGGACTGGAACTACATCGAGCGACAGCTCCGACCTTTGGTTGAACTCAAGGGGAGTCCCGAGACGCTCGACAGACTGAGGCGGCACCGCTCGGAGTTTGAGGGTTGATGGGTTCTCGACCCGGTGTGTGCGCGGGACGCCGTGGGCCGCGGTGGGGCCTCCGCCGCTTTCAAACTGAGACCGAATCCCCATCAGGGTCACTTACCTCAAGCTTGAGCCCGTCCGGCGGACACGGGACCCAACGTGAAATCGTCCACGTTGTCAGGGGCAGCCCAGCGTTCACGGCACCACAGCATCTCACCCGCGCCAACGGCGCGCGCCCATATCAGCCTGGGGCACTCGCCCCAGGACCCAAACAATCTCAGGGCTGAAGGCCCGATCCATCACCACACGGTCGCAAGAGCCTCCGGCGGTGATCTCACCGATGGAACGGGCCGTTGGCCCTTGTGACAACTGGGATCGAAAACCTTGGGCGTTGCCCAAGGCTGGAATGAATCCGGGCCCTTGGCCCTCAGGAGCAAGACCTTGCAAGATCAGCGGAATTCCAAAGAGGTCAGAATCGCCGTGAAGGTCACCATCCGCTCGGTTGAGCCCGTCGCGCGGACGCGTGACCGGGGAGAAGCCGTCCCAGGTTGCCATGGGCGGACCTGATTTCTGGTTGTTCCGAGGTGATCAGCCCCACCGCAATCCGGCAGACATATCCACCGCGAGTATTGGCAACACCTCAGGAATCCAACGTCGTCCTTGCCGGAAAACCACCAACCGGTAGGTTCCTGCTCATGACCGCAGTCGAAGTCATTGACCAGATCAAGGCCCTCCCGGCCCAGGAACTGGCCAGGGTGATCGACTTCGTCCAAGGGCTGGAGTCGCCGCAACGGCGGGTGCGCACGGTCGATCCCAAGACGTTTGAGGAAGCCGCCCGGAGCGTCTTCGACCAGCATGCCGAGCTGATGCAGAAGCTCAGCCAATGACGGACGATCCGGCGTTCCTCACGCTCACCCAGGTAGAGGCTCTCCATCGCCTCGCCCTGCAGCGTCATGGAGGCCAGGAAGGCGTCCGCGATCCGGCCGGTCTGGAAAGCGCCGTGATGCACCCGCTCAACGCCTGGCTTTACGGGCAGGGTGACCTCTTCGACGTGGCAGCGGCCTACGCCTTCCACATCGCCCAATCCCAGGCGTTCCTCGACGGCAACAAGCGCACCGCCATCGGCGCCGCCCTGACATTCCTGAGGATCAATGGTGTGATCGTGCCCAACGCTACTGCCGACCTTCACGGGGTCATGATCGCTATCGCCGAACGACGCCTCGGAAAAAGCGACTTGGCCGCCTTGTTCCGCCATCTGGCGAGCTGATCCCAATCCATCGCCTTCCGTTCGGGCGTCGAGGCGCTACGGTTCTGGCCTGTGGAAACCAGCCTCCCCAGCTGCTTCCCTCTTTTGGTGAGGGTCACTGACCGCGGGTTCGAGCCCTTCCGGCGAACACGGGATCCGAAGCGAAATCGTCCCACGTTGTCAGGGGCAGCCCAGCTTTCACGAGACGCCACAGCATTTCACCAGCGCCAACGGCGCGCCCCCATATCAGCCTGGGGCACTCGCCCCAGGACCAAGGCCCCAAACATCCGGAGGGCTGAAGGCCCGATCCATCACCACCCTGTCGCAAGAACTGCGCATCATCCTCCTCCGGCGCTGATCTCACCGATGGAACGGGCCGTTGGCCCTTGTGACAACTGAGGTTGCGGTCCTTGGGCGTTGCCCAAGGCTGGAATGAATCCGGGCCCTTGGCCCTCAGGAGCAAGACCTTGCAAGATCAGCGGAATTCCAAAGAGGTCAGAATCGCCGTGAAGGTCACCATCCGCGCGGTTGAGCCCGTCGCGCGGACGCGGGACCGGGGAGAAGCCAACCCACGTTGCCATGGGCGGATCTGATTTCTCGCTGTTCCGAGGTGATCAGCCCCACCGCATTCCGGCAGACATAGCCACCGCGAGCGTTGGCGCCACCTCACGGGACCAACGTCCGCGTTGCCGGAAAACCACCCACCAGTAGGTTCCTGCCCATGACCGCCGTCGAAGTCATTGACCAGATCAAGGCCCTCCCGGCCCAGGAACTGGCCAAGGTGATCGACTTCGTCCAAGGGCTGGAGTCGCCGCAACGGCGGGTGCGCACGGTCGATCCCAAGACGTTTGAGGAAGCCGCCCGGAGCGTTTTCATGCGACCGCAACGATCCCAGAACCGGGAACCCGTGCACTCTGGACCGTGGGCCTTGCAGCGCTACTCGCTCATGCCACCCACAGGCGATCACGCATGCCCAAGCACCGCACCTGCCACAGGCCGATCTGACCCATGGCACGCATCGACCACATCCAACCTCGTCGCCAGGAACGGTGAGGGGCAATGAGGCCAAACGCTGGCATTCGAGAGTGTGAACCGATCGGATCGCAACCGTTCCGTCAGATCGGTCGCCTTGGATTTAGTCGTCCGCCTCGGTCACGCGCCACTCATGGATACCCGTCGCCCAACCCTCGGCCTGGCGAATCGTCAGGCGCAGCGCCGTGGTCGTGACCGGGCTGAACGGGATGACCTGCCATTGATCGAGTCCCACACCGTAGGACGCTCGAGTTTCCACGGGCTTCCATCCCGCGTCGGTCTGATACTCGATCCTCCACGACGCCGGAAGGCGACATTCGCCGACTCCAGTGTCGTCAAACCAGTAGACCTGAGCCCCGGCGAGCGTGACGGGTGGATCCCAGGCGTACTGAACCCATTCCTCGCCGCCATTGTGGGGCCACCAATGACACAACAAACCGGGGTGCTTCCGGGAGCTCCCCGGCTCCTTGCCGTCCCGGATTGCCTCCAAGCTCGCGTTCCCACTGAGAAACGAAGTGCTGATCCGAGCCTGGGACTCCAGGCCTGTCACTAACGGCACCGTCGGCGAAACCGGCAGCCACACCTTCATCGCGCCCGCTTCCCGATTGTCCCAGACGCAATAGGGAACGGCGGTGAACGGGATCGAGC
This sequence comes from Verrucomicrobiota bacterium, assembly GCA_963205105.1. Classification (GTDB taxonomy): domain Bacteria; phylum Verrucomicrobiota; class Verrucomicrobiia; order Limisphaerales; family CAIMTB01; genus CAIMTB01. Next base: position 7,041 of record CAUJJW010000258.1, on the reverse strand, counting down.
GCACCGCGGGCATGGTTTGGTAGAGCCGACGGTTCCAATGGAATTCTCCGGCAACCTGGGCGGTTCCCTGAATCACCATGACACCTCCCATCAGGCCAGGTCGTTCCACCGCGGCAAGTGGCCCATCCAACGGCACCGACAACGCTCGAATCGGTTCCGCGACGTCGGCTTGCTCAACGCAGTACACCAAAGGGCCCCGCTGGAGGGCAAAGGCACCTCGATTCGCCTGGACTCCTGGATGGGCCGCCATCCGCTCCACGGGCATGGGAAGGTTCAGTTCGACCTCGTCTCCGGAACGCCATTCCCGGGAAAGAACGAGGTAACCTCGGCGCACCGAGGATTCGGTCACCGGCACGACCACATCGTTGACCTTCGCCGTCGCTCCTCGGCACCAGGAAGGAATTCGAAGGCAGAGTTCCGACCTTCCGGAAGAGCCGGCTTGTTCCCACCGAAACCTAACACGGCCATCCCATGGATAGTCGGTGGTCACGGCCAGGACGGAAACCGCCCCGCCTGGGTGTCGAAGGCGCGCTTTCCCCTGAATGTAGAGCTGGACGTAGACGGCTCCATCGGAGGAAAGGCCGAACACATAGCCGCCCAGCGATGCCAGGGTGCGGGCGACATTGGGAGGGCAACAGGCACAGCCGAACCAGGTCGAACGATGGTGGTTTCCAGTGCTTTCGAGCGGGTTCACGTAGAAGAACCGAGTGCCGTCCAGGGAGACTCCGGCGAGCACGCCATTGTACAGGGCCCGCTCCAGGATGTCGGCGTACTGAGCGTCGGCGTACAACAGGGCGAGTCGGTGAGCCCACTGCGCCAGGGCGATCGTTGCGCACGTTTCCTGGTACGCCGTCTGGTTCGGGAGGTCGTAGTCCTCCGTGAACCCTTCGTTGTGGGCGCTCGGCCCGATACCGCCGGTGAGGTATTGGTTCCGCTCCACCGTGTTCCGCCAAACCCGTTGGAGCATTCGAAGAAGGTCGGAGTCGCCCGCGACCGGGCTCGACGACCCGGCCTCTGATTCGCCGGGGTTCCACCCGGCGGCGACATCGGTCACTCCCGACATCAGATAGGCGGCACGAACCGCATGGCCTTTGATGTTCCGATGGTCGCAGATCGGGACGTCATCCTGCCAGTAGGCGCCGTCGTAGCGGTCCTTGGGCGTCCGATGTTCCTCGGCGAAGAATTGCCGGCCGCGGTTCTCCACGAAGAACCGGGCCAGGTCAAAGTATCGACGCTCGCCGGTGATGCGGGCCAGCTTCACCAAGGCGAGTTCGATCTCGGGATGCCCCGGATATCCCATCCGCTGGGGAGGCGGTCCAAACACCGCATCGATCCGATCCGCAAATTTCCTGGCGACGTTGAGAAAATTGGTTTTGCCGGTGGCTTGGTGGTGCGCGACTGCCGCCTCGAACAAATGTCCGGCGCAATAGAGCTCATGGTTGTCCCGCAAGTTGACCCAGCGGCGGCCCGGCTCCTGAACCGTGTAGTAGCTGTTGAGGTATCCGTCGTCGTGCTGCGCCGCGGCCAGAATGTCGATGATCGCGTCGAGTTTATCGGACAAAGCCGGATCCGGATGGGTGGCCAACGAATACGAGACTGCTTCGAGGGCCTTGTAGACGTCCGAATCCATGAACACCGGTCCCTCGTAACCGTTGGTCGCGCGGCTTCCCGCCAGCCGCAGGTTCTCCAGGTTCCTCGCCTTCTTCAGGTTCTCGAGGTTGACGGGGATCGAGACCAGCCGGTTGGTCTCACGGCGCGGGCTCCAGAACCGATCCGTGAGGGTCACGTCGCTGAATGGGACTCCGACCAAGCGTTGCAGTGGCGGCAAAGCTGCCGACAACCGATCCATTCCAACGAAGCCCGCGATCCATCCCAGCCACACCAACCGCATCATGATGGAAGTCTTCATAGGCAGGTCATTCCTGACGGCGGCTGCCCATTGGAGACCGTCGATCCCTCGGTGGCTCGTCCACGGTTGCCATTTTCTGCCCGCCCGTTAACCACCCAACCTCCGGCAGTCGCGCTGGTTCATGGGCTGAAGGATCACCTCCTCGTCTTGGATTCGATCATCGCGAACCTCGCGAAGGCCGGTCGGCAGACCTATCGGCGGCCCCAAAACGAGACGCCATCCCGGAGCAATGATGTCGTTGACCCGCGGCCAATTGATCCCAGTTTGGGGGTGGCCGCCGTCGGTTTCACCCACCCTACCCGAGGCCGACGACTTGCCCTCCATGCCCCCCGCCAACTCCATCCCGCTTCTGCCGGACCCGTCCCAGCGTCTTGCGGCGAGGATGCGGCCGGCGGGGAAACCCGTGATGTACCAGCGGTGGCGCGACCTGCTCTTCCTGCACTGGGAGTACCCCGCGAGCGCGATTCAAGCGACGCTGCCGGACGGGCTGTTCGTGGATTCGTTCGGCGGTCGCGCGTATCTCGGCGTTGTGCCTTTCTTCATGCAGGGTATACGCCCGCGGTTCCTGCCCGCGGTGCCGGGCGTCTCGGACTTCCTGGAGTTGAATCTGCGCACCTACGTCCATGACCGCGCGGGCGTTCCCGGCGTTTGGTTTTATTCACTGGATGCGAATCAATGGCTCGCGGTGAAGATTGCGCGGCGGTTCTTTCATCTGCCCTACGAGCACGCGGCCATGCAATCGAGCCGAACGGAAGACGAGGGCATCCACTTCGAATCACGGCGCAATGGCGGGGGGGATCCGTCCGCGCGTTGCGTGTATGAATACGCCGTGGGCGCGGAGTTGCCGCTGGCCGCTCCGGGCTCGCTGGAGTTCTTCCTCGTGGAACGGTATCGGCTCTACTCCCGTTCACCTCATGGACTCCGCCGAGGCGCAGTTCACCATGAGCCCTATCCGCTCCGGCGGGCCAAGTTGACCACTTGGGATGAGAACTTGCTGCGGCTCGATGGCTTCGCTCCGACGGGGCGTCCGCCCGACCACGTCCTCCATTCTCCTGGGGTGGATGTCGGGATATTCCCGCTCGAACGCGTGTCGCAAATCCCTGATGCCGAAATGGGCCCTGCTGGAGCCATGCCGAAGGAGGCGAATTCCGATTCGCGCAGCGCCCGGATCGCGCCGAAACCCGCGACGCCAAACACCCCGACCCAGGTTCCGTGAAAGGCGTGAAGAAGCAGCATTTGCCTGAGAAGAACTGCGCCATCTGCGGGCGCCCTTTCACCTGGCGAAAGAAGTGGGAACGCGTGTGGGACGAGGTGAAGTTCTGCAGCGACCGCTGCCGGCGCACGAAGGTTCGATTACGTTCCGACTGACGCGACCCACGGTCCGAGGGCTGCTATCACCCAGCGCACCCGTCGCAATCGATCTGGACCGCGCAAGGACAGCACGCCAGCCTTCGGTCTTTCATGACTCGCATGAAACTTTATTGGCAACTTAAGGCGCTGGGTTGGGCGGCAGCCATCCTCAGCTGTGTCGCTTCAAGTCCGTTGGCGTTGGCCGCGGACCAAAAGCCACACATCGTCCATATCGTGGCGGATGATCTGGGCTGGAAGGATGTCGGATTCAATGGGTGCACGGACATCCGGACGCCGAACCTCGACGCTCTGGCGGCGGGCGGGGCGAAATTCACCCAGTTTTATGTTCAGCCGATGTGCACGCCCACGCGCGCCAGCCTGATGACTGGTCGCTATCCCTTTCGATATGGTCTGCAAACGGCGGTGATTCCTTCGGTTTCAGCCTACGGATTGGACACCGAGGAATGGCTGATGCCGCAGTGCCTCAAGGAGGCGGGATATCGGACGGCGATCGTGGGCAAATGGCATCTCGGCCATGCCGACCGGAAATTTTGGCCGAAACAACGGGGCTTCGACTACCAGTACGGCGCCATGATTGGCGAACTGGATTACTTCACGCACGACGAAGAGGGCGTGCTGGACTGGTTCCGCGACAACCAACCCGTTCGGGAAGAGGGCTACACCACCACGCTTCTGGGCAAGGACGCCGCCCAACTGATCGAGAACCACGAGTCCTCCACACCGCTGTACCTTTACCTGACATTCAACGCCCCTCACACGCCCTACCAGGCTCCCCAGGAATACATTGATCGATACCCCAACATCGCCGACCCGACGCGCCGCACCTACGCCGGCATGGTCACCTGCCTGGATGATGAGATCGGCCGCGTCGTCGCCGCCATCGACAAGAAGGGTATTCGCCACAACACACTGATTCTGTTCCACAGCGACAACGGCGGCACCCGCAACGCCATGTTCGCCGGGGTGATGGCGGACATGTCGAAGGTGAAGCTTCCCTGCGACAACGGACCCTACCGAGAGGGCAAGGGCACGCTCTACGAAGGTGCGACGCGGGTTTGCGCGTTCGCCAACTGGCCCGGCCGCATCCGACCCGGCGTGGTGGACGGGCTGATCCACGCAGTGGACGTCTACCCGACCTTCGCCGCGCTGGCCGGTGCCTCCACCGCCCGGTGCAAGCCGCTGGATGGGCAGAACGTTTGGGAAACCATCGCCCAGGGCAAACGCTCACCGCGAACGGAGATCGTGTACAACGTTGAACCCTTCCGGGGTGCGGTCCGTCAAGGCGACTGGAAGCTGGTCTGGCGCACGCTTCTGCCGTCCAGTGTCGAACTGTACGACCTTTCCAAAGACCCCTCGGAGAAGACCAACCTCGCCTCGCATCATCCTCAACGGGTGACCGTGCTGCAGCAGCGACTGGAGGCGTTGGCCAGGGAAAGTGCCAAGCCGCTCTTTCTCATCGACCAGTTCAAGGTGGTCACGAAGGGAATGCATGGTGAGCCGATCCTGCCGATCGACGACGACCACTCCGTGGTGGAGATGCCTTAAGCCAGCCATGCAGTTGAACGGTGGACCGTGGATCCTGGGGTGACCCGGGTAAGTGGGGGAGCACTTCAGCGATCAGGAACAGCAGGTTGGGTCGAAGCAGGCGAGGCTGACGCATGGGCAGCCGGCGCCCGCCAGAATTCCATCAGGATCTTGGCCAGGACCTGTTCGCCGAACTCATTCGCATGCACCGCATCGCGATAGAACCGATGCGGATGTTGTCCGGAGACATGTAGATACTCGGCCCACGGGGTGGTGAGATCGAGAAACGCGCACTTCTTTCGATCGGCCAGCGCCCGCAGCCGACGACCATATTCGCCCGTGCCGGAATAGGCGGCCGCGGCCAGTGCTTCGGGATCGCGGGGATCGATCGCACCGAAGGCGCCGGTGACGAGAAGGATCTCCAGGTTCGGGATTCCGGCGCGCAACTGATCGACCAGCACTTCGAGATCCTCGATGGACCGCTGGCTGATGCCGCCGAGCAACACAAGGTTCGGCTGGCGCGGAAACACGTGCCTTTCGAGCCGCCGGTCTTCGCGAAAATGCTGGGCGCCTCCTCCGCCTCGCACGTACACGGTCGCGGTGATCTCGGACCGTGGATAGGCCTCGCGCAGCAATTCGACCCAGCCGGAACGCATGGTGTCGTTCACAATGCTGTCGCCGATGGCCATGATGCTCAGTCTCCCGCCTTCGGTGAGCATGCGACGGGTGCGTGCGAGATGCCGCCAGTTGTTGGAGGGGGAATGAAATTTCCCCAGGGGCATGGCGGCTTGGATCTTCCGAATCTGCCCCAACGAACGTTCGGGCGACCCGAACAGGAAGTAGTCCGGTTCCCCCGGATCGTAACGTTCACTCTTCACATCCGGTGGAAACAACGATGGTAACGCCCCTCGTTCCGGAAACTTCACCGGCGAATCCCAAAGTGTCAGCGTCACCCGCCGGACGTCCGCCACCGTGCGACCTGGAACTTCAAGGGCCCTCAGCACCAAAGCCCCCTTCCCCTCCTTCAACCGCACACGGCCCATGGAAAGCGACCTGAACTCCTTCAAGCGCGATTCGGCGGGCGGGCGTGGCAGGGTGTCCTGGTGGGTGTACAGCGGCGGATCCCAGCCGGGCAGGACCCGTCCGGTCGTCCGGGCCTCCCCCAACTCGACCGCCACCAGCGAACCGGCGTCCGCCAGGGGGCAGGTGTAGTCGATGACCACGTCGTATTCGCCGCTTGTCCGGACCTGGAGGTTCCACACCATCCGGTCTTCGGTGTTGGTCCAGTTCGTGAAGTAGGAACTGTTCGGCGCGCTCGCACTTCGCCGGACGCCTCCTCGGGGTTCTCCATCCCGGGCCGGGAGCATCGCAATGGGAAACTCGGGATAGCCCACGGGAATCGGTCGGGGATCAACGGCACCGCCAGGGACGGCCAGTCCCCCTTCCCCGAGAACCTCCGCGCGCCAGACGGTGACCGCCTCCTGAAGTCGACGCGCCATGTCCGGCTGGGCGTCCGCGAGGTTCCGGGTCTGGCCGGGATCCGAGACAACGTCGTAGAGTTGTCCCGCCGCATCCAGTCGATGTCGGTCGGTGCGCACGCTGGTCCGACCGGCCCAGTGGGCGAACAGCAATCGCTCGGGCCATTCAACCGGCTCACCCCGCAACAAAGGCGACAGGTCACGACCGTCCAGCGGCCGGTTGCTTCCATGGGGAATGCCGGCAAGGGCGGTAAGGGTGGGCAGCAGATCGATGGCGCCCGCGACGTGTTGAACCGAGTGTCCCGCCGGCAGCCCTGCCGGCCAACGGATGAAGCACGGCGAGCGCACGCTTCCGTCGTCCGTGCCGCCCTTGCGCCCCTTCATGCCGCCGTTCCATCGCCAGGTGTTGGGTCCGTTGTCCGAGAAATAAACCACGATGGTGTTCTCTCGAAGCCCCAGGTCATCCAGGCGGCGCAGGACGCGGCCCACGTTGTCGTCCTGGTTCTCCATCATGGCCAAGGCGCAGCGGGTCTGATCGACCACCTCCTGCCCCGGCAAGGTGGCCTGGCCGGTGATCGGACGGTCTCGAAACCGCCGCCAGTGCACGTCGGGGACCGACCATGGCGAATGGGGTGTGGTGAAAGGAATGTAGCAGAGGAAGGGTCGGTCCTGATGGCGGCTGATAAATTCCAGGGCTTCATCCGTGCAGACATCGACGATGTACCCCTGGGTCCGCTCCATGCGGCCGTTCCGTTCGAG
>CAUJJW010000257.1 GCA_963205105.1 Verrucomicrobiota bacterium | reverse complement strand
CGACGGAACCTGTTGGTCTACGGGCTGGGCGGTCTTTTGGTTCCGTTTCTGGGAATCAAGGGGATCGACCTGGTGCTGGCGACATTGGGAAGGATTTGAACCATGAGAACTGTCCTGATGGAACTTCGGACGGCAATGGCGGCGACGGTCATCCTCCTGCTCGTGGCGTGCGGGGTGTACCCGGCGGTGGTGTTTGGCTTCGCCCAGGTGCTGTTCCCTCAAAGAGCCAACGGCAGTCTGATTCTAGACGCCTCCGGCACGGTCCGCGGCTCTGCATTGCTCGGGCAGAACTTCTCGGGCGCCGCGTATTTCCATCCGCGACCCTCCGCGGCAGGAGCGCACGGCTACGATGGTACGGCATCGGGTGGGAGCAACCTTGGACCGACGTCGAAGGCGCTCCGGACGTTGGTGGCGGAGCGGGTGGCGGTCTATCGGGAGGTGAATCAGTTGAAGCCCGAAGAGCAGGTGCCGGCCGATGCGGTGACCGCGTCAGGCAGCGGTCTGGATCCGCACATCAGCGTTCGCAATGCCGAGATCCAGGCCCGGCGCGTCGCGAAATGCCGGGGGATCGACGAGGCCGAGATCCGCGATTTCGTGGCCCGGCACACCGAGGGGAAGGGGATTCTGCGGTTCCTCGGCGATCCCGGGGTGAATGTCCTTCGGCTGAACCTCGCGCTGGACGAGCGTGAGAAGCGCGGACCAAGCTCCCGTCCAGGGTCGCCGTGAAGGCTGCTGAAAACGCGGCGGTGCTGGAATGTTGCGCGGGTGGGTCGATCGAGAAGATCCGGACGTGGAAGACGCTGAATCCAGAAATCCCGATGCGCTACTGGCGGCCATCCGGAATGAGGAATCGCGGCGCGCGCGCGGGCGGCTGAAGGTGTTCCTCGGGATGTGCCCGGGGGTGGGCAAGACGTATGCCATGCTGGAGGCGGCGTGGCGGGAGCGGGAGTCGGGTCGGGACGTTTTGGCCGGCTGGGTGGAGACCCATGGGCGGAAGGAGACCGCCGCGCTGCTGGGCGGTTTGACAACCCTTCCGCCCATTGTCGTGCCCTACCGTGATGTGCGTTTGTCGGAATTCGACCTCGAAGGCGCGTTGCGTCGATGTCCCCAACTCATCCTGGTGGATGAACTGGCGCACACGAACGCGCCGGGGTGCCGACATGTGAAGCGATGGCAGGACGTGGCCGAACTCCTGGATGCCGGGATCGACGTCTACACCACCCTGAATGTGCAGCATGTGGAGAGCCGGGCGGACACGGTGCGGGAAATCACCGGGACGGAGATTCGTGAGACAGTTCCGGACAGTGTGTTGGACGGCGCTTCGTTCAAGCTGGTGGACCTGGCGCCGCCCGAACTGATCCAACGATTGCAGGAAGGAAAGGTTTACCTGGGCGATCGGGCCGCCGCCGCGGTGCGGGGTTTCTTCCGCGAAGGCAACCTGATGGCGCTGCGGGAGCTGTCGCTGCGTCTGGTGGCGGATCACGTCGGGGACGGTACGCGTGCTTTTCGCAAGACCGAGGGAGGCGCGCGGGGGGCCAAGACGGGTCACAGGCTGTTGGTCGCGGTGGGGCCAAGCCCGACCTCGGAGACCCTGATCCGGTGGACACGACGGCTGGCGGACAGTCTGCATGGGCCATGGATCGCGGTGTATGTGGAAGGACCACGTGCGCTTTCGGACGCCGCGCAGGCTCAGTTGACGCGCAACCTGTCCGCGGCCCGGGATCTCGGAGCGGAAGTGGTGGCAACCACCGACGGGGATCTGGTGGAAGGTCTGCTGCGGGTGGCCCGGGACCGGGACATCACTCTGATCGTGGTGGGAAAGCCCGCCGCCGGCGGCTGGCTGGAAGGGTGGCGTGGCGCCAGGCTCTTGAAGCGTTTGGCGCGTGAGAGCGGCGACATCGATGTTCAGGTGGTCCGCGCGGAGAAGCAGGGGGATGGGGGGAGGCGTTCGGGAACCTCGGAACGCGGTGCAGGGCGGCTGGCATTTCCGACGCGACAATATGCCGGCGCCATCGGCGCGGTGGGCGGGGTATGCCTGCTGAACCTCGTCCTCAACGAGCTCGCGGGCCCGCGGGTTCCGGGATTGGTGTTTCTGCTGGCCGTGGTGGTGCTGGCGTTGTTCGTGGGACGGGGACCGGTGCTGGCTGCCGGAGCGCTGAGTGCCCTGATCTGGAATTTCTGTTTCCTGCCGCCTCGGTTCACCCTGTTCATCGGCCAGGTCGAGGACGCGGTGCTGTTCGGAACCTACTTCGTCGTGGCGGTGGTGCTGGGGCAGTTGGTCGCCAGAATTCGCGAACAGGCTGAGGCGGAACGTCGGCGCGAGGAGCGGGCGACAGCCCTGTATGGTTTGACGCGGGAACTGGCCGAAGCGGGTTCGCGCGATGAAGTGGTGTGGCTCCTGGTTGGTCAGTTAGGCCGGGTGTTTCAGGCCAAGTCGACGCTGTCATTCCCGAAGGGTGAACACGTGGTTGCGCATCCGGACGGGACGCTGATGTTGTCGGAGAAGGAACTCGGGGTTGCCGAGTGGGCATTCCGCAACCGCCAGGCCGCGGGGCGATTCACCCACCACCTGCCGGGAGCCGTGGCCTTGCACCTGCCTCTGGCAACGGACCGGAAGGTGTTCGGCGTGCTCGGGGTGGGTCTTCAGGACAAGGACCTTTCCCTGGCCCAACGCGAACTCTTGGAGGCGTTCGCCCGTCAGGCTGCGCTGGTGCTCGACAAACTCGAACTCATGGCCCTGGCGGAGCAGGCGCGGCTGGTGGCCGAGTCGGAACGCCTGGGTCGGGCACTGCTGAACTCGATCTCGCACGAACTCCGCACCCCGCTGGCGGCGAGCACCAGCGCCGCGGCCGCGCTCGCCGATGACGCGGCGCTTCCTGCCGTGCAGCGTGCCGGTCTGGTGCGCGAGATCCAGGAGGCCAATGGCCGGCTCAACCGCATCGTTGGAAACCTGCTCGATGTCTCGCGGTTGGAAGCGGGCCAGGTGAGGGTGCGGTCCGACTGGCATGATGCCCGGGACCTGGTGCGCGCAGTGGTCGGAGATCTGACGCGGGAATTGACGGAACACCCCCTGCGCACGGCTTTCAGCCATGAACCTCTGCTGGTTCGCCTGGACTTTCAGCTGATGCGTCAGGCTCTCGGGAATCTTCTGCACAACGCCGCGGTCCACACCCCTCCTGGAACGCCCATCACCCTGGGAGCTGTCATGAAGCCGGGCGCTTTGTTGTTATCCGTGGCGGACGAGGGACCCGGGCTGGCTGATGAACTGCTCCCGCACATTTTTGACAAGTTCCGGCGTGGAGCGGGTGCGCCGACCGGCGGCAGCGGGCTGGGTCTCGCGATTGTTCGGGGCTTCGTGGAGGCTCAAGGCGGCAGCATCACCGCCGGGAATCGACCCTCGGGTGGTGCCGAGTTTGTCATCCAGTTGCCCCAGATCGACCCGCCCCAAGCGATCCATGAACCCTGAGACGGATGTGCCCCAACGTGTGGCGTTGGTGATCGACGATGAGCCACAGATCCGCCGCCTGCTGCGGGTGATGCTGGAGGCTCACGGTTACCGGGTTTTCGAGGCATCGACCGGGAGCGAGGGCATCGCGGAAGTCGCGGTGCGTCGCCCGGATGTGGTGCTCCTGGATCTGGGGTTGCCTGACCTGGATGGGTTGTCGGTCTTGAAGCGACTGCGCGAATGGTCCCCGGTCCCCGTGGTGATCCTGAGCGTGCGCGATGGGGAGGACGAGAAGGTGGAGGCGTTGGACGCCGGGGCGGATGACTACGTGACCAAGCCCTTTGGAGCGGCTGAACTGCTCGCCCGCCTCAGGGCGGCCCAACGACATGCCCAACCGGCGGCCGTGGACGCGGTGGTGCGGTCGGAGGACCTGGAAGTGGATCTGGCGGCCCGGATCGTTCGCAAACAGGGAGGTGAAGTGAAACTAACGCCCACCGAGTATGCCATCCTTCGGTCGTTGGTGACGCACGCGGGCAAGGTGCTGACCCACCGCCATCTTCAGACGGCGGTCTGGGGACCGTCTGTGGCCTCCCAGACGCACGCCCTGCGCGTTCACATCGCCCACCTCCGGGAAAAACTGGAGGACGACCCTTCGGAACCGAAATGGATTCGGACCGAAGCAGGGGTCGGGTATCGCTGGGTGGGAGGGGACTCGGCCGGGCCTAATGCGGCAGGAGCATGAAGCACGCGCCCACGATGATCGTGGGCCCGAGGGCGCCGAGGGCGAGGTAGAGCGGCGACACGCCGTCGGGGAAATACTTGGCGAGAATTGATTGCCCAGCGGGGTTGGGGGCGTTGGCGATGACGGTGAGCCCGCCACCGGTGACGGCGCCGGCGACGACGGCATGCTTCATGGTGTCGGAGAGGTTGGGTACGAGTGACGCCAGGTAGGTGATGGCGGCATTGTCGTTGAAGGCCGTGAGCACGGTCGACATCAGGAACAAGGGCCAATCTCCCAGCCCGCCGAGCGTGGGGGCGATCCACCATTGCTGGAAGCCGCCGTGAATCACGAGGCCGGCGAGGAAAAAACCGACCAGGATGGGGCCGCGCAGGTCGAGCTTGGACTGGAAATCCTCGGTGGCGGTGTAGAAGGCGAGGAAGAACAGGAACCCGCCGATCATCAGCACGGGATGATGGGCGTTGAGCACGGCCCAGGCCATGGCGAGCAGGTGAACACCCGTGACCCAGCCCGGCACGGGATGGGCGGAGGCGACGGCCAGTTCATTGTTCAATTGTTCGGTTTCCCAGGCGTTCGCGAGCCCGACGAAGTCCTTTCGCAGCAGCAGGAAGGTGAGCACATTGGCAATCACGATGCCGGCAGCGGCGTGCACGCCGAAATGGGTGGCCATGAACGTGGTGTCCCAACTCCACTTGCCGGCCACCATCAGCACAGGCGGTGCGGCGAAGTGAGTCAGGGTGCCGCCGACGGAGACGTTGACGAAGAGCAGGCCCAAGGTGGCGTAGGCGAGCCGGCGGGGAGGTTCAAAGCGATAGAACTGACGGCCCAGCAGCATGGCGGCGATCGTCATGGCTCCGGGTTCGGTGATAAACGATCCCAGGAGCGGCCCCACGGTCAGGATGGAAAACCACCAGGCGACGGGCGTGCCCCGGCCGAGAGAGGCAACGGCGCGAAGTCCGCGCTCGGCGAACTCCAGGACGGGTCGGGTCGAGGCCAGGGCCATGATCACCACCACGAAGAGGGGTTCGATGAAGTGCACCCGATGTTCGAGATAGTGGATGGCGGTCGAGGGTCCTTGGCGTACGGCCAGCGTGATCAACAGGGGCACCACCCACAGGCCGAAGACGGCTTCCACTTCGCCGAGAAAATGGAGCAGGCGGCCCTTGACCGAAATCGTTTCCGCCGGCGCCGGGGTTCCCGATTTTTCGGCGGCTTGCACCGCCTCCCACCAGCGCGCCTTGTGGGCTTCCTCGATGTGATGAGCCAGGTTCCGGAACTTGGTCGCCAGGAAGGTGTGGATGATCGCCGCCAGGAACAGCAGCGTGGCGATCAGATTGAATGGTTCGACCTGAATGCGGTGCTGGAGCACGGCGCCGATGGAGCCCAAATTGCGGTCGCCGTAGCTCTCAATCGATGGTGGAAAATCGGGCGCCGCGGCTGCTGCCGGATCGGCGGCCATCAGCGAACCGGACAGCAGCAGGAAGGCGAGCGTAAATAGTTGAAGAACCATGACCGGACGAACCTTGCCGTCGGCGGGCGGGTAGGCTCAAGGGAGCATTCCTCCTGCACCCCGGTATTTTGGCCATGCAAACCATGCGCGCTTCCCATGATCCGTGCCGCTGTAGCGGCGGGCGTCTCGCCCCCCGGAATTCTCTCCAGGCAGTACGAGGTCCCCCCGCACTTTCCGCCGGGCAAGATGCCCGGCTCTACGGCAGGCGAGACGCCTACCGCTACAACACGAGCGTCTCCCCCCCCGGAATCCTCCGCGGGTTCTTGATCCGGTCGTCTGTGCTCTTGCTGACTGCATGAGTCGCGTTGAACACTCGGCGCCCGGTTGGCCCATCCGCCCGGACGTCTGGAACCATGACACCTGCGCTCGCAATTCTAATGGTGGTGGGGCTGCCCCTGTTGGGAGCACTTCCGCTGGCGATGGTTGGACGCCGGCTCGGGGCCCGGACGGCATGGCTGGCTCTGGTTTTTCCGGTGGTGGGATTCCTGGCGCTGGGCTGGCTGTACGGGACCCATGAGGGCCCGACCCGGCTGGTTTCCTGGCCCTGGGTGCCGTCCATCGGACTCAACCTGACCTTCGGCATCGACGGGCTGGCGCTGTTTTTCGCGCTGATCGTGAGCGGGATGGGGGTGCTCGTGGTGTTCTACGCCGGCTTCTATTTGGACGGGCACGCCGCGCATCACGGGAGGTTCTACGCGTACCTGATGCTGTTCATGGCGGCCATGCTCGGCACGGTGCTTTCGGACAACCTTCTGCTGTTGTTCGCATTCTGGGAGCTCACCGGGATCGCGTCCTTCCTGTTGATCGGCTTTTTGCACGAGCAGGAAGGTTCCCGACGGGGGGCCCGCATGGCCTTGCTGATCACGGGTGCCACCGGATTGGCCGGCTTGGTGGGTATCGTTTTGGTACGGCAGATCAGCGGCACCTACAGCCTGCGCGAACTCATGGCTGCCGGCGGCCTGGATGAGGCGCCTTTGGCGGGCGCAGCCATGACGCTCCTGCTGCTCGCGGCCTTTGGAAAGTCGGCGCAGTTTCCGCTGCAATTCTGGCTGCCCAACGCGATGGCGGCTCCGACGCCGGTGAGTGCCTATCTGCATTCGGCGACGATGGTGAAGCTCGGTGTGTTCCTGACGGCCCGGCTGTTCCCGCTGTTCCACGAGCATCCGTACTGGGCACCGATTGTCTCCAGTGTGGCCTTCGTCACCCTGGTGCTGGGAGGCGTGCTGGCGTTGTTGTCGACGCAGCTCAAAGCGATTCTGGCCTACTCCACGGTCAGCCAGTTGGGGTTTCTGATCGGGTACTATGGCCTGGGACCTTCGGAAGGTTTGGAATCGGACTTCCTGCACATCCTGAACCACGTCTTTTACAAGGGTTGTCTCTTCATGGTGGTCGGGATCGTGTATGTCGCGACCCACGCCAAGGACATCCGCGAGGTGGGCGGTCTCTGGAAACGCATGCCGTTGCTGGGGGTGATTGCTGGAATTGCATGTGCCGCGATGCTGGGACTTCCAGGAACCACGGGATTCCTGAGCAAGGAACTCATGTTCAAGGAGATCTTTGTCAGTCCCCGGGCGCATGGACCTCTGGGGGTGCTGGCGGTGGTCGCGGTGGTGTTGACCTCGCTGTTGAAGGTGGCGTTCTCGGTGAGGCTCTTTCAGGGGATGTTTCTGGGCAAGGAACCCGCCTCGGTGGCGAAGCATTTTCAGGCACCACCCAGTTGGATGCTGATGCCGCCCGCGGTCCTGGCGGCCTGCGCCCTGGTGCTGGGGGTGGCGCCCGAGTTGTTGTCGGGGCCGATTCATCACCTGCACGTGCCGGGGTTGCACACGCCCACGCCACCGGAACTTCACCTCTGGCATGGGGTGACCCGTGAATTGCTGGCAAGCATGGCGGTGGTGGCGGCGGGGTTTGGGGTGGTGGCCTGGGGCAACCGGACGGCATGGCGCTGGGCGGTGGTGCCCCGATGGCTTCAGTTCGATCTTCTCTACGATCGTGGGTTGGATTTCCTGGGGCGGTTCGCCAAGAAAGTGACTCGAGTTTCCGGGGCGGATTGGCCCGGGGCATGGCCGCGCGTTCCGGTGGCGACGTTGGTGGTGCTGGTGGGCGGTTTTCTCTGGGTTCGATTTCCGCCGGGCGAGGTGCTGGACCTGTTGGGCGATGGTTTGTCGGAACACCGCTGGGATGGGTTGCGGGTTCTGGTCGCGGCGCTGATCGCGCTGGGGGCGCTGGGCGTGGTGATCCTGCGCTCGTGGCCGGCCCAGGTGGTGGCGTTGTCCGTGTCCGGATTCATGACGACCGTCTACTTCGTGCTGTACCGGGCTCCGGACCTGGCATTGACCCAGATTCTGGTGGAGACGGTGTCCCTGGTGTTGATCGTGACGTTGCTGGCGCGTTTTCCCCGCTCGGCACAGGAAGGGGAGGATGTGGATCGACGCTGGAGGTTCCGACAGGTGGTGTCGCTGGTGGTGGCGATCGGGTTTGGGATCATGATGACGGCCATGGGGTTGCTGGTGACGACCCGACCGCATCCGAACCGGATCGGCGGCTGGTTTTTGGATAACACCCAGCCTTTGGCGAAAGGTGCGAACGCGGTGAACACGTTGCTGGTGGATTTTCGGGGCTTCGACACCTTCGGCGAGATCACTGTGTTGGTGGTGGCCATGCTGGGGTGCTTGGGGCTGTTGTTCCGCCACCGTCGGACGACTGGGGAGCATCGGGCGGGGGCCAAGGGGGCTCCGGGGCTTGGCATCAACACGGCGCACGACGCCGGGGAGGGCCGATCGTGAACGCTACCCGCTCCGTCCTGTTTGAGCCGGTGGCCCGGGGGTTGTTTTTCGTGCTGCACGTGTTCGCGGTGTACCTCCTGCTGCGCGGACACGACCTGCCCGGCGGCGGCTTCATTGGCGGTCTGGTGTCCGCCATCTCCTGGGTGATGCTGGGATTGGCATTGGGGTGGTCGGAGGTCGGGCGGGTGCTGAGGGTGGATCCCGCCCGGCTGGCCGCGATGGGACTCACGGTGGCGGGGGTGACCGGTGCGGCGCCCATGCTCTGGGGGCGCGCCTTTTTTGAGCAGTTCTTCTGGCACGGCACCGTTCCTTTCCTGGGCGAGATCCATTTGGGCACCCCTCTGGCCTTCGATGCCGGTGTCTTTCTGGTGGTGGTGGGCATCACGGTGAAGATGATCGTCGTGCTGGGGCGGTCCACCTCCGGCATGCGGGCGTTTCCCAGGGTCGAGGCGGACCGGTATTTTTCGATCCTGGAGGAGCCGATCGAAGGTCCGGCTTCAACGCCGAAAGAGAAGGGAGGCACGGATGCAGGCTGATACGGCGTTGTTGTCGGGAGTGTTGTTCGCGGTGTCGATGTGGCTGCTGCTGCAGCGGAGTTTCGTCAAGGTCCTGTTCGGTTTCGTGCTCCTATCCAACGCGGCGAACCTGTTCGTCCTGATGATGTCCGGCGAGCCGGTGGGGCGTTCAGCACCCATTGTCGGCGACCCAGGTCCCGTGGTGGACCCGTTGCCCCAGGCCCTGGTGCTGACAGCCATCGTGATTGGCTTCGGGGTGACCGCCTATCTGGTGACCTTGCTGTACCGGCTGTTTCTGGATTCAGGGACCACCCACGTCGATGAGCTGTATGCAGACGAGCCGGCGGAGCGGGAGAAGTCGAAATGAACCTGGTCGTCGCTCCACTCCTGATGCCGTTTCTGACGGCGGTGGTCGTGCTTCTGGTCGGGGGCAGGACGAGGGTCGGCCGTGGACTGACCGTGGCGTCCTGCGTCGGGCAGGTGCTGGCGGCGCTGGCGCTCCTGGTGCGCACTGCAGGCTCGGGCATCCAGGTGGTCGCTGTGGGCGGATGGCCGGCCCCGCACGGGATCGTGCTGGTGTCGGATGTGCTGGCGGCGCTGATGACGGTCCTGGCGTCGGTGACGATTCTGGCGGGGACCGTGTACGGGGTGTTGGAGATGCCGGCGCGGTTGTCGCATCCCTTGAGGCTGCCGCTGATGCAGTTTCTGGCGGTGGGGATTCAGCTGTCGTTCCTGACGGGGGATTTGTTCAACCTGTTCGTCGCCTTTGAAATCCTGCTGGTTTCGAGCTACGCGCTGCTGACGTTGGAAGCCGATGATTGGGACGTGAAGCAGGCGTTTCCGTATCTGGCCATGAATGCGGTGGGCAGCACCCTGTTCTTTTGCGCGGCCGGTTTGACCTACGGCCTGCTGGGCACGCTGAATTTTGCGGACATGGCGATGCGGTCCACCGCCCTGGTCGGGGATCCGCGGCTGATGGCGTTGGCGCTTCTCTTCCTGGCGGTGTTTGGGCTGAAAGCGGGGCTTTTCCCGCTCTACTACTGGCTGCCACACAGCTATCCGACCCTGGCGACGCCGGTGGCCGGAGTCTTCGCAGGCCTCCTGACCAAGGTGGGGATCTACGTGCTGATCCGGATGTGCGCCACGGTGCTTCCTCATGAACTGACGGGGTTGCATGCGCTGATCGCCTGGGCTTCGGGCGCGACCATGTTGCTGGGGGTGTTGGGGGCGATTTCGCGGAATTTCATCCGCGGCATTCTCTCGTTCCACATTGTCAGCCAGGTAGCGTTCATGACCTTGGCCCTGGGTTTCTTCACTCCGCTCAGCGTGACGGCCGCGATTTTCTACATTGCCCACCACATTCTCGTGAAAGCGTCGCTATTCCTGATCGGCGGGGTGGCGGCCCTGCTGAATCGCACCGATGACCTGGCCCGGATGGGAAACCTCTGGAAAGCGGCGCCGTGGTTGGGCGTCCTGTTCCTGGCGCAGGCGATGTCGCTGGCCGGGTTGCCACCTTTGAGCGGGTTCTGGGGCAAGTACCTGATCGTGGTGGAAGGCGTCGCGCGGCGTGAATACGTCCTGGTGGCTGCGTCGCTGGTGGCCAGTGTGCTCACGATGTTCAGCATGCTGAAGATCTGGCTGGCTGCCTTTTGGAACGAGGACCCAACGGTGGTGGTCCACACCGAGGACCCCCGATGGCGGCCGCTGGCCTGGATCTGCGCCGGAATGGTGGCGATCTCGCTGACCATTGGGCTTGGCGCGGAACCGCTGCTTCGGTTGGCGAAACAGGCGTCGTCGATGGCCATGGACCGCGAAGGTTATGCCCGGGCCGTGCTATCGACGGGTGGCAAGGAGGTTCAACCGTGAGCCCATTCTATCTGAACGTGGCCTTGGCGATGCTCTGGACGTTCCTCAGCCGGACCCCGTCGTTCACGGTGTTCATGGTGGGTTTCGGGTTGGGTTTTGTGCTGGTGGCGATGGGGCGGCGATTGTTTCCGAAGTCGAATTACGTGGGGCGGGTGCTGGCGTTCAGTGGTTTCGCGCTCGCCTTCCTCAGGGAGTTCCTGGTGTCCAACCTGGGGTTGATCCGGGTGGTTTTGTTTCGTTCCCGTGACCGCATCCAGCCCGGGTTCCTGACCTATGATGTCAGCGGCTTGTCGCCGCTCGAAGCCCATGTGTTAACACACTGTCTGACCCTGACTCCCGGAACGACCATGGTGGACGTGTTGGACGATGGTCGGACGCTGCTTCTGCACGCGCTCGACATCGACGCTCCCGATGCGCTGCGGCAGGACATTGATCGGAGGCTGCGTGATCCTTTGTTGAGGTGGACACGATCATGACCTGGGTACTCCAAAGCTGCGTGGCCGGTTTGTGCGTGACGGTGCTCCTGGCGCTGTACCGGATGGCTCGAGGTCCGACCGTGGTCGACCGCATGGTGGCCTTCGATCTGATCGCGGTTTCCGGGGTAGCCCTGATCGCGATGCTCTCCGCGCTTCGCTCCACGACCTATTATCTCGAATTGATTCTGGTGTACTCGCTTCTGGGCTTCCTGGGCACGGTGGCCCTCACCGGGTTGCTCGATCGAACTCTGGAACGTCGCAAGCCGGACGACGAACGGGGCGAGGAAAGGGGGAAAGAATGAGTGAAGTCCTGACGGCCGTGCTGATGGTGTCCGGCACGCTGCTGATGGTGGTCGCCGGGGTGGGGGTGGTACGCATGCCGGACGCGCTGTGCCGCGGTCATGCTGTGGCGAAGGCGGTCAGTCTGGGCATTGCCCTGATCCTGCTGGGACTATGGGCCCGCCTCGGGGCGAACGCGGACGGATTGAAGCTGGCGCTGGCCATCCTGTTCCAGTTGCTCACGATCCCGGTGGCGGGACACCTGCTCGCGCGGGCGGTGTATCTGAAGAACCTGCCGCGCTGGCGTGAACGACCGGTGAACCGTCACGATCGCAAGGATTAATCCCCGCCGCGGATGGTCCAGTCCCCCAGCTTGGACTTCTTGAGAAAGCCGGCGTGCCCGTCGCAGTAGCTGGCATTGAACCCGCCAGTGTGGCGCTTGGACACGTGGCCGGTGGTGGCGTGCTGCTTCTCCCGGGTGTCGGCGAAAAACGCGGATCCGAAGCCGGCGTTGTGCCAGGCGTCGGTTTGTTCGAGCCGCCAGATTTCGAAGGTGTTGGTGTTGCCGTCGACGATGGCGATGGAACCGACGGTGTCCTGGATTTCGTTCATCGACCGGCTGGGGTTTTGCCAGTTGTTGATGAAGGGGCCTGGGGCACCGACCCACTGGGGTTTGCCGCTCTCGGAATAGGCGCCGCCGCTGGCATTAACGATGTAGTCCTTCACCAGCGGATTCGGCGTGTTGGGAGGGCGAAGCTCCGTCCAAGAGCCATGGATACGGGCACCAGGACAGCTGTAGACCGGTTCGCTGCCGATGTACGGACGGCAGAGGTCCTGCCACCAGAAGAGCTGCTGCTGGCCGGGCCAGGTGTAGGCGTAGCCATACGGCATGAAATCATTGTGATCGCTGGCGTACATCATCGTCGCCAGACCGATCTGCCGCATGTTGGACAGGCATGCGGTCTGGCGTCCCTTGGCTTTCGCGTTGGCCAGTGCGGGGAGGAGCATGCCGGCAAGGATTGCGATGATGGCGATCACCACCAGGAGTTCGATGAGGGTGAAGGCTCGTAAGCCTTGTGGATGGCGCTGATGCCGGCCGTAAGACCTACCCATGAACCTTTCCATGGCAGCCATCGCGAGGGTTGAAACGGGCTCCCTCACCCCAACCCTCTCCCGGAGGGAGAGGGTGTCGCGTCCTGGCCTCGGCGACATGACGGAACTCCAGCCGTCCGAGCCGTCTCGACTCGTTCCAGCCAACGCTCGGCTTGGCCCTCCGACAACGGCGGCGACTCTTCTCCCTCTCCCTCCGGGAGAGGGCCGGGGTGAGGGCCTCTCGCTGCATTCCTCGCTCCCCGGGTCATGGTCCGCGATCAGGTCGATTTCGGACGGGGGCTGTTCCATGCGCGCAGAGGGTGAATGCTTCGGTTGGTTCACGTTTCAGCGGGGGTGTGGTTGCGCAGTTTCCTGCATCCAGATCACGCCGCGGCGTCCCAGACGCGCAGAGGGTAGGGGCTCTTTGGACTTTGGGAAGCGTGGGTTTGGGCATTCCTAAGGACCGGTGCATTCCGACGCCAAGACACCAAGCCATGCGATGAATGCGTTGAGTCGGGAGCCCTCCGTCAACCCACGCCTTTGGGACCGCGATTCGCTCTCTGCGTCTTTGCGTGAGATCCAACGGAATCGGTCCGGCTACGCCAGCAATGGGCGCACAATCTCGCCGTGCACGTCCGTCAGCCGGAAATCCCGGCCCTGGAAACGGAACGTCAGGCGCTTGTGGTCGAGACCCAGCAGGTGCAGCAGGGTGGCGTGCAGATCGTGGACATGCACGCGGTCGCGGACCGGCCCGAATCCCAATTCGTCGGTTTCCCCCACGACGGCGCCGGCCTTCACCCCAGCACCGGCGAGCCACATGGTGAAAGCGTCGATGTGATGGTTGCGACCCGTCTTTTCCCGGTTCTCCCCCATCGGCGTTCGTCCAAACTCGCCGCCCCACACGACGAGCGTGTCCTCCAGCAGGCCACGCGTTTTGAGATCCTTCACCAGGGCGGCCTGGCCCTGGTCGACATCGTGGCAGACTTTTTCGAAGTCGGTTTCGAGGTTCTCGCCTGGACCTCCATGGCTGTCCCAGTTGGTGTGATAAAGCTGGATGAAACGCACCCCGCGCTCGACCAGTCGCCGGGCGAGCAGGCAGTTCCGGGCGAAGGAAGGTTTGTCACGGTCCGCACCGTACAGGGCCAGGGTGGCGTCCGATTCGCCCCTCAGATCGATCGCCTCCGGAGCGCTCGTTTGCATGCGGAACGCCATTTCATAGGCGGCAATTCGCGTGGCGATCTCCGGGTCGCCGGTCTCGACCAGACGCTGGAGGTTCAGGTCCTTGACGGCGTCGATGGCCCGGCGCTGGCGATCGGTGGAGACGCCGGCGGGGGTGGTCAGGTTGAGAATCGGTTCCCCCTGGGAGCGCAAGGGAACGCCTTGGTAGGAGGTCGGCAGAAAACCGCTGCCCCAGTTCACCGCCCCACCGCGTGGGCCGCGCGGGCCGCTTTGCAGCACCACGAAGCCGGGCAGATTGTCGGCTTCACTGCCAATGCCGTAGGTCACCCAGGCGCCCATGCTCGGGCGGCCGAACTGGGAAGACCCCGAGTTCATGAAGAGCTTGGCCGGGGCGTGATTGAAGACATCCGTGGCACAGGTCCGGATGAAGGTGACGTCGTCGACGATTCCTGAGGTGTGGGGGAAAAGTTCGCTGACCCACATGCCGGACGCGCCGTGCTGGCGGAAGGCTCGCCGGGAAGCGAGCAGCGTGGAGCGGTTCTTGAACGAACTGTCCATGAACGCGAACCGTTTGCCTTCGAGGTAGGAATCCGGAATCGGCTGGCCGTTCAGTGGGATGAGACGCGGTTTGTGGTCAAACAACTCCAACTGGGACGGGCCGCCCGCCATGAAGAGGAAAATGACGTTCTTGACCCGGGCGGGATGATGGCCCGGTCGTGGCGCCAGAGGATGGGTGGCGGCGCTGGATTTCGCCTGAGCGGCGCTACGATCGAGCAGGGATGCGAGGGCCACCGATCCCAGGCCGAGCGAGCAGCGCGAAAAGAAATGCCGACGGGTCACCCCGGCCAGCGCGGAGGAAGAAGGGAGGGTGGGTGTCATTCGCGCGTGATGGTTTCGTCGAGGTTGAGCAGCACTCGGGCCACGGTTTGCCAGGCGGCAGGTTCCCCATGGTCGCGGGTTTCTTCGTCCACCAGCCGCCGGAGCCGGGCACGCTCCACCTCGGTGGGTGGTCGGGCCAGGCATAGTTGAAACGCATGATCCATGCGTCGTTCCGCGGGCGCCTCGCGGGTGATCCGTTCGGCGAGCGCCTGGGCGAGGTCCACGAACGCGGCGTCGTTGAGCAGGGTCAGGGCCTGGAGCGGCGTGTTGGAACGGAGCCGGCGGGTGCAGGCGCTGAAGGCGTCCGGGGCGTCGAACACCGCCAATGCGGGATGCGGGGTGGCGCGCCAGAAAAAGGTGTAGATCCCGCGCCGATACCGTTCCGCGCCGTCGCTGATGTTCCATTCGCGACGGGATTGGCCGAGATTCATGACGCCGTCGGGTTGGGGTGGAAAGACGCTGGGGCCGCCGACCGTCGGGTTGAGTTTGCCGCTCACCGCCAGCGCGACATCCCGGATGATTTCAGCATCCAGGCGAAGACGATTCTGGCGGGCGAGCAGTCGGTTGTTCGCATCCTGTTCGGCGAGGTCGGGACGAACCCGGGACGATTGGCGATAGGTGGCGGAGGTGACGATGAGCCGGTGGAGGTGGTGCAGGCTCCAATGGCTTCGGATGAGTTCGGTGGCCAGCCAGTCGAGAAGTTCGGGATGGGTTGGCGGGATGCCTTGGGTGCCGAAGTCGTTCTCCGTCTCAACCAGACCTTTGCCGAAGTACTGTTGCCAAACTCGGTTGACTGTTACCCGCGCCGTCAGCGGGTTGGCGGGATCCACGATCCACCGGGCCAGGTCCAGGCGGTTGGCGGGGGTGTTGGTGCCAAAATGGGCGGGGTGCAGAACCGCCAGGGTGGCTGGAGTCACATCCGGTCCACGCCGGGTGAAATCACCTTGAACGAAGAGGAACGAGGTCCGTGGTTCGGAACGTTCCGCCAACACCAGGGTGGTGTCGGTGCCGGGCTTGGTTTTCTGCAGTTGCTTGAGTTCGGCTTCCAGGCGCGTCCGCTCGGCGGCGGGCTCGTTGGTGGGGATGCCCGCCAAGTCCGCCTTGAGTTGGCGGACACGGCTTTCATGGGTTGCGAGGGCCGTCTGCTGGGCCGTGGAGGGAACGGGCAGGGTTGGTTCGTCCTGGTTGTTGAAGAAGGCGAACAACTGGAAGTACTCGCGCTGGGAGATGGGGTCGAACTTGTGGTCGTGGCATTGCGCGCAACCCACGGTCAGTCCGAGCAGCACGGTGCCGGTGGTGTTCACCCGGTCGATCACGGATTCAATGCGGAACTGCTCAGGATCAATACCGCCTTCCTGGTTGATCTGGGTGTTGCGGTGGAATCCGGTGGCGACGCGCTGTTCGATTGTCGCGTCGGGCAGCAGGTCGCCGGCAAGTTGTTCGACGATGAACGTGTCGAAGGGCTTGTCCTCCTGGAAGGAGCGGATCACCCAGTCGCGCCACGGCCAGAGCGACCGCGGAGCGTCGACGCTGTATCCGTGCGAATCGGCGTAACGGGCGGCATCCAACCACCAGCGGGCCCAGCGTTCTCCGTGATGAGGGGAGCGCAGGAGTTCGTCAACGCGCCGTTCGTAAGCGTCCGGGGCGGTGTCGCGAACAAACGTCTCCACCTCGGCCGGGCTGGGCGGAAGACCGGTGAGGTCGAGGTGAACCCGACGCAGCAGCGAGATGCGGTCCGCCTCGGGTGACGGGGTGATGTGCGCCTGTTGAAGTCGGTGCCGAATGAAGGCGTCGATGGGATTCCCGTCGATCGCGGGCGGGGTGGGGCGCTGGGGAGGGACGAAAGACCAGTGGACATACCGACCTGGTTCTTCGCGTTCCGGAACGGGTGCGCCGGCCTCGATCCACGATCGAATCGACTCCCGGTCTTGAGTCTCAAGGGCAGGCTTCTTGTAGGGCATGCGCGAAACAGACGCATGGGTGCCGTCGATGGCTTGGAGGACCAGGCTGCGGTCCGATTGGCCTGGAAGAAGGCCCGGGCCTGAATCCCCGCCCTGGATCAGGCCCATGGCGGTGTCGAGACGCAGGCCGCCCTTGTGCTGATCGGCGCCGTGGCAGCTGACGCAATGCCGGGTGAGGATCGGTTTGACGTTCTGAAGGTAATCCCCCCAGGCGGACAGAGAACCTAGGATGAAGGCCATCATCCAGCCGCTGGAGCGAAGTCGGGCCGTGCTGGTGTTGTAGCGGTGGGCGTCTCGCCTGCCGTAGAGCCGGGCATCTTGCCCGGCGGAACGTGAGGTGGGGCCTGGTTTTGCTCCGACAGGCCTTCCGGAGGGCGGGACGCCCGACGCTACGGAATCACGATGGAACGGGAGATTTTGCATCTCTACAGGCGCGCCTGCGGCGGCTTGACGGGTGCGCGCCAGGGCACGACCCCGACCGCGCGGGTTTTGCGTTTGAAGACCTGTTCGCCACACGTGACGAACAGCGTGTCGAGGTCGGGGCCGCCGAAACAGACGTTCGACAGCCAACCATTTCCTGGCTTGGGCAGGATCGCATTCACCCGTCCCGCTTGATCGCAGATTTGAAGGCCCAGCCGGGTGGTGACGTACAGGCGACCCTGGGTGTCCACCGTCATGCCATCGGCGCCGCTGTCCGTGGCCGGGTCCGGGATGTGGAGATGGAAGTAGGGCTGCTTGTGGGCGAGCGAGAAGTCCGGTTGAACCACGTGCGACCACACCCATTGGCTGCGGGTGTCGGCGACATAAAGCAGGGTTTGATCGGGCGACAAGATGATGCCGTTGGCGAAACCCAGCCCGGAATCGACCAGGCGCCGGTCGCCGGACGGCGCGGTGTACCAGACCTTCTTGTTCTCGGGATCGGTGGAATAAATGCCGTCCTGGAAGGTGGTCACGAGGTCGTTGCCCGGCAGGTTGGTGGCAACCACCTGGGAGCGCCCCTCGGAGTCATAGCGGACGAGTTGCTGCCGCGCATTGGCGACCGCGTAAAGTTGCCCGTCCGCGTGAAACATCAGGCCGTTGGCGGCGCCGGTATCCTCGGCAAAGACGGTGACCGAACCGTCCAGACCGATCTTGTGGATGCGGTTGTTGGGGATGTCGGTGAAATAGACCTCACCCTTGGCATTAACGGCCGGGCCTTCGGTGAAGCGATGGCCCTGACTCACCAGGACCCAGTCTTCGCCCGGGATCAAAAGCTGGGCCAACACCGTGTTCTTGGAGGCGGTGGATTTAGAAATGGGCTTGGGAAAATCCTTCCACAACCACCGCATCGCCTCGGGGAAGACGGAAGCGCCCTGTTTGGCGTCATGCCCACCGTCGCCCCAGGCGTGGTTCACCTCGTAGCCGGCAAACTCCAGCGCGCTCAGCATGTCGAGATTGGCGATCCACCAGTTGCCACCGTAGATGTTCTGATCGTTGGAACCGTCCTGAAGAAAGACCCGGATGGGCTTGGGCTCGGTTTTGCGGACCAGGATGGGATAGTCATTGCCGCCGCGCAGACCGACGTAGGTCCCGATGGTGCTGAAGACTCGTCGGAAGGAGTCGGGGCGTTCCCACGCCGCGGTGAAGGCGGCGATGGCTCCGGAACTGGCGCCAGCGATGGCCCGGGCAGACGGATCTTTGGAGAAGGTCAGGCCGTGGGTCCGTTCAATCCATGGGAGGAACTCTTCGATCAGGAACCGGGCGTAGCGATCGCCCATGGAATCATACTCAAAACTCCGGTTGAACCGCGGCTGGGCATTGGTGTTGGCCGTGGCAACGACCCCGGGGCTGACGAACACGCCGACCAGGGGAGGCAGGTCGCCGCGATGGATCAGATTGTCGAAGGCCACCGGGACCTTCCATCCGTTGGCCATGCCCTTGCCGTCCTGAATGACCATCAGCGGAGCAGGCGATTGTCGATTGTGCTGCCTGGGGATGTAGACCGAATACGACCGAGTGGTGCCCGGGAAGATGGAGTTGGTGGACGTGTAGGTGCCGTCGATCAGGTCGCCCTTCGGCACACCCTCCTGGGGCAGGGAATCCGGCGTGAGCGGGTAGTCGTTGGCGGCACGGGCCACGGGAGGGGCCACGGCTGCGAAGACGGCGAGAACCCAAACCCAGCGAACGGGGAACATACCCGGAGGTTGTCGGGACCCCACGCGAGCCGACAAGGTCAATTTCGTTGGGGTGGGACACCCGGCAATGCTTAAGGCAGCAAAACGGGTTCGGAGCGGGTTTGAACTTCCCCGTCGTGCGCCGCCGCCGCACCGCCAGGCAAGTCCTCCATGCGCTGCCATCGCTCTGGTTTCACCCGCCACCGGCCGTTGGATTGGATCAACGTTCGTTCCTCGCGAAAGCTGGTGCCGTTGGCGTTCTCGATCTCGAGGATTAGCTTCACCTGTCCGGGTTCCACCAGCTCGGACCGCGCGATCCGGTACCCAACCCCCTGCATACCGGCGCCCATGTCTATGGAATAGCGGGATTTAGGGTCATCGAAGTCACTGGGAAGATCGAAGATCTCCTTCATCCGGGTCGGTGTCAGCGGTTCCGTCGACTGGTTCCGGAACGCGTGTTGGAACGAACCGTACGCTGCTTCGGGGGTTGCCCATCCTTCCGGAGCCAGATCGGAAAACCGACGAAACCCCGGTCGATCGGAAGGCCTTGGCCCGTCCCACACGCGGTTCCATTCATCCGCCTCGCGCCTCGCGGCATGGGCTTGAGGCGTCAGTGAATCCCACTCGGCGCGGAGTCGACTCACTTCCGCGCGAAGTTGGAGCAATTCGACGGAAGGGTGAGATTCAGCCGGAGAAGCGAGATCGGAAATGGTCTCGGGCGTAGGACTGCCCACAGGGAGCGGACCCGCAGCGAAAGGGGCCGCCGTAGGAGGTTCCTCCGACCGGAGATCATGCAAAGTGGCCCGCTGATACCAAAGGACGGTGATGCCGATGGTCAGCGATAGCAGCTGAAGCAGGAGAAAGGACCGCAGGCGCATGGGTTCGTTATGGGATCTGTTTCCAGCCTGCCGAAGTTCGGCCGAAGACCATCCTGAGCTGGTTGGTTTCGCTGTCTGTGACACGCCGAAGAGACACCGAGCTGCGACGCTCGGAGAGTGGTTCCACGCCGAGGAGTTCGACGGTGAGGATCGAGCCCATCTCGCGTTTCATGCGTTGGATCAGGGTTTCGCGAGCCGACTCGCCTTGGAGAATATCGGACTCCATTTGCGCGCGGTCGTCGGGCGAAAGCAGGAACAACGCGAGCATGGCGTCCAAGTTTCCATCCCGCATGTGCGCCAGAACTGTCTGGGCTGTGGCCTCTGGTGATTCGGTGCCGGTAGTGACCAGGTTGGTGACGGCCACGAGTTGCCCAGGCCTTAGCAGGAGTGGGCCGGCGGCTTCGGGAAGCAACGGTGCAGGGGGTGGTGTGGCGTTGCGGCGATCGTCAATGGCCTTGCGGAGTTCATCGGCTCGAGCGTGGAGCCGGGCGATCTCGTTCACCTCGCCATTCCTCGATGAAGCCGGGCTAAGCGCGGCGTCCGCGTTCGGAATGACAAGTTCCGCAGCCGTGTTCGTGAAAGACCCTGTGAGGGTCGTCGCGATGGGCGGCACCCGGCCACGGAGAGTTTGGATTTCATTCGCCTGATACGCGATGGGAAGTGCCAGCGCGGCGAGAATAGCGCCGGTGGCAATTGTCTGGCTCTTGGTCATCAAGGCTTGGGAAAAGGTGTTTTGGAATCCGTGGACGATTCCCAGCGATGCGGTTGTTCCAAGGCTGTGCAACGCTCCTTGAGCGATCGTCGCTGCCAGGGCGGGTGGTGCCTTCTGAACCGCCCAAGCGCCGAGAAGGCTCGCCAATGTCGACGAACTGAGCCCCGGTGCGAGCCGCCTGAGATGGAATCGGAGTCGATCCAGTGCGCGGAGCACCCGCTTTTGGGCGGCGTCCTCGGCAATTCCGAGTTGCCCACCGATTTCGCGAGCCGTCTTCCCTTCGAAATACCGTAAAAGGACGACGCGGCGGTCCGACTCGGACAATTCCCCAAGACTCCAATCCAGATGGGCCGCGACCTGATCCCAGTCCGTGGAGCTCGAATCGTTGATTTCCGGGTCGAGTCGCATGGTGTCGGAGGCTTGTTCACGGGCTTGGCGGCGGACTTCGGTGCGGATGACTTTGGCGGCGAGATTCCGGGTCGTGATGTGCAACCACGCCGAAAGGGGCATGCCCTGGTTCACCTTCCGGGCGAGTTTGGGTGCCTCCTGGGCGAGTGCGAGAAACACGGCCTGGGCGACCTCCTCGGCGAGATGTCGGTTGCCGGTTAGGCGTGTTGCCGCCGAATGCACCAGGTCGACGTATTGATGGACGAGAGTGGCGAAGGCCTGCTCCGACCGTTGGTCGGTGAACTGGCGGAGAAGGACGAGGTCGGACGGCAACATCACCACAGGGAATTACCCGCACGACGAGAAATCGGACACTCGAAGTGATTCAGGGAGTGGGCGTGCCTCGACCGCACGGGAAGGGGTGAAGCGATGGGAGGTGTGGGGAGGCGGCATCCGTGATGGAACACGCGAAGAGGCTTGGACAGAAACGTCCCTTGACGGAAGTCAGGAAGCCGCGAGAGTAACCCCGTTCGTTCTTTGGTGGGGGGCGTACTGGTTTCGACCTGGGCGACCTTACAGAGGCGGCATGCCGAGGATGATCCGTTGGCCTCGTAAAAAATCGGGTCAAAAGTTAGCAGCCAACGAAGAATTGGCCCTCGCAGCCTAACGGCTGTGACGTCCCCCGGAGACTCCTGCTTACCGGGTCGGGCGCCGACAGCAGGGTAGGTGGTGAGCGGAGACCGCGCGTTCACCACTGAAATAATTTCATGCGGACTACGCGGCACAACTCGCGTCGGAGCGTCATCGTGCCGCGGAATACTCTCCTCCGACTAAGCATGTAGTCGCGGCTGGAAGTCCGGCCAGGGACGGGGGTTCAACTCCCCCCGCCTCCACCATCTGCATCAACGACTTAGCTCCGGTTGGTTGACGGTTCCCACATTTTCCCCACAATGGGGCCATGAAGGCGAATCGAACCGAGCTCCCGGTCGTATTCCCATTTGTCGTCGAGCGAAAGAACGGTCGTGCCACGATCTACCGACGGCGGAAGCTGAAGAAGGGCCGGACCTACGACGAGTTTCGGGTCGCCTTTTACAGCGCCGAAGGCAAACGAACGCTCGCCAGCTTCGCCACGTTCGACGATGCCGTGAAGGCTGCGGACGCCCACATCGCCGCAGTCGGCCGTGGCCTCCTGACCGTCACGACCCTCTCAGGACCCGCCCGTCTCGATTACCTCTCCGCCATCGACAAGCTCCCGCCTGGGGTGAGCCTGTCCGACGCGGCGGATGCTTGGTTGCGCTCGGCGGCCGGTCCCCAGGTTGTTCCCATAACCGTCGCCGAGCTGGTCGCCGCCTTCATGGCTTCCAGGGACCGCACGACCCGCATGGGGCGGCCGGCCTCACCCGAGTACGCGCGGGACATTGAGCGGCGCCTGGGAAAGCTCTCGGAAGCCTTCCCGGCCGACAACGCGGATTCCCTCACCGCCGCTCGACTCGAAACGTGGATCGACGCCACAGGCCAGAAAGGGCGCCACCGATTCAACACCCTTCGACTGGTTCGAACCTTGCTGAAGTGGGGGCAAAAGCGGGGGCACCTTCCTGAAGGCAAGCTCCCGACCGACAAACTGGAAATCGTCGCGCCGGTGGACGATTCCGCGATCGAGATCTTCACCCCCCATGAACTCGCCCGATTTTTGGCGGCTGCAAGGCCCGACATGATTCCTTTCCTTTCCCTTGGAGCGTTTGCTGGGCTTCGGACGGCCGAGATCCACCGATTGGATTGGGCGGCAGTGAAGTTGGAACGCGGTTTCGTGGAGGTCGGCGCCGACAAGGCCAAGACAAAGTCCCGGCGTTTGGTTCCTGTGCTCCCGGCTTTGGCGGCGTGGTTGGCGCCGATCCGGAAGCCATCCGGCCCCGTGCTTCCGTTCGCGAACGTCGCGAAGCAGATCGGTTGGCTGTCCCGGGATTCCAAGGTGGCGTGGAAGCACAACGGACTTCGTCACTCGTTCGTCTCCTATCGGTTGGCCGTGACCCAGAGCCCCGAGCAAACGGCTTTCGAAGCGGGGAACTCCCCGGCGATGGTCTTTCGACATTACCGCGAGTTGGTGACACCTGCGGAAGCAACGGCTTGGTTCGGTGTGCTTCCTGAAGTTGAAGACAAGGCCGAAGCGAGTGGCCCAACGAATCATCCGCCCGAACCGTTGGTTCGTACCCCAGTCTCGAGACCGGCGATGGTAGGAAATTTAGTCGCTTGAAAGGGTTTTCTGCCGTTCGTGGCTCTAGAGAAACACTGGGTGGACTGCTTCGCTTCTACCATGGGGACGCCGCATGAGTTATTTCACCTTACGGGCCCGGTGGTTCCAGATTCGCCCGTATCGGGTGTCAATGGATGCGAACTACTCGGCAATGTCTCTCGAGCCAGGCACGAACGGCCGTTAAGTCATAGCGGTTCCGTCGAGCGCTCAACCGAAAATAAGGCAGTCCGCGTTGTTGGTATTCCTCAACGGTCCGCCCCGTGACGCCCAGGTACCGGGCAAGCTCTGTCTTGCTCAACAGGTGATCGCTACCTTGAATGGCAGGTGCCAGGCTGGAAGGACTGCTGTCCCGGGAGAATGTTCTGAGTGTTGCGTGTTCTTGCGGCATTCCTCCACGGTAGGGAAACAAGGGGCGGCATGGGTGCAGGAATGACACAATCTTCAGTTCATCCTTTTGTCGCGGGCAACCACCTTGGATGGTCTCGAAAGACCCACCCCGTTCGCGAAGTCCCCGAATCAGATCCGTTGACGGCGTCAGGGCTGCGAAACGAGCAGGACGGCTGGGTCCATGCTCTGCAAGCAGACGCTCGATTTCATCATTCGATGACTGGGTCATGGCGTCGTGAATCCATTGCAATCACAAGGGCGCACGCCCGAGCGCGAATGCTGTGCGCTCGTCGCCCCACACCGGTCTGAATCACGAAACCAACAGGAAGGCGCGCTCCCGAGCCTAATCCGGATGCGCCTCATGTTTTGCGAGATGTCTGCACCTCGTGCATGTGGGCATCCATCTCCTGGCGTCACCCATGCGCACAAAGGTTTGCGCCAGGGTTCGGACGGGATTCGGAACGGAAGCACACCGCAAAGCAAGCGGTCCTTTCGAAAGCGCTGTCCACGTGCGCGTCGGCTCAAGTGCACTCTCCAGTGTCCGCCAGAGTGCGCATGCGAGTGCCGGACTGGTGTACAAGAGGTGTGCGCATGCTGTGCGCTTGGTATCCGCCAAATCCTTCCGAAAGGAAGGGGTCCGGCGTGCTTTGCCCAAATGGTGAAGAGGAAAATGCGGACTGCGCTCAGATTCCTCGGGATCGATGCAGAATGTCCGGCCGTTGCGGATACGATCTTGAGTCCGTTTCCAATGCATTCTGCGTCGCCTTGGAAGTTGCGCCGAAAGGACGGAGACCGTGCCGCGATGCGTCGCGGATCATCGATGGTTCGCTGCCGGATTGCTGGGGTGCGAATGGCCGATTCGCCCCGGCAAGACAATTGACCCCAACGCAGGAATCCGATGACCCTTCAGAAGTGCTGAATCGCATGCGCGCATCCCACCCAGGCTGTTTTGCGAGTAGGCATGGGACTTTGCTCGGCGCAACCAGGCTTTTGGTGGTCGGAATGGCCACATGCCTGTACTTGCCTCCGGGTGCGGGGGCAGAGTGGGATCCCATCGCCAGCCGATTCGAACTCGGCGAGGGCCAATCCCTTCGCCTGTTGACGGTCATGGGCAGCCTCCAAGGCGAGCGACTGGGGTATGCGGTGGCTGCATGGCGACCCGACCCTGTCGAGGCACAAGGTGTCTTGGTTTCCGCTCCATCCAATAGCCGTCGAGCCCCCCAAGGCGGCAACCTCATCTGGCTGTCCCGGGGTCCAGACGGTGAATGGGCCGGCACGGAACCCTCTTTTCTCCGACTCCTCCCGCTCGGCAAGATCGGGCACGCGGTCTCTGGGATGGGAGATTTTGACGGTGACGGCGTCGCAGATTTGGTAATTGGAGCCCCTTATGTGGGGCCAGATCGCGACCGCTTTGGTGCGGTGGCGGTGGTGAGGGCTTGGAGTAATAGCGGCAACGCCAACGTTCAAATCCTTTCGACCCCCCTCCGATTGGCGCATTTCGGATCAAGTCTGGCTGTCGTCGGAGACGTCAACGGCGATGGGTTGGACGACTTGCTGGTTGGAGCACCTGTCGCATTCAGGGTTTTTGAGCAAGAGGGAGCGGCGTTCCTCTACCTGGGGACGCCCCGCGGATTGGCGACTGAGAGCGTGTGGCAGGCCTGGGGTAGAAAAAAGGGCATCCGCCTGGGGGAGAACGTTCAGGCCGCTGGGGATGTCAATGGGGACGGCCTCGCGGACGTTTTGATCGCAGCTCCCCGCTGGGATGCGGCCCTGCCCGGTCATGGGGAGGTAAGGCTCTACCTCGGTTGCGCGGAGGGGTTGCAGGCTGAGCCAGCCTGGGTCTATCGCGGGGAACGACCGTACTCAAGGGCGGGTCGGGGGCTCTGGGGGGCATGTGACATCAATCGGGATGACATGGCCGACATCATGGTGGGACTTCCAGGGCCGAGTTCGCGCGATCGGCTACCAGGGGTCGGGGAGGTCCATTTCTTCTTTGGGCGGCCCGAGGGACTTCGGGCCACACCCGACGTGATGTGGGCAAGCCCCACTCCGTCCGATGGATTCGGGGTTTCTGTTTGCGTGGCCGGGGACATGAACGGAGACGGCTTTCCCGACCTCGCCGTAGGCTCGCCGTTAGCACCGATGGTTGGGGAGGAACACGGCATCCTTCGGATTTTCCCAGGTAGCCTCACGGGCTTCTCAACCACGCCAATGCTGCAGATTACCGGCGGGCTTCCCAATAGCCGGTACTCGTTCGAACTGTCCGCCCTTGGGGACCTGGATGGGGACGGATTGACGGATCTCGGGGTAGGCTCCCCGGGGTTTCCCTTCGTCAGCGGTTCCAATGGCCGCTGCGATGTGATATTCGGATCCCGTGGACTCGGGGCACGGCCGATAGCGTTGGAGGCGTTGCGGGAGCCAGCATTTGTCGCTCAAGGCCCAGAAGCCACACTGGCTGCCGCGCTGGAGTCGCGTCGCGACCGCTCGGACCACTCCGACCCGAATCTTGCCTATGGGGCCCTAGGATTCTGGGCCCTCCTGGGGGTCGCGGCGGTAGCGATCGGCTCGCTTGGGTTCGCGTGGAAGGCAGCTCGGGTGAAGCTGGAGAACATGCGGCATCGACTGCACGATTTTGTGGGTTCGGAATTGTGCGGTCTCGGCCACGAGGACCATCGCATTCGACGAGTGATCGATGAGCTTCGGGCGACCATCTGGACCATCAAACAGGAGAGTCCCACCCTGTGTGGCCTAATAGGCGAGCTAACCGATTGGGCGTGGGAATTCGCCTCGGGTCGGAATTTGCGGCTGCAATTGGACTTGCCGGAAGAGGAGGTTGCGGGCACTCGCGTGGACGGCAGAGCGGCGGAGACAGCACATGCTGCCGTTCGCATCGCCCTGGCGAATGTGGTCGAGCATGCACACGCGACATCAGCCTTGCTCCGGTTGCACGTCACAGCAACCGAACTTCTGGTGGAGGTGGAGGACAACGGCATGGGGAACGATTCCGAAAGGCTCAACGGGCAGCGGGTCCAGGTGGCCGGGAGCCGAGGTCTCACGCTTCGCAGCCGGGTCGAGCAGTTGGGGGGTTCTTTTGTTTTGTCCACAGCCACGGGTTTGGGCACTCGCCTATCGGTCCGACTGCCAATCCACCCGGCCCACCAGGGAAAGGTCCGGGCCTCGGCCGCAGGACTTCTTTGGCCAGGTCGCCGCCGTAGGGATCCTGACGGATGACTCCAGCGCCCTGAAGTCGTCGATAACCGCCTATCCATGACCTCCCCGTTGCCCCTGTCCGTTGCGATATTCGAGGATGACCAGAAGATCTGTACCGAGCTTCGTGATCTGCTCGATGGCACGCCCGGTTTCCGGTGTGTGCTGGCGGCGTTATCAGTTCGAAACGTGGTTCAACGGGTGGAAAAGGTGGACCCTTCCGTGGTGATCCTAGATATCCGGTTCCCGACCGGCTCCGGGCTCTCGGCCCTGGCGGAGCTCAAGAAAGCCCGCCCGGAGCAGCGGGTCCTGATGCATACGGTCGTCGATTCGGGTGACGACATCCTGCTCGCCTATCTCTTGGGTGCTTCGGGCCTCTTGCTCAAGGGGGATGGTCGATCCAGGATTCTGGCAGCCATTGAGGTGGTTGCGGATGGTGGTGCCATCTTCTCGCCACGGATTGCTTGGGTGTTCCGTCAAATGAGCCTTGGAACCAATCAGACGGAATGGGTGCTGGAACTAACCTCAGCGGAGCTGGATGTGCTGAATTTGCTTTCGCAAGGGATGACCGCGAGGGAGATCGCCGTCGTGCGCGGCACCACCGTAGGGACCATCAACAACCAGTGCGAAGCAATCCGTAAGAAGGCGGGGATGAAGAAGATGGGCCGGGTCATCAGTCAGGTCGCCCCGTGGTCCCGAATTCTCAGAACATTCTCGACGCTCTGGCATAGTGGAGGGGCGAAACCCTCCCCAAAAGCCTGACCTTCTGCGCGCAGGCCCCTCGATCCAGAGCCAACGTGCGGTTCGCAAGGGTTGCCGCGGAGCCAAATCTGAGCCTTAGATATCCATTTGGTACGCAGAACGCAGGTCGCAATTCACCGCTGCGACAAATCTGCAGGAAGGGATTTTGGGGATTTCCACGGTGTCGACTTGCAACGGCTTCATAAGCCTAAATGGCTAATTGCAAGTAACCTACAAACATCTGTCTGCACGTTAGTTTCGCCCTCCGCAACGTCCGCGTATGTACTTCTACCCATGGACGATTCTTTAGGAGCCTGTCAGCATTTCATAGAAATCAACGTTCTCTACCCCACGCTACATGGACACCCAGTTCGCATCCCATATGCACGGAAGCACTTGCGGTCGGAGTAGGGTGGTTTGGCCCTCTCGCATGAACAAACAAGCATGTTGTCAGCATCGTGTTGCAGAAAAGCCCTCCGTTCGGCTCATTGTGCAACCGCTGCACGCGGCGGCAACTCGAAGGGGCAAACTCGAAGCGCAGCAAGGCTGGGCGGTCGTTGTTGCACGCTATCTGATCGCTTTAATCTCATGCATTAGCGCGGACTTGCGAAGCGATGCTCAGATTGTGGAGGGGCCTGGTCCGGGGAACTTCAACGGGGGAGATTTGGTCATCAACCAAGGACCAGGGGTAGTGCTTGGTGGGACATACGAGAACGTTGGTCGGTTCGTTGTTATCCCTGGTGTCACTGTATTTGTCCGGGGTTACAACGGCAACGAAGCAAATTCTGGTCAACTCACGGTTCGAGCACGGGAGATCGTTATTGACGGTGCCATCAACGGTAATGGATCAGGGTTGGGCGGCGGTGGGGGAGGCGGCGGCGGAGCCGGTGGACCAGGAGTCGGGGGAGCCCAAAGAGCAGCGAATGTGGTGCCAGGTTTCGGTGGAACCGGTAATGAGCCCGCCGGA
>CAUJJW010000256.1 GCA_963205105.1 Verrucomicrobiota bacterium | reverse complement strand
ACCGCCCGCACCATCACATCGCGATTCGTCCATCCCTGCACCCGGGTGCGCACCGCTTGTTCCGCCAGATAGACGAACGGGATGCCGAAGGACCGCGACAACAAGGCCACATGCGAGTTCGGGGTCGCCGGAGTCATGGTGATGATGCCCGCCAACGGCGGCACTTCGGCCGGCACCTGGTCCGTGAGCAGCACGTCGGTCGGCAGCAAATGCCCGGCGCGATAGGCTTCGCTGATCCTGGCTCCGGGCACGTTCACCAACCGGCCCAGCGCCCAACCCGGCGCGTAGCACTCGTCGCCGATCACCCAGCGACCCGCCGCGCTCACCGGAATGCCTCGGCCGGCAAACCAATCCGCATGGTCCCGAGCCACTCCCGCTTGTTCGAACGTCGGCAGGTACAGCACTTCCACGCCCGGCTCCCGTTGGATCATCGCACGTACCGTCTCGAACCACGTCGCGATCTGTTCCCGTGGAAAGGCATCCAATCCCACGAACTGAATGCCGATCTCCGAGATGTTCGTGGAAGGCGGAAAAACAACCGCGCCCAGCACGGCCTTCTGCCCGTTCGTGTGCAGGGTCAGCGCGTCAAATTGCGCCCGGGTCAACCCGGCAAATCCCGGTAGCCGCGCCGTCCCGAACTCGTAGTGGAAGGCATATTTTTGGCTGTCCTGAAACCACACGCGGTGCGGGGCCTCCAGCAGCAGGGCGAATTTCACCCACTGCGACTGCCGCTGCCAGGGATCCCCCGCCGCCGACAAAAACGCATCCCCAACGCCGCCCAGCACATTCTTGCCATCGTCGCCAGCCGCCAGCTTCCGGACCGACGCCCGATAAAACGCGGACTCCGGCATGGGTTCGCGCAAATCCGCCACGCCCATCAGGCTGCCATGGCCCACCAAAAGATCCGACCAACCGGCCAGATCGGCGCTGGCCTGCAAGGTGACCACCTCGTTGGTGGGCGCTGCCACGGACAACCGGGGTCGGTGCCCGCTGGGGGGACGTTCGATCTCCACCGTGGCCCCCTGCCCGGAGCCCCCGCCCCTGACGAACACGGCCAGCAACACCACCACAACCCAGCCCCGGGCCATCCCAGGGCAACTCCAGATGCTCCTCCTTGTCATGCGCCGCTACGTATCCACGCCTGACGCCATTCGGCAATCCCACCAAAGGGGCAATGACCGCGCGGCTTCGATGTGCCCCGTCTCCGCAGGCGCGATTCCATGAGGTCTGATTCTACCTTGTACAAGTTTCACCTCGTCTCCAGGGTCCACGCACCCCCCAACAGCAAGAATCCACAAACCTTCTATGTGGCATCCTCCACTTCCCATCTCGGAGCTCACGTCATCCTCCCCACCTGCTGCCCATCCACGGGGCTGGACCTGGCTGAGATCCTTCCTGTCGCTCCTAACCAGCGCCGGTGCGTGCGTCGGGATTGCGCCCGCGCAAACGTTCACCGAGGTCAACTGGGCGTTGGACGGGATCGCCACCCAATCCAGCACGATCATCGACAACGCGAATCCTGATGCCGGCAATGCCGGCCTCGCGATCGATGGTAACACAAGCGGCGTTTTCAATGCCGCCACAGGCTCCGTCACGCACAGCGGCGGAGCGGCGGCGGACGCCGACGCCGGGGGCGCGTTTTGGGAGGTCGACCTCACCGCGACCCGAGCCATCGGTCGGATTCACACCTGGTTCCGAACGGATTGCTGCCAGAACCGCAACGACGACTTCACGCTGATCGTTTTGAACGCCAACCGCCAGGAGGTGTGGCGCAAGACCTACTCGGGCCGCCCTGGCGATGACGTCGCGTACAACATCGCTCCAGCGGTCAACGGACAGTTCGTGCGGTTCGAACCCCAAACCCCTCTGACGACCAGCGACGGGCTGTTCTCGCTGGCGGAGGTTCAGGTGATCGCCCCCTACCAGGGAACCAGCATCAACATCACCCAGCAACCCGTCGACGTCACCGTCACGGAGGGACGTCTGGCGACGTTTGGCCCGGTCAGCGCCCAACTGACAGGCGCCCCGCAGGATCGGCTGTCGATCCAGTGGCAGAGGAACGGCGCGGACATTCCGGGTGCCACGTCAACCACTTACACCACCCCGCTCGTCCAGACTCTTGCGGATGCCAACACCGGGTATGGCGTGCGCTTTCTGGCCTCCGGCATTGCGTTGACCTCGGCCACGGCGAAGGTCCTCGTCACCAAGGACACCGCACCTCCAACGATTGAATCCCTCGCGCTCCGCGGCGGCGCCACCCTGGAAGCGACCGCAACGTTCAGCGAAGTCCTGGACGCGGCATCTGCCCAGACCCTCGCCAACTACCAGTTTGGGGCCGGGGTCACGGTAACCCAGGCGCGACTCAGCGGCGTGTTGCTCGATCCGGTGGATCAGCATCCCTACCAGGTCGTGGTGCTGAGCCTTGCCGGGTTGGCACAAAACGCCCCCTACTCCGCCACCATCAGCGGGGTGAAAGATCTCGGCGGGAATGCCATGGCTGCCGTGGTCCTCTCGGGTACCACCCCATTCTTCGAGGTGAACTGGGCACAATCCGGCACTGCCTCCCAATCGAGCACCGGCCCCGGCGGCGAAGCCAGCCACGCCAACGACGGGAACACCAACCAGGCATTCTCATCGGGTTCCGTGACCCTCAACGGAGCGCCCGAGGATCCCGGTTGGTGGGAGGTCGACCTCGGCGGGAGCCGACCCATCGGCCGGGTCAAAGTCTGGTTCCGCGTGCTCGATGCCGCCGAATGCTCCGCTCTCTTCAATTCCTGCACCGTGCGCAACGACGACTTCACCCTCAGCGTGCTGGATGCCAGTCGAACCGTGGTTTGGACCGTCACCTACCCCGGCCGTCCTCCCCTCCAGGTCGCCTACAATCTGCCGCCCGGCGTTTCCGGGCGCTTCGTGCGCTTCGAATCCCAAACCCCGCTGAGCACCAGCGATGGCTACTTCTCCCTGGCCGAAGTCCAAGCCATCGCCCCCTACGAAAACGTCGGAGTCACCCTCACCCAGGACCTGCCCGCCGCGGTGTCCACCCTCGAAAACCGGCGTGTGCTGCTCGGACCTGTGGTCGCGGCCCTGAACGGTGCGACGGGTGCACCCGCGGATGTCCTCCAATACCAGTGGCAACGCAATGGCGTGAACATTCCCGGCGCAAATCTCGCCTCCTACCAGACGCCTCCCCTTTCCCTCGCCGACAACGGCGTGCGCTATCGCTGCCTGGTCCTCGTCTCCGGATCGCAAGTCCCAAGCCTTGAAACCACCGTCACCGTCGAGCGGGATTCGGTTCCCCCGGCCATCAAGAGCGTGGTGGGCGGGTTCTCGTACACCGACGTCACCGTCACGTTCACCGAGGCCGTCTCCGAGGCCACCGCAGCCACGCTCTCGAACTACGGCCTCAGCGGCGGCCTGGCCATCTCCGAGGCCCTCGTGCTGTCGCCCACATCTGTGCGTCTCACCACATCCGCGCAATCGCCGGGCACAAAGTACACCCTGACCGTCTCGGGAATCCGTGACCTCAGTTCAGGTACAGGCAATCTGATCGCGCCAAACACCCGGGTGGATTTCACGTCCCCACTGGCCGAGGCCGACAAGTACGTGGTCATCGGCAATCCCGGCAATCCCCGGGACACCCAGTGGAACACCGCGCGAGGCCAGGTCGCCTACGAATTCGAAATCTCCAAGTTCAAGGTGACCAACGCCGAGTACGCCGCCTTCCTCAACGCGGTCGCCAAATCCGATCCCCACAACCTGATGGTCTCCGGGGGCGGCGAAATCCTTCGCGACGGCGAAGACGGCAACTACACGTACACCGTGCTCGAAGGCCGGGAAAAACGGCCGGTCCTGTTCGTGGCCGCCGTGGACGCCATGCGCATGGCCAACTGGCTCAGCAATGGGGGCACCGCCGAGAGCGACACCGAAACCGGCACCTACACGTTCACCGGCTACGACGTCGTCAGCCGTCGGAATGACAACGCGGATTACTTCCTGCCCAACGACGACGAGTGGTACAAGGCCGCCTATTACGACCCCACCAAGAATGGCACCGGCGGTTACTGGCAGTACCCGCCCAAAACCGATGACCCGGCCAGGATGATCGCCGAACCCCCGCCCGGCGGGCCGTTCTCGGCCAACTTCGACAACGTCAATGCCGCCGATGGCAACGGCACCACCGACGTCGGCGCCTACA
>CAUJJW010000255.1 GCA_963205105.1 Verrucomicrobiota bacterium | reverse complement strand
ATTGGAGCCAACCCCAACGGGGTTGCGCCCGCCTTCCGCAACCCCGTTGGGGTTGTGAATTCTCGGAATCTCCCACCCGGGGTAGGCCCGCGACGCGGTCCAACCCCGGGCTTTGGGACGGAATCCCGTTGGGATTCTCGGGAGGATCGGCGGCAAGGTTCATGGGGAGCACCCTGTTCGAAATCGACCTGCTCACGGACCATGAACCCGGCATTCCGGGGGGCGAGACGCGCGACGTTTGGGAGGCCCGGAGGGTCGAAAGAGCGGTAGCCTATGGCGTGAGCCATGGGTGTGGCGTTGCATTGGATTTTGAGCCCCGGAGGGGCGATCAGGATGGGCCGCGTCGAGGGTGGTATTTGGGAGAATGCACGATGTTCTGTCCGCCCCTGCTTTTCTGATCGCCCCTCCGGGGCTTTTGTTTTTTTTGGGCTTCGTCCCCACGGCTCACGCCGTGGGCTAGGGTCTTGCCGCCCCATCCGGGGCTGAAGATTCACGGTTCATGGGAAGCGGTGTTGGCGCAGGCGCCATGCTCACCGACCATGACCCGGGAGGACTCCGGGGGGCGAGACGCCCCCCTCTACGGCAGGCGGGACGCCCGCCGCTACGGAGGCATGTTTCATGGAGAGGAGCGTTTTCCAACAATCGGACACGCTACTCGGACCATGAACCGGGGATTTCGGGAGGGCGATTCAGGGGTTGTAAGCCATGAGTGGATCCCAACCCAGGGTTTCACCCCGGGCTGTCTCATGCCGTCCCTTGGGGGCGGTTGGGGAACCACGGCGAATCTCGGGTCCCGCTGCTGCACCAAGCTCGGTCGGGTGATGATGTCAGCGCGCATTCCCACGTCGTTGGAACCAGGTGACGGCGATGGTTCCCAGGATGGACACGAGCACGATGAGGGTGGAGAGGGCGTTGATGTCGGGGGTGATGCCGCGCTTGACGGACGAATAAATGAGAATGGGCAGGGTGGTGGCGCCGGGGCCGCTGGTGAAGAAGCTCACCACGAAATCATCCACGCTCAGGGTGCAGGCAAGAGCGGCTCCGGCGAAGATGCCCGGGAGCATCAGGGGCAGAGTGACATGACGGAAGGTCTGCCAGGCGTCGGCGCCCAGGTCATGGGCAGCTTCCTCAAGGGCCGGGTCCTGTCCGACCAACCGCGAGCGGACGATGATGGCGACGAAGGGGATCTGGAAGGTGACGTGGGCTAGGATCATGGTGCTCATGCCCAGCTGGAAGAGTCCGAAGGCGTCTCGGACGATCGAGTAGAACATCAGCATGGCGATGGCCAGGACGACGTCGGGGATAACGACCGGCAGGTACATCAGCCAGGAGAAGAGCCGGCGACCGGGAAAATCGTAGCGGCTGAGACCGTAGCCGAGAAGCGATCCGATCAGGGTGGAAATCAGGGTGCTGGTCAGGGCCAGGATCGCGGTGTTTTTGAAGGCATCCAGTTTGTCAGGGCTTTCGAGCAGCCTGACGTACCACTCGGTGGTGAAACCGGTCCATGGCCCGCCGCGTTTGGCGGCGTTGAAGGAGTAGACGATCACCACCGCGATCGGGGTGTAGAGGAAGAAGTAGATCAGGGCGGCGCCGAGCCCGAGGGGCCATCGGGAGCGGTTCATAGGAAGGAGTCCCTTCCTTGTTCTCCGGCGGTACGGCGGAACAGCCAGAGACCGGCCATCACCAGGACCATGGTGAGGCAGGCGATGGCAGAACCGAACGGCCAGTCGCGGCTCATTCCGAATTGCTGCTGGATGGCATTTCCCAAGAGCACCGTCTTTGCGCCGCCGAGAAGATCTGGGATCACGAACTGCCCCGTCGCCGCGATGAACA
This sequence comes from Verrucomicrobiota bacterium, assembly GCA_963205105.1. GTDB lineage: Bacteria > Verrucomicrobiota > Verrucomicrobiia > Limisphaerales > CAIMTB01 > CAIMTB01. Next base: position 10,217 of record CAUJJW010000255.1, on the reverse strand, counting down.
CCAGGATCGCGCCCGCCACCAGCCCGGGAGCGATTTGAGGAAGCAACGCATGCCGGAAAACATTCCAGCCGTTGGCGCCCAGATCGCTGGCGGCTTCGGCGAGGCTCCAATCGATTTTCTCCACCGAGGCGTAGAGAGGCAGGGCCAGGAACGGCAGGAAATCGCAGGTCAAACCCACGAACACCGCGAACGCGCCCGGGTACAAGGCCTCGCCGGCTGGGATGAGTCCCAGGGTCGCCGCAGCTCGTGCAAGCCAGCCGCTGCCGGAAAAGACGATCTGCCAGGCGTAGGTCCGGATGAGCAGGTTGGTCCAGAAGGGGATCACCACCAGCATCAGCGCGATCTGACGACGAGGCCCCTGGAGACCTGCGATGAAGAAGGTCAAGGGCAGCGCGGCGAGCACACACAGAACCGTGGTTACGGCCGCCATTCCCAGACTGCGCAGGATGATTTTCGGGTACAGCGGCTCGAATCCGAACACTCCGAACCCGGCGAAACGCTTGAAGTTGTCGAAGGTGAAATCCCAAACCAACTCGCCGTAGTCGCCACGCGAGAGGAAGCTGATGCCCAGGATTCCCGCCAACGGCAGGACGAGGAACAGTGTCACCCACAGGATGCCGGGGCCGCTCGTCGCCGCCGCTCGCCGTCGTTCCTGTCCGCGAGTCAGCGATTCACCGAAGCGAACCCGGACGGCCCTGGATGCGGTGGGTTTAGTCATCGAGCAGAATCAGGGCGTTGGGCGGGAGTTCGAGGTCGACGTCCTGGCCCGGGACGAGGTCGGAGTCTTGGGTGTCGCGGTTCATGGTTTCCACCCGGAGCCGCTCAGCACCGGCGCCGAGTTCGTAATGGGTCTCCGAACCGACGTAGATCCGTTGATCGACCCGGGCGCGGACTCGGTTGGCTGGCAGGGATCCGATCTGCGAATGGCCAAGAGGCAGGACCCGGATCTTTTCGGGCCGGATGGCCAGCGTGAAGGTGGCGCGCTGGGGAGCGGTTCCGGCGACGGTCAGGTCGCCGAGGGAAGTCTGCGCCACGAAGGTTTGGTCGGAGGAGGACCGGGTACGTCCTTCGATGAGACTGCAGGAGCCGAGGAACTGGCTGACGAACCGGGTGCGTGGGCGCTCGTACAGGGCGCGGGCGTCGCCGAGTTGTTCGATGCGCCCGTCGCGCATGACGGCGATGCGATCGCTGAGGACGAGGGCTTCCTCCTGATCATGGGTGACGTACACAAAAGTAATGCCCAGCCGGCGCTGAAGGTTGCGCAGCTCCAACTGCAACTGCTTGCGCAACTTCAGGTCGAGGGCGGCGAGGGGCTCATCGAGGAGCAGGACCTTGGGTTCGTTGACGATCGCCCGGGCCAGTGCCACGCGCTGTTTCTGGCCGCCGGAAAGTTGGCTGGGTCGGCGATCCGCCAATGGTCCGATTTCCACCACAGCCATGACGTCGTTGACACGGCGATCGATCTCGGCCGGGGCGACTTTCTTCATCCGGAGTCCGAAGGCGACATTGTTCCGGACGTCGAGGTGGGGAAAGAGGGCGTACGACTGGAAGACAGTGTTCACCGGGCGCTGGTGCGCGGGCATGAGGGCGGCCTCGACCCCATCGATTCGGAGGGTTCCGCCATCGGCAGCGTCCAGGCCGGCGATGAGGCGGAGCAGGGTGGTCTTGCCGCACCCGGACGGGCCGAGCAGGGAGAAGAATTCACCGGGCTGAATGCTCAACGAGACGCGGTCCAACGCGGTCACGTCGCCGAAACGGCGGGTGAGGTCCACGGTTTCGATGGCGGGGTGGGGAAGGTTCCGCATGGCAGCCAGCGCGGCAGACTGGGGCGAAAACAATCACGCCTGCAATATCTGGGGCCTCGATGAGTCCGGTTAAGAAGTCTTCGACAACGCGAGGAGGCGGACCCGCCGCTTGAAAGAGTCAGAGCATGGACGCTCTTTAAATGGGTTGAAAATTGGAAATGGAATGTCCAATTTTCAACCCATGACCATTGAGCGGCGGGCGCTGGCTCGGGTGCAGGAGTTGGCGACAAGGTTCCCGGCGGTCACGATTCTCGGGCCTCGGCAATCCGGAAAGACCACCCTGGCGCGGGGAGGGCTTGGGTCGACGTATTTTGACCTGGAGAAACCATCCGATTTCCGGGTTTTTTCGAGCGATCCGGAACTGGCGCTACGAAACTTCAGCCCACCGCTGATCCTGGACGAAGTTCAGCGGCTCCCGGAGATCTTTGCGGTCCTACGAGGCAGGATTGATGAAGACCGCCGTCGTATGGGGCAATTCTTCCTGCTGGGATCTGTGGACCCAGCGCTGATTCGGGAGGTCTCGGAATCACTGGCTGGCCGGATGGGGATGGTTGAACTGACACCATTCCTGGCAGCAGAGGTACCGGAAGTGACGCTGGAGGCGCTGTGGCACAGGGGCGGATTTCCGGACGCGTTGTTTTCTGAGTCGGATGCCGCGTGGGACGACTGGGAGGACCAGTATGTTCGCACGTTCGTGGAACGAGATATGGCTCGATTTGGGACGCGGCAATCGCCGAACGAGTTCCATACCCTGCTCTCGATGCTCGCGGCCCAGCAGGGGGGGCTGTTGAACGCGTCGAGTCTGGCCAGGGCTGTGGGGATCAGCCACCACACGCTCCAGAACACGGTGGATCTTTTTGAGGCACATTTTCTCGTGCGGCGTCTCCGGCCCTACCACGCGAATCTGGGGAAACGACTCGTGAAGGCTCCCAAGATTTATATTCGAGACAGTGGCCTGCTCCACCACCTGCAGGGCGTTCGTGACGTTGAAGCACTCAAGAGGACCGGACTTCGGGGAATGTCCTGGGAGGGGTACGTGATCGAGAATTTGATCGCGCTGGAGGCTTTGGCGCGACCCTCAAGCCGGTTCTGGTTTTACCGCACCCACTCCGGGTCCGAGGTCGATCTGGTCATTGACCGGGGCGACCGGCGAATCGGGTTCGAGATCAAGCTGGCGATGGCGGTGGGGTCCCGTGACGCAGCGGGCTTGGTCCAGGCCTTGAAGGATCAGGTGATCCACGAAGGAGTGGTGCTGCACCATGGGGAACGGGATTTCCCCCTGGCGGACGGAATCCGGGCGGTGCCCGTCGAGCCGGTGCTTCGAGGTGGGAACTGGGAAAGGCCCGCTCGGGGCCATTCGAAGATGGGACTTGGGTGAACTTGTCATCGGTTGTTCCCGTGCTTTGGAGACAGCCTACCGCGGTCAACCCGGTCTCCCTGTCCCCTCGTCACCGCGACGGTGAGTCTAGGTTCGTTGGACTGCCCCCTTCTTCGGTTTCATCCGGGTCACTTTGTAGACCTGCCCTTGCTTGTCGTAAGTCGTCCATTCTCCCACCTGCTCGCCCTTCTCGAAGTGACCGGAGCGCAGCTTGGTTCCGTCCACGCGGAACCACTCCCAATAGCCCTCGGGGACACCGTCGGCGGTCTGGCCTTTGGCCCAGACGGTGCCGTCTTTGTGGTATTGGACGTGGTCTTCCAGCCGGGATTTTTTGGGGGGCATGGGGGTGGTGTGGGTGGGACCTGTGGGACTTATGGGACCTGTAGGCCGGATGGTGAAACGCCGGTGACTGCAGACACAAGGTTTGGCGGAGTCCCTCAGCTGGACGGGGCCTGTGGGGCGGTTCGGGGGCGGTTGCCTGAGGCTGGGAACTTCTTGGGGACTTCCGAGAATGTCAGTTCCCTTCACTTGTTCCTGACCGGGGTCACCACGATGTAGAGGCGGCGGTGTTCGACTTCCTTGCGGGATCGGCGGAACAAGGAGCCTTTGGTTCTCGTCACCCACTCCGTCACCGGTCCCCGAATCAGCAGGGAATGACTGGGAGGAACCGTTCCCTCCCCGAGCACGTTGCGGACCCGCAGTCGGGGTAAGGGCAGTTGGGCCGAGAGGATTCCGTCCTTACCGTGCACCACCACAGAATTTGTCCCCGGATCGTCGTAACCGAGGAATTCGCTGACGCCTCCCAACAGGGCCAGATGCCAGGCGTCCGACCGTCGCGATGGGATGATTTGGATCCGGGGTCCGAAACCATGGACTTCGGTGTGGTAGCGCACGTGGGGGCTGGTCGGGCCGTTGGTGTCGACGGCGGTGACGATGGTCCTCGCATCCTGGATCTGGACCTCGGCCGCGCGTCCCGCCGCGGTGGTGATTTTCGGGGCGGCCAGCAGCGTCACGCCTCCTCTCGATTCGAGCACTTTCAGCAAAGCCCCCCATTGGGCTTCAGAAACCACCGCGGCCTGGCCCTCGACGCGCGTTTTTTCGACGCGAAATGCCTCGGCGTGCGGGGAACCGGCAGCCGGATCACCGTCGGAAGGGCGTTCGACACGAACAGGGTCGGGTTGCACGGAGGTCTGGCCGAAGAGCCAGTCGAAGCCGACATCCGCGGTGCCCGCGCGATCACTGATTTCGAGCACCTTGACTTCGAGCGTCACGACATCGGGTTTGGTTTCCGCCGGAGCGGCTTGTGGGGATGCCTCGGCGGAGGAAACGGCAGCCAGCGAGCCGCCGGAGTCTGCGAGCAGCGCTTTCGGGGGTGGTCCTCGCCGTTTGGCGTCGGGCGCAGATGATGTTTCCCGTTTCACCTGTTCGGCCCAGGCGCTGACGAGATCCCATTGCGGCTGGCGTTGTGCGTACTCGGAATCTGGCAGGAAATTGCCGACGGCTTCATTGACCTTGGCCGGCGGAGGCTCGGCCTCACGGGGTGGTTCGGAGGGGGAGGGCGTGGTTTCCGTCGGGACAGGGCTTGGGGCCGTGGGTTCGGAGACGGAGGGTTCGCTCCGGGACGTGGCTGCGGATTCCGAAGGTTGTGTGGCGGCGAGCAGGATTCGCGACAGCGGAGCGTCGGCGCGTCCGGGCCCAGACGGCACCATGAGTGCTAAAGCCACGAGTACGGCTCCGACTCCGGTGGCGCATCGCGCCCGCCCGCTCGAGCGTTGCCAGTCTCGTGAACCCGAGAGCAAGGCTTCGACGCGCCCCGCCAGTTGGGAGCGGTTGCTCGCCCCGGCGACTCCCAGTCCACGCGCGGTGTCGGGCGTCGTGAGGTCTCGGGCGAGCCGCACCAGCGATTCGGCAAGCGCGGTCCGGCCTTCAGGAACCAACGTGCTCGCCTCGTCCGCCGCGGCTTCCATGGCGGCCTGGAGTTGGCGTCGAGCCCAGTGAACCGCCGGGTGCCACCACGCGAGCGCGCACACGATGTCGGCCAACACGAGCGCCAGTGGGTCGCGCGCGGCCAGATGAGCGAGTTCGTGCAGGAGGATGGCGTCGCGTTGACGTGCGTCGAAGCGCTGGAGGAAGTCGCGCGGCAACGCGATCGAAGGTCGGAGGATGCCATAGGCCAGCGGTCCGCGGATTCCGGTCCAACAACGCATCGTCACGGGCCGAAGCCGCATCCGTTCAGCCAGTCGATCCGCCTGCTCGCGGAGTTCCGGTTCGAGGTCGCTTTCGGATTGTCGATGGCGGTGAAGCAGGCGTGCGTGGCCCGCCGCTCGGTACGCCAACAGGCTCAACGTCCCCGCCAGCCAAACCAGCCCGGGCCACCACGTGCCCGTAGCGGGTGTCGGACGGGTGATGTCAGCGCTGGGAAGCGTGATACGAGGGGCGATCTCGACGGAATCCCATGCTCCCTCAAGCGCGGCGTTGGCCGTTGTCACGATCACGCCTGGGGCCGGGAGCGATGCCGGAGAGTTGGCGAAGCGGGAGACGGAGTGGGCGGTGCCGGAGATTTCGCCGGCAAGGATCAGCAGCACGGACAAGAACACGCCGAGCCAGAGAAGTCGGCGGTGCCCGGCGGCAGCGAGTCGGGGTGAGACGACGGCAGCCAGGCCCACGACGAGACCCATTTCGAGGGCGAGCACCGTCAGGGTGCGGGCCCAGAACTCGAGGTCGGGTGTCATGAGATCCTCCTTTTGGCGGCACGGATCAGGCGTTCGAGTTCGTCCAGTTCTTCACGGCTCACCTCGCGGGTGCGGAGCAGGTGACTGACGGCGCCAGCGAGACTGCCCTCGAAGAATCGTTCGACGACGTGATCCGTCATGCCCTGGCCGACTTGCTGGGCGTCGACGGTGGCGCGGTAGAGGAAGGAGCGGCCTTCTTCGCGGTGGGCGACGAGGCCGCGGGCTTCCATCTTGCGGAGCATGGTGGCGACGGTGGTGTAGGCCAGGTCGCGGTCGGGTTTGAGGGCGGCGTTGACGTCGGTGACGGTGGCATCGGGCTTCGCCCAGAGGGCCTGGAGGATGCGCAACTGCAGATCACCGACGCGGAGAGGGGGAGAGGGATGCGGTGTCACTACCCAGGTAATACTACCTGGGTAGTTATAAGGTCAATACCTGATGGGAATAGAATGGGTCCCCGATCAGGCATGAGTTGGCGGGTGTGTCTCGGTCGGCGTTGAGTCGATTGGGGTACGAGGGCCAAAGGCCCGTGCCAGACCAGCCTGGGGCAACGCCCCAGGAGCGGGATCCCCATGAATCCAAGGGCTGAAAGCCCGTACCACCGATGGATGGATCGTCACCCGATGGGTCGGGCTTACAGCCCTGGCAGAACTCTGGGCATGCCTCCTGGGCCTTCGGCCCAGGCTGGTATAGAACGGGCCGATGGCCCGTGGGAGGGGCTGGGAATCGGTCGGTGGGTGGTCAGCCCCCTGTTCCAAACCGACCTATCGACAGCCCATGAAGTGGGAATCAATCCGGCAGGCGGGACGCCCGTGGTGTGACGGCAGGCGTCCCGCCTGCCGTAGAGTCGGGTATCGTGCCCGGCGGAAGGGAGGGTGGAACCTTGTAGGGCCTGAAGAGCGGACTCCGGGGGGCGAGACGCCCCCCTCTACGGCAGGCGGGACGCCCGCCGCTACGGGCGCAAGGTTCAAGAAAGGTTCAGGCGTGGTATGTCTGGAACATCCCGGCGAGCAGCAGGAGTTCGGGGTGGGCGGCCGAGAGCTTCGGCAGGACCAGACGGACACGGGAACGATAGGCGGCCAAGGTGTCGCGCAGGCCCTGGAGGTCTTCGATCTTGTCCCACTGGAGCTTTTGAAGGTCGAGCACGAGCTTGGCACGGCTTTGGGCCAGTGATTCGCGAAGGCGTTGGCCCAGTCCCCGGGCGTCGGCGCCGCTGAGCACGCCTTCGAGGCGGAGCCAGACCTGTTTGCGGGCGTGTTGTAGGTCGACCTGGATCGAGAGATTTGGGAGCAGACCTTTGCGGCGGAAATCGTCCCAGCGCTCGAAGGCCGTCCAGCGTTTCTCGGACCAGCGGTAGGCGGTGCGGGTGAGTTTGGGATGCTGGAAGAGATTCAGTTTCAGCGTGATCCCGGTCCACACGGCGGCGCCGAGGGCGGCGATGGATGTCAAACGCTCGCCCAGGGTGGGTTCTCCGAGTTCGGCGTGGACCTGGCGTTCGAGTTCGCCAATCCACTGGCGGATGCGGGCGTTGGGTCCGAACAGCCGGCCGGCGAGAAAGATGGGGTAGGTCTTCCGCAATTCGCGGGCGTAGTACTCGGCCTTGCGGCGCAGGGCGGGATTGGGGGAATCCTTCAACTTGCGATACCCGAGCAACCTTCCGTCCATCACCCGGAAAAGGCTGGGTCCGAGGCGTTGGTAATCTTCGTCGAAGCACCATTTCTGGATCGCCTCGATCTCCTCGGGGGAGAGGGTGGGATGCTTGATCATCGTGCGGAAGCCATCGGCGCGACGATAGAAGAGGTCCTTGTCGGTGGTGTAGACGTCCTGGAGCTTGTTCTCCTGGATGACGCGTTCGTAGAAGGGCGTGCCGGGGACAGGACCGTAGATGAGGTATTGGCCGAGGGCGGGCTTGAGCTTCATCAGCTCATCCAGTTCAGCGGCGACGACTTTTTGATCCTGATAATCGAATCCGACGATCATCGAGGTGAGCACGGTGATGCCGTGTTCGCGGAACTCGGTGAGGATTTCGGAAACCGGGCGTCCCTGTTGTTTGGCGTAACCGGACCGGGTGCCTTCGTAACCGATCCAGAAGCCGTCGATGCCCATCTCGAGGATCTCGGTGACGGAGTACTGGCTGATGGCTTTGACGCTGGAGAAGGCGAAGATGGAGGGCGAACGCCCGCTCTTCACGACGCAGTCGTGAAACTCCATGGCGCGGCGGCGGTTGAGCAGGAAATCCTCGTCGAGAATGAGGAAGACGAGGTTGGGGTTCATGTCGAGGTAACGCTCGACGAGGGCGAAGATGTCGCGGCCGTGGGGCAGGAGCTGGATGTGCTTGCGGGAAAAGAAATGCGAGGTGCAGCAGAAATCGCAGCCGTTGGGGCAACCTAGGCCGGCCAGGATTTTCCCGGTGCCGGAGACGCGGATGCCGAACACCTTGAGCCAGCTGACCAGGAGCGGGTGCTTGTAGGGCTTGGGGATCTCCGGTTCGCCCAGGAGCCGGCGGAAGAAGGCGACCCCTTCCTCGCGGCAGATGTGATCGCCGTAAGGCAGGAGTTCCTCGTCCTTGAGAATGGTCCCGTAACCGCCGAGAACGATCTTGGACTGGGGCGAGTGTTTGCGGATGAGGGCGACGGTGTCCTTCATGCGATGCATGACCGCCATGAGGAAGGAGACGCCGACGTAATCGTAGCCCTTCTTGAGCTCGCGGATGAGTTCGCGTTCGGATGGGTACTGGAGGACGACGGTGGGTGAGTCGAGATTCTCAGCGATGTATTCGAGGCCGAAATGGGCGTTGACGGTGCGGGGGCTGAAGATGCCCTGGGCGCGGGTGATCTGGCGGTGGAGGAGTTCGTAGCCTACGGAGGAAGCATCGCCGCAATCAGGCCCGATGGGCCGGCACACACTGGTGAGGAGAATTCGGTGGTTCATGAGTTCAATCACGGGCCGGAATTCCCGGCCGTCAAACCTACGCGTGAGACTTCGCCGTTCGTGGGCGGCCTTGTGCAAGGGGTATGGGGCGGAAAAATCCGCTGCGGACAAAACGTCGCGGAAAGGTCACCGAAGCACGGCATGGATGGAACATGGGGCGGGTGAAATGGCGCGTGTGATGAACGCGCGGGATCCGATGGATGAGCATGGGCGGCCATGGGGAGCTCCCTGTTCAAGAACGACCGGCTCACGAGGCGCGAACCTGGGAGTGGGGGAATGCGCGTGTGGTAGCGACGGGCGTCCCGCCTGCCGTAGAGCCGGGCATCTTGCCCGGCGGATCATTCGGTTGGGCCTCGTGTTGTCGGGAGGGGAATTCCGGGGGGCGGGACGCCCCCCTCTACGGCAGGCGGGACGCCCGCCGCTACGGACGCATGGTGCCGGGGTTGGTTGCGGACGAGGGGCATTCACGCTGATCGAATTGCTGGTGGTCATTGCGATCATCGCGATTCTGGCGAGCCTGCTGTTGCCGGCGCTGGGATCGGCCAAGGCGCAGGCCAAGGGGGTGGCCTGCAAGAGCAACATGCGTCAGATCCACCTGGGTTTTACGCTCTACCAGGAGGACAACGACGGTCGTGGGCATCCGCATCGGAACTGGATGCGCTGGATTCGTGACGGCGGTGATTTTCGGCGACCGCAGGCCAGCGACGCGGGGCAGGTGATCGCGCCGGACCACACGCACGCTTACTGGGGGGTGGCGTATTTCCCGTATGTCGCGCGGGAGAAGAAGGTCTTCTTTTGTCCGGCGGCGAAGGCGGTCGACGACCAATACGACGGTCCTCCCAACAACGACGGGCGGTTCAAGGACGGCCACGTCTATGTGACCTACGGGTTCAACGGATTTCGGGAAACCCCCAACCGCCGGGCCAGAGGTCTGGAGATGGCGATGTTCGAGGGGTTGCTGGGGGAACTGCCGGATCGGGCGCGCCGCGCCGATACCCTGCCGCAACCGGCGCTGACGCTGGTGTTCCAGGACGCCTGGGAATCGATGTTGGACGGACCGGAGGACACGCCGTTGGACCTCTCCCAATGGGCGCAATGGCCTGACCGTTTGCGGGAGTATTACCGGCACAGTGGGCAGCGCGGGAACATCCTTTGGGCGGACGGGCACGCCTCCGAGGCGCGTCGGGACAAGACGCGCTGGAACGAGGAATGGTACATCGGCCGGCCGCTGCGCTGAGGCGGAGGGCGGAGGGCGGAGGGCGGAAGGCGGAGGACGGAGGGCGGAGGACGGAGGGCGGAGGGCGGAAGGCGGAGGGCGGAGGGCGGAGGGCGGAGGACGGAAGGCGGTGGGCGGAGGGCGGAGGACGGAAGGCG
>CAUJJW010000254.1 GCA_963205105.1 Verrucomicrobiota bacterium | reverse complement strand
AACCCATGGTGGAGGCCCATGTAGTAGGGCAGCAGAAACACCGCGCCGCTGGCGAGTTCGCGACCGCCACCGCCGTAATCCAGGCGCCATGGGTCGGTGTTCCAGTGGCCGAAATGCCTTTCTTCAACCGGGAGAACCTTTCCGTTGACCCGGTGGCCGCGACCAGCCCGCCGCGGTTCATAAAGATCCGAAGAGTTCTGGGGCTTCAGCAGGACGAGATCGAGGCGGTGGCTGTTGTGGTGGCCCCAGTCGCAGCGGTCGAGGGGGAATCCGCGCAGGGTGGCCATGCTGTCCTCGTGCCAGCCCTCCCAGGGGCCAATGGGGAAATCGCCCCAGGGATTGCTGAAGGAGGCCCCAATGCCATGAGCGGCGTAGGCAAAGTTGAAGAACGGGTTCATTTCCGGCAGTTCCAGCGCGGCGTAGGCATAGAACGCAAACAGCCAGCGAGAACGCCACGCGGTTTCCTTCGTGTAACTCAGCAGGTTGTAGAAGCACATGAACGCCATCTCGTCGTCGCTCTGATTCCCCGAGCCAAACCCGCTCTGCGTCTTCGGGTTCATCACGTTGGCGGCGTAACCGTGCCGGTCGATCAGTTCACGCGCGGCTTGGGCATACTTGGCGTCGCCGGTCATGTGCTCCGCAACCGCCAGGTAGCTCAGCATGCTGAGGGAATTCAGGCCGCGTTCCGCCCACCAACTTGGGTCGTTGTTGATGTTCTTCGGGCCGAACACACCCCAGCGCGTCGGCGTTCCGTCGTGGTCCACCAGGCAAAAATCGTGTGCGACCAAATGGTCGGTCAGGTCGCGGACCACCTCGCGAACGCGTTCCTTTTCGGCTTCGTCGGCGACCAGGTCATAATACCGGGCGTAGAAAAAGTAGTGGCCGTCCAGTTCGTCGGAGCTGGTGTCGCTCTTCCAATACCACTGTCCGTCGGCGCTCTTCGGCCAGCGGGGTTCATAGACTTTCCAGAGACGGTCGCCATCCGCCCGGGTGCGTCGGTCGTCCTCAAGCCTGCCCGTGTTGGGATTGGGCCAGTCGATCGGGCGGATGGTGCGGGCCACATACCCTTTGGGCGGACTGTTCGGGCCGCCCTGGGTGACCTTTTGCAGGAATCGAAGAGCCTCGAAGGCCTGGCGCGCGCGCTTTTCGAACTCGGGCTTTCGTGTCGCGGCGTAGGCGAAGCACTCCCCGGCACCATACATGGAGGTCCACAGTCCGTCGTTGTCGCTGTCGGAATAGATGATCTTGGAACGATCGCCGGGGGCGCCCAATCCCACTTCCGAGAGATACCCGAACGGCGTCCGCTTGATGTAGCGCTCGACCTCCGTTTCGTAGAGCTCCGCCTTTTGCGCGAGCGTCATCGGGCGGCGAAGGATTGCACCGGGTCCTCGGGCGGTGCCGATCCATGCATGGCCCTTGGCATCCACGGCGATGCTTCGGATCGCATCGTCAGGTAACCAGCGCAGCCCCTGGCGATAGGCCCAATGCGAGCCGTCCCAGCGAATGGCGCCGCGTCGTGTTCCGAACCAAACCTCGCCACTGGGGCCTGCGGCGATTCCGGTAAAATCATTGTAGGGCAGGCCGTCCTTGCCTTCATAAACCACCCAGTTCGGCCCGGTGCGGCACGCGACACCGGCCGGGCCAGCCACCCAGAGGCGCTGCGCGGCATCGAAACCAACACCGCGCAGATCGGCGCCCCAGACCCTTCCGGCTGTATCGGTGATCGGGACGGGGACGAATCCTCCTTCGGTTCGGCGGAAGAGGCCTGCGCTCGAGGCCACCCACAGCGATCCGTCAGCATCCAGGGCAATCTGACGAACCTCCCAGCGACTTGGCCATCCGACCGTGGACGCCTTTCCATCGACCACCACCCAGGGGTCTTTGGCGGTGGCGAGCCAATGCTGGGTGCCTCGGCGAAGGATTTGGTGAACCTCGTTCCAGGGCAGGTCGACCCGGATGGCGCGCCCCTGGTCATCCGGAAAAACGAATTCGCCAGGCCGTGATGCGGACAGTGCCGGCACGGCAACGAGTTGTTGTTCCCGGACGGTGTGCCAGCCCCCCCCGACGAGAAAACGTGGCTCGCCTTCCGGGGAGATATCGACAAGTGAACACTCGGGGGCGGTGCCGTCCGGGAGATTCAATCGCAGGGCGACTTCTTGAGGGAATGGTTGATCCGGGGTGGTGGGCGGCGCGGCAGCCGGGGTAGAAGGCGCCGCGAGCAGCAGGACGAGTGTGGCGAGGACGAGGGCGAGCTTCACCCCCACAGCGTGGCGAAAGCGCGTGCCGAGCTCAACCCGGCTCCACGATCGCGACACGAAAAGCCGTGGATGTGGCCAGCCATCGGGATCTTCCTGGCACACGCCATGGAATGGAACGGGCGCATCTCCGTGTTGTCGGAGGACACGGCCCTCTTTTTGACAGGATGAACTCGATGAACAGGATGAAATGCCGTTTCGCTTGGGTTCCTGAGCATCCTGTGAATCCTGTGAATCCTCCCCAAAACCCTCCGATGCTTGGAGATCTCCTATCCACAACACGGAGTTGCGCCCGCATGGAACAGGCAACGGCATCCGGGATTGCCGGCCGTCGCGCCGGTGCGGCAGGCTATCCTGCAACGCGATGGCCCTTGGAGAACCGGAGCATGCCTCGATTCGGGAAGTGTCGGAGCCGGCAGGTCGTCGGCCACCGGGCCTGGCTGTGAATCCGTCGCGTCGGTCCTGGCATCTTTTCTCCTTTTCGGCGGCGAGTCCCTTGGGCCTGGAGCGGCTCGGGCAACAGATTGCGCGGTGGCTGTCGGGTCGGCCTGAGGCCCCTGAGGTTCTGGCGGCAGCCTTGCGGCGGCATTTGCCCGAAGGCCCGTACCGGCGGGTGGTCATCGCGCGGGATGCCGCTTCGGCAGCTTCCGCCCTGGAACAACGGCATCCGGAGTGGGTGGTGAGTGATGTGTCGCCGGAAGAACCTCCGCCCGTGGCGTTCCTGTTTCCTGGTGGAGGCGCGCAACGCATCAACATGGGACGGGAACTGTACGGCTCCGCACCCGAGTTCCGCCGCGTATTCGATGAGGACGCGGAAGGTCTTCGTCGGGCCACCGGCACCGACATTCGGGATTTGGTGTTCGCGGAAACGGGGCAGGAAGGGGAAGCCGCCAGTCGTCTGGGTCAAGTGGACCATTTCATGCCGGTCCTCTTCGGGTTCTGCCATGCCCTGGCGGCCCAGTGGATGGCCTGGGGGGTGAAGCCGGCGGCCTTGCTCGGCCATAGTCTGGGAGAATACGTGGCGGCGACCTTGGCGGGGGTGTTTGAACCAGCCGCTGGACTGAATCTGGTGAAAGACCGGGGCGCCTTGATCCAGCAGCAGCGTTCCGGGGCCATGCTGGTGGTGTGGCTTTCCGAACAGGCTCTGCAACCCATCTTGTTCGGACATCTGGCGGTGGCTGCCGTCAATGGTCCTGAACTCTGCGTGGTTTCCGGGCCGGCGGATGAGATCGAAGGATTGGAAGGTCGGTTGATGGCGCAGGGGGCGACCGCGAGGCGTCTGCAAATCGATCACGCCGCGCATTCGTGGATGATGGAAGGCGCGATGGAACCGCTGGCGGCAAGGCTTCAGCAAACCCCCCGGTCGCAACCCACGATCCCCTACATTTCCAATGTGACCGGCACATGGATGCGATCGGAGGACGCGGTGGACCCCGCGTATTATGCCCGGCACCTGCGACAACCGGTACGGTTCGCCGACGGCCTGGCGACGTTGCTAGAGCGTCCCCGTCTGGTGCTGCTGGAGGTGGGGCCCGGCCAGGCCTTGTCGGTGCTCGCCCGACAAAACCCGAAGCGCTCCCCAGACCAGCGGGTGGTCTCGTCGTTGTACGGCATCAAGGACGAAGAAGAGGCCTCTCTGATGCTGGCGGCCGGGAAGCTCTGGTGTGCCGGGGTTCGGCTGGATTGGAAGGTCTTCGACGGCGCTGCCTGCGAGGGACCGGCGGTTCCGTCCGAATGGTTGGACGTGGCCCGTGCCGCGGGGGACCTGGAGGATTGCGTGGGCGGCGTGCCGGAGGACGGCTCCCACGCGCCGCGCTCAGGCACGGAGCAGAGGCTCGCGGAAATCTGGAGCGGGTTGCTGAAGCAGCCGGTGCTTTCGGATCGACGCCAAAGCTTCTTCGACCTTGGTGGTTATTCGCTGCTGGCGGTCCAGTTGGTAAAGCGGGTCCGGGAAACCTGGGCGGTGGATGTCTCCGCCCAGACACTGCTGGCGAAACCCTCCCTGGAACACGTCGCCGCCACCATCGACGCGGCCTGCGCCGATCGGGAACGTCATCCGGAGCAGTCGAAATGTCTCTCGCTGATGCGCATTCAGGGCGCCGGCGATCGCCCCCCGTTGTTCGTGGTTCCCGGCGGCAATGGGGAGGATGGCGAACTCTATGTCCACGCCGGGTTGTCGGAGGGCCATTACGGTCCCCAGCAGCCGGTGTACGGATTCCGTCGAAGGGGCTGGGACGGACGAGCCGAACCCCACCTGACTGTCGAGAAAATGGCCGCCGATTATGTGACGGAACTGCGGACCATCCAGCCAGTCGGGCCGTATTACTTGCACGGCGACTGCGCGGGCGGGCCGGTGGCCTACGAGATGGCGCGTCAACTGCGGGACGGAGGGGAGCCGGTGGGGTTGCTTCTGCTCACCGATTCGCTGTGTCCGCGACCGTTTGAGTTGCAGCGTTATGCGTGGGCGGCCTGGGTGCGTCGATGGCGCCGGAATCCCGTCGTCGCCTTGCTGGCGAATGTCGTGGCGCTCATCGGATTGCGGGGTGAGGAACGCCGGGCGTTTTTGTCGGTGAAAACCGAGGCGCTGCGACGGCGGCTGGGTCGCTCGTCTCGCACGGTCGTTGTCCCTCCCTCGGCTCCTGCAGCTCCGGCGGTGGCGGACCCGATCCGTGGTGGTTTGGCGCCGCGCCATGTGGGTGAAAGTGAGTTCTGGACCCCGGGCGGCCTTTGCTACTGGAGAACCATTCAGCGCTATCAGCCGAAACCCTATGCCGGGACCGTCGCGCTGATGGTGAGCGAGGAACGGGCTGGACATGCCCGCAT
Source organism: Verrucomicrobiota bacterium (assembly GCA_963205105.1). Taxonomy (GTDB): domain Bacteria; phylum Verrucomicrobiota; class Verrucomicrobiia; order Limisphaerales; family CAIMTB01; genus CAIMTB01. The sequence goes on along the minus strand of CAUJJW010000254.1, from coordinate 2,409 downwards.
CCGCCGATGGCAGGCCTTTGCCCCGGAAACCCGGGTGGAGGTTTTGACCGGGAGCCACTGGCTGTACCTGTGGCACCACGGCGACCGCATTGCCGCTCGGATTCGTGCCAGCCAGCAGCTGCCGGGCTAGCCTTGGGTCGTGGGGCGACTGGTCGGAACCACTCGCGCCAACGCCTGGTCCAGGATGTCCACGGCGCGATCCAGTTGGGCCCTGGAAATGGTGAGGGCTGGAGTCAGGGTCAGAATGTTGCCCTGGGTGATCTTGAAATTCAGCCCACCCGACAGGCAGTGGTACATGACCTGTTCGGCTTCGTCCGAGGCCCGGACAATTTGTCCGTTTCTGGGGTAACCCAGTTCGACCCCCACCAGCAGTCCGAGGCCCCGGACATCGACGATCAGGGGATGCCGCAGGGCGAGCCGGCGAAGGCGCTCGACAAGATGGGCGCCGAGCTCTTGGGCCCTTGCCGGAAGTCCCTCCGCTTGAACTACCTGAAGAGTTGCGAGAGCGGCGGCACAGGCCACCGGGTTCTTTTCGTGGGTGTAATGACCCAAAGCGCCATGCGCGAGGGCGCTGTTCAGATCTTCCCTGGCGAGCAGCGCGGCGATTGGAAACACGCCGCCGCCGAGACCTTTTCCCAGGACGAGCATGTCAGGCACGACATCGTAGTGTTCGCAGGCGAATAGTCGCCCCGTGCGGCCGAGGCAAATGGGAATCTCGTCGAGAATCAGTAACGCGCCATGTCGATCGCAGGCGGCTCGGATGCGTTTCCAATAATCCAGCGGCGGGATGAACGGTGTGCATCGGACTGTCTCGGCGATGACCGCCGCCACATCGCCTTCGCGCTCCAGCACGTACTCCACGTAATCGGCGCAGGCCAGATTGCAGGCAGCCCCGCAGCGGAAGGGGCAATGGCGGTTGTCCGGGGGTGGCACGTGTTCGCAACCGGGAAGCAGGGGCCCGATGTCGCGCCGGAAAATGGCTTCCCCGCCAATGGAGATACAGTCGAGGGATGCGCCATGGAACGATTCCCACATCGAGATCGTCTTGAACCGACCGGTGGCGGCACGAGCCAGCTTCAGGGCCATCCCGATCGCGGTGGTTCCGCCCGGAGCAAACAGCACCCGCTTCAAGCGGCCGGGGGCGAGGCGGGTCAATTCCCGGGCCAGTTCAATGGCCGGGGCGCAGGTGTATCGGCGCGGACAAAAGCTCAACTCCTGCAGTTGTCGGGTGATGGCCTCCAGCACGCGCGGATGGCCGAAACCCACCTGATGCACATTGTTGCCGTGAAAATCCAAGAGCTCGCGCCCTTGCCAATCGGTGAGAGTGGCTCCCGAGCATTTCTGCAGGGCGTTCAGGCACGGGCTCGAGAGGGACTGATGAAGAAAGAGTTCAGCGTCCTCGGCGACCATCTGCCGGGTAGGTTCATCCAAGTGCCGGCTCGCCCAGGATTGACGCCGCGGTGACAGGTTGAGGTCGCCTTCCGATCGCAGCGCGTCCAACGCAGTCTGTGAATCCATGAGCTGAGTCGGTGCGGATGCGGGCTGACCGGTGTGCGAAGCCCCAGGGCCTGGGGCAGGCCCATCGCCGGACTCCTCCCGTGGTGCTGGATCCCCGTGCGACATCGATTCCTGGGGCCGACAACTCTCCATGCCCGTGAGGATGAAGGGTCGGAATTGGAATTCACGCCAAACCTGCAAGGTCGAGCAGGAATCAGTGTCCGAGCACGTGACGCAGGTAGAGATACATCAGCGGAGCGTTGAACAGCAGGCTGTCGAGCAGGTCGAGAATCCCGCCGATGCCGGGGAAAACCCGCCCCGAATCCTTGGTCCCCGCCTCCCGCTTGAACAGCGATTCAATGAGGTCTCCGACAACCGCCGCAACGCTCAGCAGGACTCCGAGAATCGTCGCATGAACTGCAGTCATGCCTTCCAGCCGGTGGCCCAGGAAATGGGCAAAAACCAGACTCGCACCGGTGGAAAACGCAATGGCGCCGCCAAATCCTTCCCAGGTTTTGCCAGGGCTGATCCGAGGAATCATTTTGTGACGTCCGATGAGGGAGCCGGTGATGTAGGCGCCGACGTCGCTGAACTTGGTGACGAGGATGAAATAGAGAACGTAATAGCGGCCATCGATCCCGGGCAGGAAGACGATCTTCTGAATGAAGTTCAGCAGCCATGGCACATACATGAGCCCGAACAGGGTGGTCGAAATGGCGGTCAGGCCGTCGGTCACGGTCTTTGAGACAAACCGTCGAACGCACAGACCGAGAACGAAGACGACAATGATGGCAATTTCGAAGTCGTTGGCTTTGGCCGCGAGCTGAGCATGCGCATGCGGAATCACGCCCGAAAAATAAAGAAACGTGCTCACCATCAGCGTGGCACCCGAGAAAATGCCCCAATGCCGGA
>CAUJJW010000253.1 GCA_963205105.1 Verrucomicrobiota bacterium | reverse complement strand
GGCTCGGTGGTGAAGGGGCGGAACGGCACAGCGCCGAACTTCGGCGCGCTTTACGTCTGCCAGGGAGGCAAGATCCAAGCCGAGGGAACGGCACAGAAACCCATCATTTTCACCGCCGAGGATGACGATCTGGAGGATTTCGAGGATCTGCGCATCACGGATCGCGGGTTGTGGGGAGGTGTAGTGCTCCTTGGAAACGCGCGCATCAACAAGGCTGTGAACGCAGCGGGCGACGCCGCCGATCCCAAGTACGAAGTTTATGAAGGCCTGGAAGACCTGGTGATTAACGGCCAAAATGTGCATCGATTCGGCGGGGCGAACGACGACGACAGCTCCGGCGTTCTTCGTTACGTGTCGATCCGGCATGGCGGTCAGCGTCTGAGCCCGGACAAGGAAATCAACGGGTTGTCCCTGGGTGGCGTGGGGCGTGGCACGGTGGTGGAGTACGTCGAGGCGATTTCCTTCGCGGATGACGGGTTTGAGTTCTTTGGCGGCACGGTGAACACGAAGTATCTGGTGTCGGCGTTCAATGATGACGACGCGTTCGACACGGACATGGGCTGGTCGGGCAAGAACCAGTTCTGGTTTGCTCTGCAGTCCAATGACCGGCGCGATAATGGTTCGGAGCAGAATGGGGAGCCGAACGAGAGGAACGATGGCACGGGTATTCCGGTGTCCACCTACGAGATCTACAATGCGACCATGGTGGGTGCGGGCGCGTCGGCTGGGGGTACGGCGAACAACCACGCCATGTTAATCCGGCGCTACACGCAGGCGGGTTGGTACAACAGCATCTTCACGGAATTTAACGGTCAGCCTTTGAATGGTGGCGGACCTCAGACGGGTTCGGCCCCGAAGTTGACGGATAACATCTGGTGGAACTTCGCGGCGCCGGTGTTCACCAACGACCTCTTCACCTCAGCCTCGTTCAACAATTCCACCAATCTGAATCCGATGCTTCGGGGCGTCAGTCGCGAAGCCGACGGAGGGCTGGATCCGCGTCCGATGTCCGGCAGTCCTGCGCTGACGGCAGGCAAGGTGACGCCGGAAGACGGCTTTTACACGGCGGCCTCCTACAAGGGTGCCTTCGGTGAGAAGAGCAATTGGGCGCGAGGCTGGTCCTTTCTTGAGAAGGCAGGATTCCTTCCGGCGTCGGACAGCAACGAGATCATTGTGGGAACTCAGGCCATCACCGGCGACGTGACTTGGAGCGCGGCCAACAGCTATCTCCTGACCAACTACGTCTACGTTCTGAGCAATGCGGTGCTCCGGATTGAGGCGGGTACGGTCATCAAGGGTCGCAACGGAACCGCGCCAAATTTCGGGACGTTGTTTATCTGCCAAGGTGGAAAGATTCTCGCCGAGGGTACCGCCCAACGGCCCATCATCTTTACGGCCGAAGTGGATGATATCGACGATGCGGAGGATCTGCTGATCACCGACCGGGGGCTGTGGGGTGGGTTGGTGATCCTGGGCAACGCCAGAATCAACAAGGCGGTCAATGCGGCGGGCGACGCCTCCTCCCCGAAGTTCGAAGTCTACGAAGGTTTGGACGACGTGCAGATCAATGGGCAAAACGTGCATCGGTTCGGAGGCGACAACGACGACGACAATTCGGGAGTGCTCCGCTACGTCTCGATCCGTCATGGCGGCCAGCGGCTGAGTCCTGACAAGGAAATCAACGGGGTCTCCTTCGGCGGTGTGGGCCGCGGGACGCTGGTGGAGCATGTCGAGGCACTCTCCTTCGCGGATGACGGCTTCGAATTCTTTGGTGGCTCGGTCAACACCAAGCACTTGGTTTCGGCATTCAACGATGACGACGCGTTCGACACGGACATGGGATGGTCGGGTAAGAACCAGTTCTGGTTTGGCATCCAATCCAACGACCGTCGCGACAGCGGATCCGAGCAAAACGGCGAGCCGAATGAACGCAATGATGGAACGGGAGTCCCGGTGGCGACATACGAGATCTACAACGCGACCCTGATCGGGGCGGGAGCGCAAGGTGGTGGAACGGCGAACAACCATGCGATGCTGATTCGCCGCTACAACCGGGCCGGTTGGTACAACAGCATCTTCACCGACTTCAACGGTCAGCCCTTCAACGGGGGCGGGCCCCAGACCGGGTCGGCGCCGACGTTGATGGACAATTTGTGGTGGGGTTTTGCCGCGCCGGTGTTCACCAACGAGCTCTTCACGACGACTGCCAACAACAACTTCACGACGCTGAACCCGGAAATCCGTGGCATCGGCCGCGAGGCCGATGGAGGTCTGGATCCGAGACCTGTTCCCGGCAGTCCTGCGTTCACCAGCACACGCAAGCCGCCGACGGACGGGTTTTACAGCCCGGTGGACTACAAGGGCGCGTTTTCGAACGAATCCAATTGGAGTCGAGGCTGGTCCTACCTTTCGACGGGCGGATTCCTTCCGCCATCCGATGTCAACGACGTGATGGTCAGCGCCCCGATCTCGGGTGATGTGACCTGGCGGGCGTCGAACACCTACATTCTCACGAATTACGTCTACGTCTTGAGCAACGCGGTGCTTCGCATCGAGGCGGGCACGGTCATCAAGGGTCGCAACGGGACAGCACCCAATTTTGGCACGCTTTTCGTCTGCCAGGGAGGTCGCATTCTCGCTGAGGGGACCCCCGACAGGCCGATTGTCTTCACCACCGAGGAAGACGATGTGAATGATCCGTTTGATCTACTCACCACAGACCGGGGACTGTGGGGCGGCTTGGTGATTCTGGGCAACGCGAGGATCAACAAAGCCGTGAGTGCCGCCGGTGATGCCGCCAATCCCAAGTACGAGGTGTATGAGGGCTTGGAGGATATCCAGATCAACGGTCAGTTTGTTCATCGGTACGGTGGCATGGATGACGATGATAATTCCGGGGTCTTGCGCTATGTGTCGCTCCGGCACGGTGGTCAACGGTTGAGTCCCGACAAGGAAATCAATGGTCTGTCCTTGGGTGGGGTTGGTCGGGGAACAACCATTGAGTACGTGGAGGCGGTCTCCTTCGCGGATGATGGGTTCGAGTTCTTCGGGGGTTCGGTGAACACGAAGTATCTGGTTTCGGCGTTCAACGATGACGACTCCTTCGACATGGACATGGGATGGAGCGGCAAGAACCAATTTTGGTTCGCGCTCCAATCGAATGACCGACGAGACAACGGGTCCGAGCAGAACGGTGAGCCCAACGAGCGAAACGATGGCACCGGAGTCCCTGCGGCCACCTACGAGATCTACAACGCAACCCTGGTGGGCGCTGGAGCTGGCGGGCAGGGCGCGGACAATAACCACGCGATGCTGGTTCGGCGCTACAACCGATCGGCGTGGTATAACAGCATCCTGACGGACTTCCACGGTCAGCCTTTCAACGGTGGAGCACCGCAGACCGGTTCATCGCCGATGTTCATGGACAACATCTGGTGGGGATTCTCCACCCCGGTGTTCACGAATGACGTGTTTGTAACGGTCGCCAACAACAACACGACAAATCTCAATCCGCAGCTGCGTGGTTTGGGGCGCGAGCGACTCGGTTCACTGGATCCTAGGCCATTGCCGGGAAGCCCCGCCCTGACATCCCCCCGAACGGCTCCGACCGACGGCTTCTATCATCCGGTGGCTTACCGGGGTGCTTTCGATGACAAGGACAACTGGCTGCGTCGATGGACCTCGCTCTCCGAACGAGGGCTGGTTCCGATGTATCGCAACGAGGTGTTCCTGAGCAACGAAGCCATTTCTGGCGACGTCACCTGGTCGGCGACCAACGTTTATCTGCTGAGCGGCTACACGTACGTCCTGAACGGTGCAACCCTGAGGATCGAACCGGGGACCGTGATCAAAGGTCGGAATGGGACCGCGCCCAACTTCGGGAGCCTGTTTGTTTGCCAGGGAGGCAAGCTCCTGGCCGAGGGAACCCCTCACAATCCCATCATCTTCACCGCGGAGACCGACGACCTCACCGATACGGAGGACCTGCTGATCACCGATCGCGGGCTTTGGGGTGGGGTGGTGCTGTTGGGCAATGCCCGCATCAACAAGGCGGTGAATGCGGCGGGAGATGCCGCGACTCCGAAGTTCGAAGTCTTCGAGGGTTTGGAGGACCGGCAGATCCAGGGGCAGTTTGTGCACCGATTTGGCGGGGCAGATGACAACGACAGCTCCGGGGTGATGCGTTACGTCTCGATTCGTCACGGCGGCCAACGGCTCAGTCCGGACAAGGAAATCAACGGTCTCTCGTTGGGCGGCGTGGGGCGCGGCACCGTGATCGAGAACGTCGAAGTGCTCTCCTTCGCTGACGATGGATTCGAGTTCTTCGGTGGCTCGGTGAACACGAAGTATCTCGTGTCGGCGTTCAACGATGACGATGCCTTCGACACGGACATGGGTTGGAACGGCAAGAACCAGTTCTGGTTCTCGATCCAATCGAACGACCGCCGTGACAGCGGCTCCGAGCAAAACGGGGAGCCGAACGAGCGGAACGATGGTACGGGCGTCCCGGTGGCTACGTACGAGATTTACAACTCAACCCTGATTGGTGCGGGTGCTTCAGCCGGTGGGGCTGCCAACAATCACGTCATGCTGCTGCGCCGGTACGTGCAGGCGGGATGGCATAACAGCATCTTCACCGACTTCAATGGGCAACCGTTCAATGGCGGCGGCCCGCAGACCGGAGCAGCGCCGAGCATCACCGACAACCTCTGGTGGGGCTTCGCGACGCCGGTGTTCACCAACGACGTGTTCACCGTGGCTGGGAACAACAATGTCACCACTGCCGATCCCATGCTGGTGGGCATCAGCCGCGATGCCGACGCCGGTTTGGATCCACGCCTCCTCGTCGGCAGTCCGGCCATCGGGGCTGGCCGTAGGCTTCCGGGCGATGGGTTCTATTCCGTGGCCGGTTATCAGGGCGCCTTCCTGGAACAAAACTGGGCCTCCGATTGGACCGCGCTTTCGGCTTACGGGATCCTGAGTGCGGCCGGGGGTCGGAATCCCATGGACCGTCCGGCAACAACACCTGGGGAACCGGCAACGCTCGTGGTGGCCCGTGAGGCGGGTGGATTGCGCCTCACCTGGACGGGTGGGCAGGCGCCTTACACCGTGCAACGCAAATCGGCGCTTGGGGATGCGGCATGGACCGACCTGGGCGTGGTTCAGGAGCCGACCTTCTTGGTGCCCGCTGAGGGAGTTGCAGGTTTCCTGCGCGTGGTCAGTCCGTAAGCGACCTGGCTGAAAACGGGCCGACCAGATCGAGGTTGTCGTGCATTTTTCCTGAGATCCTCGGGTTCTTTCGCTGGGTTCCTTGGGTGGGTCACCCAGCGAGGGGATCTGGGGATCTTTGGAAAATTCGCATGTCCAAGCCTCCGACTTTTTTCTCGACAGAGGTGTGGGATTGAAGCGCAAGTTTTCACATCCCAACGATCGCAAGCCGGCTGGCAGGCGTGAGTGCATCCCATCCATCTGCCCGGGAGCCGTTTCGCACGGCTTTTTGCCGCGCCTTCAATCTCTCCGACGAGAGGTTTGAGGTGGCGGTATTACGCCGTTGCTTTCCTTGGTGGTCCCGAGCGTTGGGATCGCTGGTGCTGGTGCTGAGGCCTGGGATTTTTCAGCGCGAGTTCCGGGTGATCGCCCAGCTGGGGCGTTGCACACACCCATCGCAATTCGGCCCCGAGTTCGAGGCCTACGTGTACGAAACGGTACGGGACAAAGACCAGTTCAGGACCCGGACGCTGGGCCTGCGGCTGTCGCGTCGCCGCTTTGAGCGGATGGCAGGGGAGGTGTGGCGTCGGGCCTGGGGTGGTGCGAGGTCCGAGGACCCAGCGTTGGAAAGCTCGGAAGCACCTGCGGGGCGCTCTTTGAATTCTGGGGCGACCCCGGCACATGAAGTGTCACCGGTTCGAAATCGACCTGCTCACGGGCCTTGAACCAGGGATTCCGGGGGGAGGGACGCCCGCTTCGACGGATGCGCGGCACATGGAGATCCGCGTCTGGACAGAATGGAAGGATTCCTCTGTGAGGCGTGAGCCAGCCGGGTACCAGGGCCAACGGCCCGTCCTATCCCAGCCTGGGCCAACGGCCCAGGTCAGCGGTTTCCTAGAAATCCGAGGGCTGAAAGCCCGTTCCACCGATGGGTCGGGCCTTCAGCCCTCCGCA